>NZ_JBFRDX010000016.1:0-137201 GCF_052114005.1 Marmoricola sp. RAF53 | reverse complement strand
ACTACAACATCACCCCCAAGTCCGGCACCGCCCCGCTGCGCGTCGGCACCGGCTACCTGAACTCCTTCTTCCAGGGCGCGATGGGTGACATCGCCTTCTACAACCGTGAGCTCAGCCAGACCCAGATCGCCGCCCACACCAAGGCGATGGGCTCGACGACCACTCCGACCACTCCGTCGGCTCCGGGCACCACGGGGGCCGCCTCCGCGCGGACGTGGCAGCACCGCGTCGACGGCACGAACGTGAAGCGCACCGGCAACAGGCTGGTCCGGTACACCCGCGCCGAGGGGCGACGCACCCGCACGAACGCCCGCGGCGTCGAGGTGGTCGTGGTGCGCGGCAAGGTCACCGCGGTCCGGCGGGGGATCGGCAACGCCGTGATCCCGGCGAAGGGCTACGTGCTCTCCGGCAGCGGGACCTCGCGCGCCTGGCTCGGCAGCCGGGCCAAGGTGGGGACCACCGTCCGGATCGCCCACGGACGGGTGCTCCTCGCCGCCCGCTGACCCGGTCGGGCACAGACGACGACGAAGGCCCCGCACCCACTCCCGGGTGCGGGGCCTTCGTGCCCCCTCGTACGCCGGCTCAGGCCTGCTCGGCCTGCCGGCGGCGGCGGGCGACCAGGACGAGTCCGGTCGCGCCGGCCAGGCCCAGCCCGGCGATCGCCCAGGTCAGGTCGACACCGTTGTCTGCGCCGTCCTCGGCGGTGGCCGGGGCGAGGCCGCTGTCGCTGACCCCGGTGTCGAAGGTCCGGCCACCTGCCTGGGTGGCGGTCACGGCGGTCGCCGAGGCGGTCTTGCCGGACGTGGTGGCGTCCTGCGCGACGGCGACGACCTCGTCGGTGTTCCCGTCGCCCTGGCCGCCCTGGCCGCCCTGGCCGGTCTGGCCGCCGGTGCTGCCGCCGGTCTCACCGCCGGGCTGCGGGGCGGGGTCCTGGGACTTGGGGGCGTCGGCCAGGTCCTTCGGGCCCTTCGGCGGCTGCGGCTTGGGCTTCGGGATCGCGAGGTCGGCGGGGCCGTTCGGCTTCGGCTGCGGCTTCGGGGTGGGCTGGGCGATGTCCATCGGCTTCGGGTCCGGCTGGGCCGGGGGAAGCACGATCACCGGGTCGCCCTGGGGTGCCGGGGTCACCGCGTGGGCGGGGGCGACGGCGAGGACGGCGGCGGCGATCGGGCCGGCGAGGACGAGGATGCGGGTGGCGGTGCGGTTCATGGCGTTCTCCTGGTGTCTGGTGCTGGTGTCTGGTGCTGGTGCTTGGCTGCTTCTGGAGGTAGGAGCACCGGGCCCGGGAGACCTTGCAGCTTTTCCTCGAAAACTCTTCCCAGGCGGGGGAGTGTCCGCTTGATCACGTTTCGTCCGGTGGATGCGCGCGGCGCCGCCGAAGAACGGCAGGACCTTCGCGTCGCACGTGGACGAAGAGGTAGAACGTGTTCTAGTATTGGCTTCAGAAGCACCCAACGACGAGGAGAAGTCATGACCCAGGCAGTTCTCGACGGCGTCCGTGACCTGTTGCCCACGATCCGCGAGCGGGCAGACGAGGCGGAGCGGCTGCGCGTGGTCCCCGAGGCATCGATCAAGGAGCTGGCGGAGACCGGCTTCTTCAAGCTGCTCCAGCCCAAGCGGTACGGCGGCTTCGAGTCCAGCCCGATCGACTTCTACGAAGGTGTCCGGATGATCTCCGGCGCGTGCGGCTCGACCGGCTGGGTCTCCAGCGTCGTCGGCGTGCACCCCTGGCAGGTCGGCCTCTTCGCCGACGAGGCGCAGCAGGCCGTCTGGGGCGCCGACCCGAACGTGCGGCTGAGCTCGTCGTACGCGCCGACCGGCAAGGCCGTCGTGACCGAGGGCGGCTTCAAGCTTTCCGGCAAGTGGAGCTTCTCCTCGGGCTGCGACCACTGCCAGTGGGTGCTCCTCGGCGGCCTCGTGTTCAACGCGGAGGGCCAGGTCATCGACTTCCGGACCTTCATGATCCCGCGCAGCGACTACACCATCGTCGACGTGTGGCACATGGTCGGCCTGTCCGGCACCGGCTCCAACGACATCATCGTCGAGGACGTCTTCGTCCCCGAGGCGTTCACGCTGTCGATGGGCGAGACCGGCCAGTGCCGCGGCCCGGGCCAGGAGGTCAACACCTCCAACCTGTACAAGCTGCCGTTCCACTCGGTGTTCACCACCACCATCTGCACCCCGATCATCGGGATGGCCTACGGCGCGTACGCCGAGCACGTCGAGATGCAGCAGAAGCGCGTCCGGGCGGCGTACCTGGGGGAGAAGGCGTCCCTCGACCCGTTCGCCGCGGTCCGGATCGCCCGCGCCTCCAGCGACATCGACGCCGCCTGGGCGCTGGCGATGAACAACATCCGCGAGGAGATGGCGCTGGTCGAGAAGGGTGAGGAGATCCCGCTCGGCCTGCGCCTGAAGGTCCGCCGCGACCAGGTCCTCGGCACCCAGCGCGCCATCGACGCCATCGACGCCCTCTTCGAGGCCTCGGGCGGCCGGGCGCTGGCCCAGGGCACCTACCTGCAGCGCGCCTGGCGCGACGCGCACGCCGGTCGCGTGCACGCCGCCAACGACCCCGAGCGGGCCCTGCAGATGTACGGCGCCCACGAGTTCGGCCACAAGGTCGACCCGGGGATGTACTGAGTCCATGGTCGATTTCTCGAAGGAAGCCACCCGGCGATCGGCCAAGGCCGGCGACGTCACGCTGAACTACTACGAGGCGGGCCCGGAGAACGGCGCGGCGTCGACCGAGGTCGGCGGCGGCCTGCCGTTCGTGCTGCTGCACGGCGGCGGTCCCGGCGCCTCGGCGTGGAGCAACTTCGGCTCGGCGCTGCCGCGGTTCGCCGCGAACTTCCGGACCCTGCTCGTCGACCAGCCGGGCTTCGGCCAGTCCGACAAGCCCGAGGTCAAGGCGAACTACTTCCGGCACTCGGCGTCGTACCTGGTGAAGTTCCTCGACGAGCTCCAGATCGAGCGGGTCCACCTGCTCGGCAACTCGCTCGGCGGCGGCACCGCGACCCGGTTCGCGCTGGAGTACCCGGACCGCGTCGGCCGGCTGGTGCTGATGGGCCCCGGCGGCCTGTCGCTCAACCTGTTCCACGCCGACCCGACCGAGGGCGTCCAGCGGCTGATGGACTTCAGCATGGCGCCCAGCCGCGAGGCGCTGCGGGCGTTCATCTCGACGATGGTCGTCAACCAGGGCCTGGTCACCGACGAGCTGGTCGAGGAGCGGTTCGCCGACGCCACCGCGCCGGGTTCGCTGGAGGCGATGCGCTCGATGGGCGCGTCCTTCTGGAACCCGGAGTGGGCCGAGGACGGGATGCTCTGGCGCGAGGTCCACAAGCTCCGCAAGCAGACCCTGCTCACCTGGGGCCGCGAGGACCGGGTGAACCCGCTCGACGGCGCCCTGGTGGCGCTCAAGACCATGCCGAACGCCCGCTTGCACGTGTTCCCGAACTGCGGGCACTGGGCGCAGATCGAGGCGGCCGAGGAGTTCGCGACCGTGTGCACCGACTTCCTGGCCGCGCACGTGGAGAGGCCGCGCAAGCCGGAAGGTGAGAAGTCGTGACCATCGACATCAAGTCCATGGGCTACATCCGCGTGGCCAGCACCGACCTGGAGGCGTGGAAGACGTTCGCCGGCAAGGTGCTCGGCGTCGCCGAGGGCCGCGGCCCGAACCCGGAGAACCTCTACTTCCGGATCGACGCCGTCTCCGCGCGGATCGTCGTCTTCCCCGCCGACGTCGACCAGCTCGACGCCACCGGCTGGGAGGTCGCCGACCACGTCGCCCTGCAGAACGCGCGCGAGCACCTCAAGGAGGCCGGCGTGGTCTTCGAGGAGGGCACCCCGGACGAGCTGGCCGAGCGCCGCGTCCAGGAGCTCATCCGCTTCCGCGACCCGTGGGACAACGTCTTCGAGCTCTTCCACGGCATCACCTACGAGTCGCGCCCGGTCGTGACGCCGTACGCCGCGAAGTTCGTCACCGGCGACCAGGGGATGGGCCACATCGTCATCCCGGTCACCGACGACGTCGAGGCGCTCCGCTTCTACACCGAGGTGCTCGGCTTCCGGCTGCGCGACTCGATGAGCATGCCCGGCGAGTTCGTCGGCAAGGAGCCCGGCTCCAAGATCTGGCTGCGCTTCCTCGGCGTGAACCCGCGGCACCACAGCCTCGCGTTCCTGCCGATGCCGAACGCCTCGAAGTGCGTGCACGTCATGCTCGAGGTCGACGAGCTCGACCACGTCGGCCGGGCGCTGGAGCGGGTCAAGAAGTACAAGGCGCCGCTGTCGGCGACGCTCGGCCGGCACATGAACGACGAGATGGTCTCGTTCTACGTGAAGTCGCCCGGCGGTTTCGACTTCGAGTTCGGCACCGAGGGCCTGCAGGTCGACGACGCCCGCTGGGTCGCCCGGGAGAGCACCGCCGTCTCGTACTGGGGGCACACGTTCGGCGGGGGACAGTGACCCGATGAACAATGGGGGTGTGACGCACCAGGTTCCCGAGGGGATGAACGAGGACGCCCGGGCGACCTGGCCGAGCCAGGAGCTCATCAAGTCGTGGCTCGGCAACGAGCTCGACTTCGAGCTGCGCCTCGGTGAGCACACCCCGATCCCCGACGACCCGGAGGCGGCGGCACGCGCCCGGAAGTTCCGCGACGTGCTCGGGCTGTTCTGCAGCGGCGTCACCGTGGTCACCTCGGTCTCCGACGGCCAGCCGGTCGGGATGACCTGCCAGTCGTTCTCCTCGGTCTCCCTGGAGCCGCCGCTGGTGATGTTCTCGCCGGCGAAGACCTCGCGGGCGTGGCCGCTGATGCAGCGCGCCGGGTACTTCTGCGTCAACATCCTCTCCGCGGACCAGCAGGACGTCTCGAACGGGATGGCCACCAAGGGCGTCGACAAGTTCGACGGCGTCGAGTGGCGCACCGCCGCGACCGGCGCCCCGCTGCTCGACGGCGTCCTCGGGTACGTCGACTGCACCGTGCACCAGGTCATCGAGGCCGGCGACCACTACCTCGTCATCGGGCGCGTCAAGGAGCTCGGCTTCGGCGACGGCAGCGGCCGCGAGGGCGCCGAGAGCGTCGACCCGCTGCTGTTCTTCAAGGGCAAGTACACCCAGCCGCAGGACTGATTCGGGGATAACGTGGAGGCGTGAGTCTCCCGGTCTACCCCGACTGTCCGCAGGCGCTGGCCGCCGTGGGCACCGCCGCGGCCCGGGCCGAGTCTCCGGAGATGATCCGGGACTTCAGCGACCGGCTGCTGCGCAGCTTCCTGGCGCTCTGCGAGAACCCGCGCACCCGGCAGGGGATGCTCACCATGGTGCAGGCCTCGGTCGGCAACGCCCGGATGGGGCAGCGGTTCTACCGGATGCTGAACCGGACCGTGGTGAACCCGGCCGCCCGGGCGACCGGCGTGCACGCCTCGGCGCTCCGGCTCGAGCTCGTCTCCGGCCAGCTCGTCGGGTTGGCGATGATGCGGTACGTGCTCCGGGTCGAGCCGGTCGCCTCGGTCGGGACCGAGGAGATCGTGCGGCAATTCGCCCCGGCGATCCGGGCGACGCTCAAGGGCTCCTGACGGCCGCTGTGGATCGGGCCCGCGGGCGGCGGGCCGACTCGGCCACCCTGGGGCGATGCGCTCCGGAGTCCACCCCCACCTCGCCCTCGTCCCCGATCTCGTCCCGGGCGCCGGTCCCGGCCTGACCGGCCCCTTCACCCCGACGACGGCCGCGGCCGCGGGCGTCGGGCGCGCCGCCCTCGAACGCGCGGTCCGCGAGGGTGAGCTGGTCCGGCTGCTGCGCGGCGTCTACCTGGAAGCCCGCCGGCCGTGCCCGCCCGAGGTGCGCGTCGCCGCCGCCGGACTCGTCGTCGGCGCCCGGCAGGTCGTGGTGGGTCGGACCGCGGCGTGGCTGCACGGCGCGGATCCGGCGGCTCTCCTCGACGAGCGGGACGGAGGGGTGGTCCCGATCGAGGTGCACGCCCGCACCGCCGGCGGAGCGTCCCGACGCTTCCGGGCCGGTGAGGTCGTCCGCCTCGGGACGGTCCGCTGCACCTCCGCGGTCCGGACCGCCACCGACCTGGGGCGCCGCGCCGACGAAGAGGCCGCGCAGGCGGCCCTCGACGGGCTGCTCCGCTGCGGCGCGCTCGACCACGCCAGGCTGGTCCTCGCCGCGAACGCCGCCGCGGATCTGCCAGGGGCGGACCGGCTCCGCGAGCTCGCCGCCCGCGCCGACGGTCGAGCCGACGGAGCGACCGAGACGGTGCTGCGGATGCGGTGGCTCGCCAGCCGGCTGCCGACCCCGGCGCCCGGCCTGGTGGTCGCGGGCCGACGGCTCTCGCTCGCCCTGCCGACACACCGGTTCGCCGCGGTGCTCGACGGCAGCCTGGACGAGGACGGCCTGGTTGCGCTGGCTGTCCGGGGCTGGCGAGTCCTCGTGCTCGACCCCCAGCGGGTCCGGAGCGGCGAGGCGCGCTTCCTGGTCGCGCACCTGGAGCGCGAGTTCCACCAGCACCTGCTCCGGCAGAYGGGTCTGCCGGAGCGGGCCCTAGGCTCCTCGGATGGATCTGCCCCTCGGCTGGCTCACTGACCTGGCCGTGCTGCGCGCCGCACACGCGGAGATCGACGAACGGGCCGACCACGTCGTGGTCCGCACGCCGTCGAACCCGTCGTACTACTGGGGGAACTTCGTGCTCGCCCTGGACGCGGCCGACGACGCCGAGCACTGGCTGGCGGTCTTCGAGGAGGCGCATCCCGACGCGGTGCACCGCTCGATCGGGCTGGTCGCCGAGCCGGTGGACCCGGAAGGCTGGGCGGCGTTCGGCTTCGCGCTCGAGCACGACGACGTGCTCAGCGCCGACCGGATGCCCACGGAACGGCCGCTCCCTGCCGGGTACCGGGTGCGGGAGCTCCGCACGGACGCGGACTGGGCGGCGTCGACGGCGCTGCGCGCGGCGCACTACCCGGGGCAGGCCGACTTCGAGCGGGACAGCACCGCCATGCGCCGGGCGATGGTCGAGGAGGGGAGCACGGCCTGGTTCGCGGCGTACGCGCCGGACGGGACGGTGGCGGCCGAACTCGGCATCGTCGACGTCGGGAACGGGGTCGCGCGCTACCAGAGCGTGCTGACCGCGGCCGAGCACCGGCGGCGCGGGCTCACCGGGCACCTGCTCGGGGTCGCCGCACGCTGGGCGGCCGATCGCGGGTGTCCCCGGCTCGTGATCGTCGCCGACGACGGCAGCGACGCCGACCGGCTCTACCGGTCGGTCGGGTTCCGGCCCTCGCAGCCCGGCTGGCGGGTCCTGCGCGCGCCCATTGTCGCTGGTTGAGAGCGACCGCCCGAGGTTCCCACGGACACACGTCGCGGTCAGCGGCTGAATTGCGCTGGTCAGCAGCTGACCGAACTTCCGGATCTCGCACGAGACGCTCGCTCATGCCGATGAGCGAACGAAGTGCCTGGATCCGTGACGCACATGGCGAAGGCCCGGCACAATGCCGGATGTGGCTCTCGATACCGCGCAGCACTACTTTCGCCAGCGCCCCGTCCTGTCCGCGTTCATCACCCTGCCGGCGGTCGGGCTCTGTTTTTGGGCCATGAGCGGAGTGGCGGAGTGGTTCGACGCATCGGCTCTGGTTGCCGGTGTTCTGTGGCTTTTCGGCCTTGCCCTCGGGCTCCAGTTGAGCCGGCTCGTTCTAACGGTTCTGATGGGACGCGATCAACGCGCTCCGTGACGAGGATCGTTCGGGGCGGCGAGGATACGCGCTGACTCGCAAGGCACTCATCTGCCGATGAGCGATCCTGACTGGACCGTCAGCCGAGCCCCAAGATCGCAACTACCTGGGCCGCTCGATCGCTCAAGTCGCGCCGCCCCTTTTCTGTGTCTGCTCGCTGCAGCGGTGTCATCGCAACCGGCTTACCCGCCCGGCGTCCGATGACCAAGGTGATCCGGGAGTAACCAACCCCACTGCCCGGACCAACCTCAACCGAGGCGACATCCTCAGTAGCAATCCTGCGGAGGATCACACCGTTTCGGTACCGGATCCCTGCGCGGGTGACCGTGGCTGAGGCGGTAGCCAGCGAGAAGCCGATGTATCCGAACCCGATACCGCCCACGCACATGACCAGCAGAGTGCCAACATCGCTCGGCTCGCTGAGCCCAGCCAGGACAAATATCAGTCCGAACAAAGTGAGAATCCAGCCCGGAATGATCGACCAGAGAACTGGACGTATCACGAGGCGCTGCTCGTCGTGCCGGGTCGGGTTGGATTCCACGGCGCACAGGCTAGGCGAGGGAAGGGGTACCCCGCGGACAAGGGCGCGCTCATCGGCAGGTCCGCACGCTACGGACATTTGCCCGTTGCGGTTACAGCCTGCAAGCCCACTGGCGTGACACTGCCGTAGTCATGGCCGCCTACTGTGTAGAACAGACGAACGAGGCCGGGCTCGACGGAGCCGTTGCCCGTACGGGTCAGATGGACGACCAGGTTGTATGCGGTGGTGCCGTGTCTGCTCAGTTGGGCACCTTCAGCCGGGATAGCCCCAGACAGCACTCTTGAGTAATCAGGTGGCGGCCACTGAGCCCGCGATCCCACCAGCTCGGATCGCACGGGGACCAAGAATGCCTCGGCGACCCTGAAGCCGGTACCAGTGGCCAGGTCGACGCTGGTTATGGTCAACGGCTTGCGACCGCCGTATTGAATGACATTCGATCCGTTCGTGAACTCGGTCGCTCCGTTCGCCGCGACACAAGCGACCCCGTCGCCGGTTCCACCCGTCTTCAACGGCTCGTAGTCGTCAATGTCGCCCTCGGCGCATCCCGCCACGGCGATCACGCTCATCGCTGCCAGGATGCCGCGAAGTCGAGAGGCCCGACGGCGTCGACGGAGGGAGTCCATCCTCAGAGTTTGTTCCTTCGGCCGTCCCACTGTCGTGAGTACCCGTGCTCAATCGGAGAACCCTTTCTCGATTCGCTGTTGCCTGCTCATCGGCAGTTGAGTGCCCCCGAGGCCCCGGAAGCGCAGGCTCAGCCCAGAGCGGCGATCGCCTCGGCGATCGCGAGCGTGCGCTTGGCCGACTCCACGTGCAGGTTCTCGACCATCCGGCCGTTGTAGGTGACCACGCCGCCGGTGGAGGACTCGAACGCCTCGATCAGGCCGCGGGCGTCCTCGACGGCCTGGGCGGACGGGGCGAACGCCTCGTTGGCGCCCTCGACCTGACCCGGGTGGATCAGGGTCTTGCCGTCGAAGCCGAACTGGCGGCCCTGCTCGCACTCGGCGAGGAAGCCGTCGAGGTTCTTCACGTCGTTGTAGACGCCGTCGAGGATCGCGACGCCGGCGGCCCGGGCGGCGAGCAGCGAGAGCGACAGCGCGGTCAGCAGCGGCGCCCGGCCGGGCACGTGCTCGGCGTAGGTCTCCTTGACCAGGTCGTTGGTGCCCATCACCAGCACGGCCAGGCGCGGCGAGGCGGCGGCGATCTCGCGCACGTTGAAGATCGCCTCGGGCGTCTCGACCATCGCCCAGAGCCGGGTGTGCTCCGGCGCGCCGGCGGCCTCCAGGGCGGCGACCAGGGCGAGCACCTCGGCGGCGCTGTTCACCTTCGGGACGACGACGCCGGCGGGGCCGGCCTGGGCGGCGACCTTGATGTCCTCGTCGTGCCACTCGGTGCCGATCCCGTTGACCCGGATGGTCAGCTCGCGGTTGCCGTACTCGCCGGAGCGGACCGCCGCCGCGGCGGCTTCACGCGCGGCCGGCTTGGCGTCCGGCGCGACGGCGTCCTCGAGGTCGAGGATCAGCGCGTCGCAGGCGATCGTCTTGGCCTTCTCCAGGGCGCGCTCGTTGGACGAGGGCATGTAGAGGACGGAACGGCGGGGGCGGAAGGTGCTCATGTCGGTCTCTCTCAGTCCAGCACGATGGCGTCGTAGGCGGCCTTCAGGTCCGGGTCGATGGCGGCCAGCTCCTCGGCCAGCGCCACCATCACCTTGCACTGCTTGACCGAGGCGTCGTCCTCCATCTTGCCGTCGAGCATGACCGCGCCGGTGCCGTCGCCCATGGCGGCGATGACGCGGCGGGCGTGCTTGACGTCCTCGACGCTGGGGGAGAAGACCTTGTTGGCGATCTTGATCTGCACCGGGTGCAGCGACCAAGCACCCACGCAGCCGAGCAGGAAGGCGTTGCGGAACTGGTCCTCGCAGGCCACCGTGTCCTTGATGTCGCCGAACGGGCCGTAGTACGGGTAGATCCCGTGCATCGCGCAGGCGTCGACCATCCGGGCGATGGTGTAGTGCCACAGGTCCTGCTGGTACGTCGTCCGCGGGGCGTTGATGTCGGTGTCCCCGGCTGCGTCCTGAGGGGGATCCTGCCGGACCAGGTAGCCGGGGTGGCCGCCGCCGACGCGGGTGGTCTTCATCCGGCGGTCCGCGGCAAGGTCCGCCGGGCCGAGGGAGAGACCCTGCATCCGCGGGCTGGCCGCGCAGATCTCCTCGATGTTCGCGACGCCGCGGGCGGTCTCCAGGATCGCGTGCACCTGGATCGGGCGGGTGATCCCGGCCTTCGCCTCGAGCTGGGCGAGCAGCCGGTCGACGTAGTGGATGTCCTCGGCGCCCTGGACCTTCGGGACCATGATCACGTCGAGCTTGTCGCCGATCGCCGGGACCAGGGTGGTGAGGTCGTCGAGCACCCAGGGGGAGTCGAGCGAGTTGATCCGGGTCCAGAACTGGGTGGGCCCGAAGTCGACGGTCTGGCCGATCTTCACCAGCCCGGCCCGGGAGATCTCCTTGTTCTCCGCCTTGACCGCGTCCTCCAGGTTGCCGAGGAGCACGTCCACGGTGCCGACCATGTCGGGCACCTTGGCGGCCATCTTCTCGTTGCCGGGGTCGAAGAAGTGGATCGCGCGGCTCGGCCGGGCCGGGATCTCGCGGAGCGGGGCGGGGGCACCCACGGCAAGGGGCGCGAAAAAGTCCTTGGCGGTACGCATGGGGCGGAAACTAGCAGGGCTCGCTACTCACCGGTATGACGGACCCGACAGGCGGCTAGGGTTCGGGACGTGGAAGATGTCACACCGCTCCGGGTCGGCTACGTCCCCGGTGTCATGCCCGGCAAGTGGGAACGCGCCTGGAAAGAGCTGCAGCGGCACCGCCGGACCCGGCACCTGGACCTGGTGCAGACCGAGGTCGAGGACCAGACGGCTCGGCTCCTCGACGGCACCCTGGACATGTGCCTGGCCCGGGGCGAGCGCGACCGCGAGTTCGACCGGGACGCCTACCACGTGATCACGCTGTACCGGGAGCAGCCCGTGGTCGTCGTCGGCGTCGAGCATCCCGTGGCGGCGTACGACGAGATCGACGTGGCCGAGCTCGCCGACGAGCACGACGTGATGGCGGCGAACCCGGGCCTGGCGGTCCGGTACGGGATCGAGACGGTCGCCGCGGGGACCGGGATCGTGATCGTGCCGATGTCCCTGGCCCGGCTGCACAACCGCAAGGACGTGCACTGGCTCCCCGTCCACGGTGTCGACGACTACCCGGTGTCCCTGGTCTGGCTCCGGAAGCCCCCTGCCGGGCTGGGGGCCGAGGATGCCGAGGCCCGCGAGGAGGCGATCCAGATGTTCATCGGGGTCGTCCGCGGCCGGACGGCGAACACCAGCCGCTGACGGCCAAGCTTCCTCCGGACCGCAGGACTTGCGGAACCTCAGGGTGAGGGTCGCGCCCCGCGCGATTGCCGCCGCGAGGACGACGCCGCACCACCCTCGGCTGAGTTGCCGAACCTCGGCGCAGCACGCTGCGCTCTCGGCCCGGCGCCTTGCCGAGCGCGGCACGGGCGCCGCCCTCGCTTTCCGGCACTCGCCCGGGCCGCAACCCATCTAAGGCATCTTCCCGATGTGGTGACCTACCTCAGACCGCGACGCTGAGGGTCCCCGCTCCGGAGAGGACCCCCTGATGGCAGACCTGCCCTGCACGACCCGGCCCGACCTCTTCTTCGCGGATGCCCAGGCCGAGCTCGCCGTGGCGCGCGCCCTCTGCGGGAGCTGCCGGGTCCGGGACCTGTGCCTGGCGGGGGCGCTGGAGCGCCGCGAGCCGCACGGCGTCTGGGGCGGGCAGATCTTCATGGCCGGTGTCGTCGTCGACCGGAAGCCGCCGCGCGGCCGGCCGCGCAAGGACCGGGTGGCCTGACCCGTCCGGGAGGGGCACTCAGGCCGGGCTCGGGTGGTGGTGCCCGAGGCAGCGCGCCGACGTCGTCGGCCAGACGTCGGCCCACGGCCGGGCCTGCTCGAGCTGGGCCGCGAGCCGGAGGAGCGTGCCCTCGCCGCCGAACCGGCCCAGGAAGTGCACCCCGATCGGCAGGTCCTCGGCGCTGTAGCCGAACGGCACGCTCATGGCGGCCCGGCCAGTGATGTTCGCGACGACGAGCGGGAAGGCGACGAACCGTGCCGAGCGCGCCTCGGCCCTGGTGGCGTCGCCGTCCTCGGCCCGCATCTCGCCGAGCCGCGGCGGCGGCTCCGCCAGCGTCGGGGAGAGCCAGAGGTCGAACCCGTCGGGGCCGTCGGTGACCGCGGCCAGGTCGCGGGTGAATTGCTGCAGCACCGTGACCGCCATCAGCAGCTCGCCGCCGCTGACCTGCCGGCCGCGCTCCCAGTACAACCGGGTCAGCGGCTCCAGCTCGTCCGGTCCGGGCTCGCGGCCGAGCTCCTCGACCCAGTACCGGATCGCCCAGTCGGTCGCGGCGCCGTACATCCGGCCGATCGCGGAGCCGACCCGCCCGTCGAGCTCGACGAGGTCGCGCTCGAAGACCAGGTGTCCCAGCTCTTCCAGCAGCGCGACGGCGTCGTCCAGGACCGCCAGCACGTCCGGGTGCGCCAAGTCACCGTCCGGGGTCCGGCGGGTCACCGCGATCCGGAGCCGGCCCGGCGGCTTCTCGGTCTCGTGCAGCCAGGTGCCCGCGTGCGGCGGCGCCCAGTAGGGGTCGCCGGCCGCGGGCCCGGCGGTGACGTCGAGCAGCGCGGCCGAGTCCCGGACGGTCCGGGTGAGGACGTGCTCGGCGACCCAGCCGGCGAAGGCGTCGCCGTACCGGGGGCCGAGCGGGTTCCGGGCCCGCGTCGGTTTGAGCCCGAAGAGCCCGCAGGCCGACGCCGGGATCCGCAGCGAGCCGCCGGCGTCGTTGCCGTGCGCGACCGGCACCATGCCCGCCGCCACCGCGGCGGCCGACCCGCCGCTGGACCCGCCGGTGCTGTGCCGGACGTCCCACGGGTTCGCGGTCGCCCCGGACAGCCGCGGCTCGACGGTCGGCGCCATCCCGAACTCCGGGGTGCTGGTCTTGCCGAGGACGACGAACCCGGCCCGCCGCAGCCGGGCGACGTACTCCTGGTCGCCGTGCGAGACGTGGTCGGCGAGGAACCGGGAGCCCTCGCTGCAGCGGATCCCGTCGGCCTCGACGCACAGGTCCTTGAGCAGGATCGGCACGCCCGCGAACGGCCGGTCCGGATCGGTCCGGCAGGCGGTCTCCAGGGCGCGCTCGAAGTCGGTGGTCACCACCGCGTTCAGCGTGGGGTCGAGGGCCTCGATCCGGGCGATCGCGTCCTGGACCAGGTCGAGCGGACGCAGGATCCTGCGGTGGACCAGGTCCGCCTGGGCCACCGCGTCGAACGTCGCCGTGCGCAGTCCCGGGACCTGCTCCGGCCCCCCGGTGCCGGGGTGGTCGGTCTCCACCCGGACATCATGGCCTGATCAGCACCCCGTGCGGGAGGGCCCAGGGGTGACGAGCTGATGACGTGCGCTCAGCCCAGCAGGGTCGCGCGCTGCCGGTGCGCCGGCCCGTTGAGCTGGGAGAGCGCGTGCGCCCGCTTGAAGACCAGGTGCGCGTCGTGCTCCCAGGTGATCGCGATGCCGCCGTGCAGCTGCACCATCTCCGAGGCCAGGTGGTCCAGCGCCTCGGAGCAGTACGAACCGGCGACCGCGGCGAGCCGGACCAGCCGGTCGGCCTCCTCGGCGCTGCGCTCGTCACCGGACCCCTCCAGGTACGCCGCCGCGACCGCGGTCGCGCCCCAGCTCGCCGAGCGGGACGCCTCGAGCAGCACCAGCATGTCGGCCATCCGGTGCTTGAGCGCCTGGAAGGAGCCGATCTGGCGCCCGAACTGGACCCGCTCCAGCGAGTAGCCGACGGTCATGTCCAGCGCGCGCTGCATCGTGCCGACCTGGAGCGCGGTCGCCAGCGCGGTGCTGATCGCCGGCAGCACGCGCGGGTCGGTGACGGTGCCGATCCGGGTGCCCGCGGCCCTACCTGCTCCGCCCGCGATCCGCCCGAACCTCAGCGTCTGGTCCATCGCGCCGACGGTCTCGACGACCGGGGAGTCGAGCAGCCGGAGCTCGTCGCCGTCGACGGCCAGGACGATGTCCGCGGCGACGGCGTCCAGGACCAGGTCACCGGCCACGGAGTCGAGCGCGACGGTGCCGATCTCGCCGGCGGCCAGCCGCGGCAGCAGGTCGGCCTTGGCGTCCTCGTCGGCGAAGAGCAGCACTGCGCAGGTCGCGAGCGTGGTCGCCAGCAGCGGCGCCGGGGTCAGCGCCTCGCCGAGCTCCTCGAGGACGACCGCGGTCTCGACGAGGGAGACGCCGATGCCGTCGTACTGCTCGGGCACGGGGAGGGCGGCGACGCCGATCTGCTCGCAGAGCGCCGACCACAGGGCGGCGTCGTACCCGGCCTCGGAGACCGACGCGGCGCGCACGGCTTCACTGCCGGAGCGCTTGCCGAGCAGGTCGGCGATGGTCGCGGCGAGCTCGTCCTGCTCCTCGGTGCGGGCGAAGTGCATCAGGCGCTCCGGCGCTCGTCGGTGATCGCGGCCAGCACCCGGCCGCGGTGGTACGCCGGCGTGCCCCACGCGGTGGTGAGCGCGCGGATCCGGTTCAGCCACAGGCTGAGGTCGAACTCGGCCGTGTAGCCGATCGCGCCGTGCACCTGGAGACCGGTCCGGGCCGCGAGGTAGGCGGCGTCGGAGGCGAACACCTTCGCCGCCGAGACCGGGACCTCGCCGAGCGCCGCGCCGTGGATCAGCGGGCGCGCGAAGTCGAGCTGGATCCGCACGTCGGCCAGCTGGTGCTTGATCGCCTGGTAGGAGCCGATCTCGCGGCCGAACTGCTTGCGCTGCTTGACGTAGGTGACCGAGTCCGCGAGTACCCGCTCGCCGGCGCCGAGGAGCTCGGCGGCGCAGGCCAGCACGGCCCGGTCGACGGCGGCCGGGTCGACGTCGTCGGCCCCGGTGACCTCCGCGAGCGTGCGGGTGGTGTCGATCGAGGCACGCACCTCGCCGGCGGTGCCGCTGAGCAGCCGGGCGACCTGCGTGTCCGCGGCGTACGGCGACAGCCCGGGCACCGCGGCGGTGACCATCTCGCCCTCGACCTGCGGGACGAGCGCGGCCGACTCGATCCACGGCCCGACGGCCAGCTCGTGGCCGAGCACCTCGAAGGCGACCGCGAGGTCGACCAGCGTGCCGCCGAGGCCGCCGTCCTCCTCGGGGGCCACCAGGGCGGTCAGGCCGAGGTCGGCCAGCCGCTTCCAGAGCGCCTGGCCGGGCGCGGTGTCGCCCTCGGCCCAGGAGCGGGCGACCGCGACGGAGTCCGCGGAGCGCATCAGGTCGGTGATCGCCTCGGCGAACCCGGTCTGCTCGTCGGTCAGCTCGAACTTCACTTGGCGCCACCCTTCGGCTCGCGGGGGAGGCCGAGGATCCGCTCGGCCACGATGTTGCGCTGGATCTCGTTGGTGCCGGCGTAGATCGGGCCGGACAGCGAGAAGACGTAGCCGTCCATCCAGGGGGTCTCCAGCAGCTCGGCCTCGGGACCGAGCAGGTCCAGCCCGGCCTCGTGGATCGCGATGTCGAGCTCGCTCCAGAAGACCTTGTTCACCGAGCCGGCCGCGCCCATCTCGCCGCCGTCGGCGAGCCGGGTCACGGTGCCCCAGGTGAAGAGCCGGTAGGCCTGCGCGCCGATCCAGGCGTCGACGACGCGGTCCGCCGCGGCCCCGAGGTTCCGGGACGGATGCTGCGCGTCCTCCTCGACCACCGAGGAGTAGAGCGCGACCAGGCGGTCCGCGGCGGCGCAGAACCGGCCCGGCGAGCGCAGTGACAGCCCGCGCTCGTTGCCGGCCGTGCTCATCGCGACCCGCCAGCCGTCGCCGGGCGCGCCGAGCACGTCGGAGTCCGGGACGAAGACATCGTCGAAGAAGATCTCCGCGAACCCTGCCTCGCCGTCGAGCTGGGCGATCGGGCGGACGGTGATGCCCTCGGCGTCGAGCGGGAACAGGTAGTAGGTCAGGCCGGCGTGCTTGGCGCTGTCCGGGTCGCTGCGGAAGAGCCCGAAGCCCCAGTGCGCGTACGTCGCCCGCGAGGACCAGGTCTTCTGGCCGTTCAGGACCCAGCCGCCGCGCTCCTCGTCGCGCACGGCGGTCGAGCGCAGCGAGGCGAGGTCAGACCCGGCCTCGGGCTCCGACCAGGCCTGCGCCCAGATCTTCTCGCCGGTCGCCATCGACGGCAGGAACCGGGCCTGCTGCTCGGGGGTGCCGTGGTCGAAGATGATCGGCGCGAGCAGGAAGATGCCGTTCTGGCTGACCCGGCCCGGCGCGCCGGCGCGGTAGTACTCCTCCTCGAAGATCACCCACTCGATCAGCGAGGCCTCGCGACCGCCGACCTCCTTCGGCCAGGACACGACCGAGAGCCGCTCGGCGGCCAGCTTGGCTTCCCACTCCTGGTGCAGCGCCCAGCCCTCGGCGGTGTCCATCGAGGGCAGCGGCTCGGCCGGGACGTTGGCGGCCAGCCAGGCACGGACCTCCGCCTGGAAGGCGAGCTCGGACTCGGTGAGGGTCAGATCCATCAGTTCTCTTCCTGCTTCTCCGGCGCACTGCGCAGGTCGTTCTTGAGCACCTTGCCCGACGCGTTGCGGGGGAGCTGGTCGGTGAACGCGACCTGCCGCGGTGCCTTGTAGTTGGCCAGCCGCTCACGGGCGAACGCGATCACCGCGGCCTCGGTCAGCTCGCTGCCCGGGCGCGGCACGACGTAGGCCTTGCCGATCTCACCCATCCGCTCGTCCGGGATGCCGACCACGGCGACGTCGGCGACGCCGTCCATCCGGGCCAGCGCCTGCTCGATCTCGGCGGGGTACACGTTGAACCCGCCGGAGATGTACATGTCCTTGAGGCGGTCGGTGATCATCAGGTTCCCGGCCTCGTCGACCTTGCCGACGTCCCCGGTGTGCAGCCAGCCGTCGGCGTCGATCGCCTCGGCGGTGGCTGCCGGGTCGTCGAGGTAGCCGAGCATCACGATGTCGCCGCGGACCAGGAGCTCGCCCTCCTCGCCGGCCGGGAGCGGGTCGTTGCCGCCGGCCGCGGCGATGCGCACTTCGACGCCGGGCACGGCGCGGCCGTTGGTGGTCGCGACCAGCTCGTCGCTGTCGCCCTCGCGGCACATCGTGACCACGACGGCCTCGGTCATGCCGAAGGCGGTGTAGACGTTCTCGATGCCGAGGCCCTCGGGGGCGGCGGCGCGCATCCGCTCGATCAGCACGACCGGCACGACGGCGGCGCCGGTGATCGAGAGCCGGATCGAGGACAGGTCGCGGGCGGCGCGGCCGGGGGCGTCGAGCAGGCTGGTGAAGATCGTCGGCGCGCCGGGCAGGACGGTGATCCGCTCGCGCTCGATCAGCTCCATGGTGGCGTCGAGGTCGAAGGTCGCGACCGGGTAGAGCGTGGCGCCGGTGAGCAGGCTGACCACGATGCCGATCTTGTAGCCGAAGGAGTGGAAGAACGGGTTGACGACGAGGTAGCGGTCCGTGCTGCTGACGCCGCCGATCTCGGCCCAGGCCGCGGAGACGGCGATCGTCTGCCGGTGCGCGCTCATCGCGCCCTTCGCCCGCCCGGTGGTCCCGGAGGTGAAGAGGATGTCGGCGACGTCGTCGGGGGAGACCGCGTCGGCGCGCGCGTCGGCCTCGGCGAGGTCGTCGATGCCGACCTCGGCGAGCGAGGAGAAGGGGACGACCTCCTCGGCGGCCGACGAGCCGGGCAGGGTCACGACCGCGCGCAGCTCGGGGAGCTCGCCGACGGCGCGGAGCTCGCCGACCTGGTCGCGGTCGAGGAAGCCGTTGGCGAGCACGAAGATCCGGGCTCCCGTGCGGGCGGCGATGTCGTGGGCCTCGTGGCCGGTGTAGCGGCTGTTGACCGGGACGAGCGTGCCGCCGGCGTACGAGACGGCGAGACCGGCGACGATCCAGGCGGTGCTGTTCGGGGCCCACACGCAGACCCGGTCGCCGGGCTCGAGCCCGAGAGCGACGTACCCGGAGGCGGCCGCGCGGACCTGCTCCAGGAGCTCGCCGAAGGAGAGGCTGCCACCCCCGTCGACCACGGCCGGGTGGTCGCCGTGGCGGGCGGCCGCTTCGCGGAGCGCAGCGGGCAGGGTGTTCGCGGTCACGATCTCTCCTTCACCGTCGCATGCGTACCCAAGCAAGTGCTTGGTAGGCTACCGTACACGGAACCGCAGCACGATGAGAGGCAGATCGCGTGGACCTGACGGATGCAGCAGAGGACCGGGCATTCCGGACCGAGGTGCGCACCTGGCTCGAGGACAACCTCGTCGGGGAATTCGCCGCGCTCAAGGGTCTGGGCGGCTCCGGCAAGGACCTCGAGGCGCACGACGAGCGCCTGGAGTGGGACCGCCACCTCGCGAAGCACGGCTGGACCTGCATCGGCTGGCCCACCGAGTACGGCGGCCGCGGGCTCTCCCTGATGCAGCAGGTGATCTTCCACGAGGAGTACGCCCGCGCCAACGCCCCGGCCCGCGTCAACCACTTCGGCGAGGAGCTGATCGGCCCGACCCTGATCGCCTTCGGCTCCGAGGAGCAGAAGGCGCGCTTCCTGCCCAAGATGGTCGCCGTCGAGGAGCTCTGGGCGCAGGGCTACTCCGAGCCGAACGCCGGCTCCGACCTGGCCAACATCGCCACCAAGGCCCGCCTGGAAGGCGGCGAGTGGGTGATCGACGGCCAGAAGGTGTGGACCTCGCTGGCGCAGTTCGCCGACTGGATCTTCGTGCTCGCCCGCACCGAGCCGGGCTCCCAGCGCCACCAGGGCATCAGCTTCCTGCTGGTGCCGGCCCGGCAGGAGGGAGTCGAGATCCGCGGGATCGAGCAGCTCACCGGCGGGGCCGAGTTCAACGAGGTCTTCTTCACCGGCGCCCGCACCGCCGCCGACCTGATCGTCGGCGAGCCCGGCCAGGGCTGGGGCGTGGCGATGGGTCTGCTCGGCTTCGAGCGCGGCGTCTCCACGCTCGGCCAGCAGGTCGGCTTCCGTCGCGAGCTGAACGCGCTGATCGACCTCGCCCGGTCCAACGGTGCGATCGACGACCCGATCGTCGCCGACCGGCTCGCCCGCGCCGACGCCGAGCTCGAGGTGATCCGGCTCAACGCGCTCCGCACGCTGTCCGAGGAGCAGGCCCCGCAGCAGGCCAGCGTCGCCAAGCTGCTCTGGGCCACCTGGCACCGCACCCTCGGCGAGCTCGCCATGCTCGTCCGCGGCGTGGATGGACTGACCGCGGGTCTCCCCGCTCATCAGGGCTACGACCTCGACGAGTGGCAGCGGCTCTTCCTGTTCACCCGCGCCGACACCATCTACGGCGGCTCCGACGAGGTGCAGCGCAACATCCTGGCCGAGCGGGTGCTTCGCCTTCCCCGAGAAGCACGTTGAGAAGCACGTTCCTGACCAGCAGCGAGAAAGAGGACTGACACCGTGACTGCGATCCGCCCCGAGCAGCCCACCCCCGACTACGTGCCCGGCCACGGCCTGCTCACGGACAAGGTCGTCGTCGTCACCGCGGCGGCCGGCGCCGGCATCGGCGCCTCGGTCGTGCGCCGTGCCCTCGAGGAGGGCGCCAAGGCCGTCGTCCTCTCCGACACCCACGAGCGCCGGGTCGCCGAGGCGCACGAGGCGCTGGCCGCCGAGTTCGGCGCCGAGCGGGTGCTCTCGACCGTCACCGACGTCACGAACGAGGACGACATCGCCGCGCTGCTCGACCTCGCCGACACCGTCGGCGGGGTCGACGTGATGATCAACAACGCCGGCCTCGGCGGCACCGCCAGCGTGCTGGAGATGACCGACGAGCAGTGGGCCAAGGTCCTCGACATCACCCTGACCGGCACCTTCCGCAGCGTCCGCGCGGCGTCGAACCGGATGATCGCCAACGGCACCCGCGGCGTCATCGTCAACAACGCCTCGGTGATCGGCTGGCGGGCCCAGGAGGGCCAGGCGCACTACGCCGCCGCGAAGGCCGGCGTGATGGCGCTGACCCGCTGCGCCGCCCTCGACGTCGCCCCGCACGGCATCCGGATCAACGCGGTCTCGCCGAGCCTGGCGATGCACCCGTTCCTGGCGAAGGTCACCTCCGACGAGCTGCTCCACGAGCTCAAGCAGCGCGAGGCCTTCGGCCGCGCCGCCGAGCCGTGGGAGGTCGCCAACGTGATGGTCTTCCTGGCCAGCGACTACTCCTCGTACATGACCGGTGAGGTGCTCAGTGTCAGCAGCCAGCACGCCTGAGAACGGGAACCACACCGGCAGCCGTCGCGAGGAGCTGCTCGCGATCGCGGCCGGGCTCTTCGCCGAGCGCGGGTTCAAGAACACCACCGTCCGTGACATCGCGGACGCGGCCGGCATCCTGTCCGGCAGCCTCTACCACCACTTCGACTCCAAGGAGTCGATGGTCGACGAGCTGCTCGACACCTTCCAGACCGCGCTCTGGGAGAAGTACGACGAGATCACCGCCTCCGACCTGACCCCGAAGGGCAAGCTCGAGGCGATCGTGCGGGCGTCGTTCGACGCGATCGACCACCACCACAGCGAGGTGGCGATCTTCCAGAGCGACGCCGCCTACCTGACCACGTTCGAGCGGTTCGGCTACCTCAACGAGCGGAACCTCAAGTTCCGCACGCTCTGGCTCGGTCTGCTCGAGGCCGGTGTCGAGAGCGGCGAGCTGAGGGCCGACCTCGACGTCGAGCTCGTCTACCGGTTCCTGCGCGACACCGTCTGGGTCGCCGTCCGCTGGTACCGCCCCGGCGGTTCCCTCACCCCGGCCGACGTGGCCGATCAGTACCTCACCATTCTTCTCGAAGGCATTGCGCAGAACGGAGCAACACAGTGACCGAGGCCTACATCATCGATGCCGTCCGCACCCCTGTCGGGAAGCGCCGCGGCTCCTTGGCGACCATGCACTCCGCCGACCTGGGCGCGCACGTGCTCGCCGCGCTCGTCGAGCGCACCGGCATCGACCCGGGCGCCGTCGACGACGTGATCATGGGCTGCTGCGACACCATCGGCTCCCAGGCCGGCGACGTCGCCCGCACCGCCTGGCTGGTGGCCGGGCTCCCGGACCACGTCCCGGGCGTCACCATCGACCGCCAGTGCGGCTCCTCGCAGCAGGCCGTGCACTTCGCCGCGCAGGGCGTCATGTCCGGTACCCAGGACCTGGTCGTCGCCGGCGGTCTGCAGAACATGTCCGCGATCCCGATCTCCGCGGCCATGCTGGTCGCCGACCAGTACGGCTTCACCACCCCGTTCGCCGAGTCCCCGGGCTGGGTCAAGCGGTACGGCGACGTCGAGGTCTCGCAGTTCAACTCCGCCGAGATGATCGCCGAGAAGTGGGGGATCACCCGCGAGGAGATGGAGGAGTTCGCGCTCGCCTCGCACACCCGCGCGAAGACCGCCATCGCCGAGGGCCGGTTCGCCCACGAGATCGCCCCGGTCACCCTCGCCGACGGCACCGTCTTCAGCACCGACGAGTGCCCGCGCGACACCTCGCTGGAGAAGATGGCCGAGCTCGAGCCGCTCGCCCCCGGAGGCCGGATCACGGCCGGCGTCGCCTCGCAGATCTGCGACGGCGCCTCCGCGATGCTGATCGCCTCGCAGGCGGCGGTCGACGAGCACGGCCTCACCCCGCGCGCCCGGATCCACCACCTCTCGGTCAAGGGCGATGACCCGATCTGGATGCTGACCGGCCCGATCCGCGCCACCCGGCACGCCCTGGAGAAGACCGGGCTGACCGTCGACGACATCGACCTGTTCGAGTGCAACGAAGCGTTCGCCTCCGTGGTCCTGGCCTGGGCCAAGGAGCTGGAGATCCCGCTGGAGAAGGTCAACGTCAACGGGGGCGGCATCGCCCTGGGCCACCCGATCGGCGCCACCGGCACCCGGATCATGGCGACCATGCTCAACGAGCTGGAGCGCACCGGCGGCCGCTACGCGCTGCAGACGATGTGCGAGGGCGGCGGCCAGGCCAACGTGACGATCATCGAGCGCCTCTGAAACCCGTCGCTCCGTGAGGCCCACCTGAGCGAGACTGCTGAGGTGGATCTCGTGGAGCTCGGGCCGGACGACACCGACGCCCTGGTCGACTGGGTCGCGCTCGACCGGGCGGCGGCCGCGGTCGACTGCCCGTGGGAGCAGCCGCGCACCCTGCACCGGCAGCAGATGTCGGTCCGGCACGGCTTCGACGGCGAGCGCGGGCGGTACTTCCTGGCGCGCTCGGAGGGCGCGGTCGTCGGGTCGGTCGCGATCTTCGGGAGCGACTACGACAACCCCGACCTGGTCTGGCTGGAGGTCGTGGTCGCGCCGCCGGTGCGTCGCCGCGGGTACGGCACCGCGGCGCTGAGGCTGGCGCTGGACGTCATCCGGGCGATGGGACGCGACCTGGTGCTGCTCTACGGCTGGGAGAGCGAGGCGGCCCGCGGTTTCGCCGCCGCGCACGGCTTCGCCGCGAAGTCGGTCGAGGTGCGCCGCGCCCAGGACCTCGACGGGTCGGCCGGGCAGCGCGCGCTGCTGGAAGGGCTGGCGGCCGAGGCGGCGTCGTACGCGGGGGAGTACGAGCTGGTCCGGGTCCGCGGCCGCACGCCCGAGGAGCTCCTGGACGGGCTGGCGGCGGTCACCTCGGCTATCAACGACGCCCCGCTGGACGACCTGGAGTACGAGGACGAGCAGTACGACGCCGACCGGATCCGGCGCTACGAGCAGGCCCAGGAGGAGTCCGGCTACCGGCTCTACCGGCTGCTCGCCCGGCACCGGGCCAGCGGCGAGATCGCCGGCCACACGGTGGTCTCGGTCGACGCCGAGCAGCCGGCCTGGGCCGAGCAGCACGACACCGCCGTCCTGCCCGCGCACCGCGGCCACCGGCTCGGCCTGCTGCTGAAGAGCACGATGCTGCTGTGGCTCTCCGACGACGAGCCGCACCTGCGCCGGATCCTCACCGAGAACGCCGCGTCGAACGCGGTGATGATCGACATCAACGAGCGGCTCGGGCAACGACCGGTCGGCCGGCAGCTGCTCTTCCAGCGTCGGCTGTGAACCGGTACGTTTCCCTGGATCCCGGGACGACCCGGCAACGAGGAATGAGGAACCATGCGTGCGTTCGGTGCGGCCCTTGCGGTGAGTGTGCTTCTGCTGGTCCCGGGCTGCGGGAGCAGCAGCGACCGGCCGAGCCAGGACGAGGTCTCGAAGGCACTCCAGAAGGGCGGCGAGGGCTCGATCCTCGGGTCCGCGGGTTCCAAGCTGAGCGACAAGCAGGCCGATTGCATCGCCAAGGTCCTGGTCGACTCGAAGATCTCCGACAAGGGGCTCCAGGCGCTCGTCGACGGCAAGAAGAACTACAAGGCCTCGAAGCAGGACGCCTCGGCCGCGACCTCGGTCTCCTCGAAGATGGTCAAGTGCGTCTCGACGGGCCTGAGCACGCAGTGACCGCCTGACTCACTCACTCCTCGAAACGGGGTGAACCTGCGGTTCTGCGCCGTCAGGCGAGGTAGGTCTGGGTCCGCTTCAGCTCGGCGGCGGCCTGGGTGACGACCCGGTCGATCAGCTGCTCGCAGGTCGGCAGGTCGTCGATGACGCCGACGACCTGGCCGCTGGCGAGCACGCCCGCCGCCGGGTCGCCGTCGACGAGGCCGGCCTTCAGCATCATCGGGGTGTTCGCCGCGAGGATCATCTGCGTCCAGGTGCGGTCCTGGCCGTGCTTCATCGCCTGCCCGTCCTTGACCAGCGCGCGCCACGACATCCCGCTCATCTTCTTGAAGGCGAGCGTGCGCTTCGTGGTCGGGCCGAGGCGCTTGACGAAGCTGGACTCCTCGACGGACTCGACGAGGTCGGTGCGGAGCATCCGGTGCGGCATGCCGTCGACCTTGGAGCTGACCACGGTGCCGTTGAGGTCCGCCTCCAGGTAGCGCTGCTTGACCGCGTCCGGGACCCGGCTGTCCTGGGTGAGCAGGAACCGGGTGCCCATCCCGACGCCGGCGGCGCCGTAGGAGAGCGCGGCGGCCAGGCCACGGCCGTCGAAGAAGCCGCCCGCCGCGATCACCGGGATGTCGACCGCGTCGAGCACGGTCGGGAGCAGCAGCGTCGTCGGCACGTTCCCGGTGTGGCCGCCGCCCTCGCCGCCCTGGATCATCACGGCGTCCGCGCCCCACGACGCCACCTTCTTGGCGTGCTTCGGGGCGCCGATGCTCGGGATCACGACGATGTCGTGCTCCTTGAGCTTGGCGATCAGCTCCGGCTTCGGGGCCAGCGCGAAGGACGCGACCTTCACGCCGTAATCGATGAGCAGGTCGCAGCGGGCCGGCGCGTCGGCGGCGTCGGCGCGCAGGTTCACGCCGAACGGCTTGTCGGTGCGGCCCTTGACCTCGACGATCGCCTTCTCGAGCTCCTCGATGGTCATCGTGGCCGAGGCCAGGATGCCGAGGCCGCCGGCCTCCGCGGTGCCGGAGACCAGGCGCGGGCCGGCGACCCAGCCCATCCCGGTCTGCACCACCGGGTGCTTGATCCCGGCGAGCTCGGTGAGCGGGGTCCTGAGCAGCTGGTCGATCACTTCGCCGCCTCGGTGGTGACAGGCGGGACCTCGCGGTCGCGCAGGGTCTTCGGGTCGAGCACGTTGCGGATGATCATCAGCTCGGACTCGGTGGGCTCGCGGGTGGTCGGGACCTCGGCCGGGACGGCCAGCTCGAAGCCGGTGTTCTCGACGACCTCGTCCAGCGTGACGCCCGGATGCAGCGACAGCAGCCGCACGGTGTCGTCCGCACCCTTCACGTCGAAGACGCCCAGGTTGGTGACGATCCGGTGGATGTCGTTGTACTTCGACGCGCCCGCGCCGGCAGCCTTGGCTCGCGCCGGGCCGACGCCGGAGACGATGTCGACCTGCTCGACGAAGACGCGGGTGGTGTGCTTCGGCACCCAGTACGACGTCCGGTTGTTGACCGTGTTTCCCGGGGCGCCGCGCGACCCGAGCAGCTGGCGCTTCGGCTGCGCGAAGTCGCCGATCGCGGAGATGTTCTGGTTGCCCTGCCGGTCCACCTGGGTCGCGCCCATCATCACGTGGCGCTTGCCGTAGGCGACCACGTCGAAGACGCGGCGGAACGGGATCCAGCCCTCGACGACGTCGGCCTTCGCGAACAGCGGCGGCACGCCGCCGAGGAAGAGCGACTCGCCGTCGGAGATGACCAGGTCGGGGTTGGAGGTGAGCTTGGCGAGCCGGACCCCCAGCATCGGCAGCATCCCCATCGGGCTGGCGAAGATCTCGCCGTCCTCGGCGAAGGCGTCGGCGATGGCGGTGGCGCAGACCTCTGCGCGGCTGAACTCGGTCACTTGCTGGCCTCCTCGGCGGCGAAGGCAGCGACGGCTGCCTGGTACGCGGCCTCGTCGCCGCTCAGGAAACGCTCCTCGAACGCGGCCCAGTCCTCGTCGGACCCGCCGGCGGCGGCCGCGTAGGCCTTCTGGAACTTCTCGTCGCGCTCGTAGTCCGGCGTGCAGGTGGTGAAGTGCGCGCCGTTCGGGGTCTCGACCACGCCGGTGACGCTCATCCGGCTGATCAGCAGCCGCTGGACCGGGGTGTCCACGGTCAGGCCGGCGGTGTCCACGATCTGCTCGCAGGTGACGAACGCCTTGTCGGCGGCCTGCACGAACAGGTCGTCGAAGTACGGGTCCGGACCCAGGTACGTCGCGTTGCCGTGCGCGTCGGCACGGTTCAGGTGCACCAGCGCGACATCGAGCTTGAGCGCCGGGACGGCGGTGAGCTCCTCGAGGTCGCCGTTCTCGTCGGCGTACGGCGAGGTCACGGTCTTGATCCACGGGTTGTTGACCAGCACGTCGGAACCCAGGCCGGCGCGCATCGGCAGGAACGGCAGCCGCTGCGCCGCGGCGTACAGGCCCGTCTGGAACATGCCCTCGTCGAGCTCGACGACCTCGGGGATCGCCTTCTCCTGGCGGGCCTTCTGGAAGTTCGGCTCCAGCGGGATCGAGTCCAGCGAGACGAACGCGTAGACGAGCTTGCGGATCTTGCCGGCCCGGGCGAGCAGGCCGACGTCGGCGCCGCCCCAGCTGACGATAGTGAGGTCCTTCAGGTCCGAGCGCAGGATGGCGCGGACCAGCGCCATCGGCTTGCGCCGCGGGCCCCAGCCGCCGATCCCGATGGTCATCCCGTCGGAGAGCTGGGCGACCACCTCGTCGATGGTCATCTGCTTGCTGCGGGGCTTGCTCACTTGTTTCCTGCCTTGTTCGTTCCGGCGAAGTCGTCGCGGAGCTCGTCACTGACACCGGCGAGGTTGAGCTCGAAGGTGAACCCCTGCTCGAACCGGTAGCTCTTGTTCACGTCCACGGGCTCGATCCCGTTGAGCGCCTCCTTGGCGGCGCGGATCACCCGGGTGTCCTTCTCGGCGATGCTCGCCGCGACCTCGAGGGCGACGTCGAGGAGCTTCTCGCGCGGTGCCAGCCGGTAGACGGAGCCGAAGCGGTGCAGCTCGGTCGCCGGAATGGTCGCGGCGGTGAAGTACAGCGCGCGCATCATCTGCTGGGGGACCAGGCGGGCCATGTGGGTGGCCGCGCCGAGGGCGCCCTGCTTGACCTCGGGGACGCCGAAGTAGGCGTCCTCGCTGGCGACCACGATGTCGGCGTTGCCGGCCAGGCCGACGCCGCCGCCGACGCAGAAGCCGTTGACCGCGGCGATCACCGGGACGCTGCACTCGTAGACGGCCTTGAAGGCGGCGAAGCAGCCCTTGTTGGCGCCGATGAGGGCGTCGAAGCCGGTGGTGTTCTGCATCTCCTTGATGTCGACGCCGGCGTTGAAGCCCTTGCCCTCGGCGCGCAGGACCACGACCTTCGTGGCCATGTCGGCGCTGGCCTCGTCGAGCGCGGCGGCCACGTCGAACCAGCCCTGGACGGTGAGGGCGTTGACGGGCGGGGCGTTCATCGTGACGACGCGGACGCCGTCGTCGCGGAGCTCGCTGGTGACTGCAGACATGAGGCCTCTCCGGGTTGGGCGATTCGACCAAAACAAGCACTTGCTTGGTAGAGTACCAGCATGGCTCTCTCGATCGACCTGAACGGCCGGGTCGCCCTCGTCACGGGCGGCTCCCGCGGCATCGGCCGCGGCATCACCGAGGCGCTGGTGCTCGCCGGCGCCACCGTCGTGACCTGCGCGCGGTCGGAGGCCGAGGACCCGGTCGCCGGGACCACCCACGTCCGCTGCGACGTCCGCCACCCGGATTCGGTGCAGGCGATGGTCGACGGGATCGTCGCCGCGCACGGCCGCCTGGACGTCCTGGTCAACAACGCCGGCGGCGCCCCCGCGGCCGACGCCGCGACCGCGTCGCCGCGCTTCCACGACAAGATCATCGGCCTCAACCTGAGCGCCCCGCTGCTGGTCGCGCAGGCCGCCAATGCGGTGATGCAGGCCCAGGAGACCGGCGGGTCGATCGTGAACATCTCCTCGATCAGCGCGCACCGCGCCGCTCCGACGATCGCCGCGTACGCCGCCGCCAAGGCCGGGGTCGACTCGCTGACCCGGAGCCTCGCCATGGAGTGGGGTCCGAAAGTCCGGGTCAACGCCATCGACGTCGGCCTCTGCCGCACCGAGCAGACCGACGACCACTACGGCGGGGACGACCGGGTCGCCAAGATCGAGGCCACCATCCCGCTCGGCCGGATGGCCCGGCCCCAGGAGGTCGGCAACGTGGCCGTCTTCCTCGCCAGCGACCTGGCGTCGTACGTGAGCGGTGCCCAGGTCGGCTGCGACGGCGGCGGCGAGCCGCCCGCCTTCCTGGTCATCCAGTAGTCGCAACTCCGCACCAATCCACCCGGTCGTCGAGCCTGTCGAGACGGCGCAAACCCCAGGAGCACACCCTCATGACCCGTCTTCTCGAAGGCCGCATCGCCATCGTCACCGGCGCCGGCCGCGGCATCGGCCGCGCCCACGCGCTGGAGCTCGCCCGCCACGGCGCCAAGGTGGTCGTGAACGACTTCGGCGTGTCCAACAACGGCGAGAAGACCGACTCGCCCGCGCACGAGGTCGTCGCCGAGATCGAGGCGATGGGCGGCCAGGCGGTCGTGAACGGCGCCGACGTCGCCGACTTCGAGCAGGCCGCGGCGCTGGTCCAGCAGGCGGTCGACACCTTCGGCGGGCTCGACATCCTGGTCAACAACGCCGGCTTCGTCCGCGACCGGATGCTCGTCAACGCCACCGAGGACGAGTTCGACGCCGTCATGCGGGTGCACGTCAAGGGCCACTTCGCCACGTTGCGGCACGCCGCGGCGTACTGGCGCGCGGAGTCCAAGGAGGGCCGTCAGCGCGCCGCCCGGGTCATCAACACCACCTCGGGCGCGGGCCTCCAGGGCTCGATCGGCCAGGTCGTGTACTCGACCGCCAAGGGCGGCATCGCCACGATGACGCTGGTCGCGGCGGCGGAGCTCTCCCGCGTCGGCGTCACCGTCAACGCGCTCGCCCCGGTCGCCAAGACCCGGATGACCGAGGGGGCCTTCGACACCTCCGAGATGGCACTGCCCGAGGACAACAGCCCGATCGTCGCCTGGCTCGCCTCCGAGGCAGCCGGCCACGTCACCGGCCGGATCTTCGAGAGCGACGGCGGCAAGCTCACCCTCGAGGACGCCTGGCGCCACGGTGCCTCCCGCGACCACGGCAAGCGCTGGGACGCCACCGAGCTCGGCGACGTCGTCGACGCCCTGATCGCCGAGGGCGCGACCCCCGAGCCGGTCTACGGCACCTGAGTCCGGGTTCCACGCCCTGCGCCTCTCACGGCGTGAGCGAGGCAGGGCGTCAGCGGCGGCGGTAGGAGGCCTCGCACGGGGCCGCCGACCGCGCCACCCCGCCGATCTGGGCGGGCACGGGCTGCGGGTGCTCCGTCCAGGTCGGGGTGAGCTCGAACCGGCCGAGCAGGCCGGTGGCAGCGGCGGTCATGGCGGCCAGGCTGAACGGCTGGGCCGGGCAGGAGTGCCGCCCGTGGCCGAAGGCGGTGACCAGCTGCGGGCTGGCCAGCGTCCCGGTGTCGGCGAGCTTCCAGCGGTTCCACCGGTCCGGGTCCCAGGAGTCCAGGCCCGGGCCGGCCGTCGTGTTGAGCAGCGGCAGCAGGGTCGCGATCGTCGTCCCCGCCGGCACCCGGTACGACGCCCGCCCGTCGTCGAGCTCCACCTCGGTCAGCGCGGCGCGGGACATGATCGAGCGCTGCGCCAGCCGGGTCGACTCCAGCGCGGACCGCTCCGCGAGGTCGCGGTCGCCGGCGAGGACCCCGTCCAGCACGGCGGGGTGGGCGAGCAGGTCGACGAGCACCCAGCCGAGCGCCGCGGCGAGGTTCGACATCGAGGCGACGTGGATCAGCGCGACGTCGCGGGCGACTCCCTGGCGGCGTACCACCGAGGGCTCGCCGTCCCAGGCGTCGGCGATCCGGGCGAAGAGCCCGGTCGCCTCGCGCTCGCCGGCGTCGTACCGGGCCAGCGCTGCCCCGAGGACGTCCTCGACCTCGGCGAGCGCGGCCAGCTCGGCCGCCTTGCCGGACGCCGCGACCGCGGCCATCGCATCCGGGTGCACGAACGCCTCGGCGCCGTCGAGCGCGTCCAGCGCCCGGACCAGCCGGTCGAAAGTCGCACCGTCGGCCGATCCCGGGCCGGCCCACGACGCCAGCCCCATCCGGTGGGCCAGGCGGCGGGTGAGCGCGAAGACGTCGACGGTCCCGCTGTCGCCGAGCTCATCGGCGGCGGCGACCAGGGCGCGGTCCAGGTTGGCCAGGTAGTGCGCCACGTCGTCGCGCCTGAAGAGGGTCCCGGGGAGGGTGCGACGGCCGTCGAAGAGCTCGTCGGGCAGCTTGCGCCGCAGCATCAGGTAGTCGGCCACGCCCTTGCTGGCGGCCTCCTCGGGCAGCGCGTAGAACGACTCGACCCCGACGGGGGAGAAGACGAACAGGTAGCGGTCACGTCCGGAGCGCACCTCGAAGGTGTCCCCGTACGCCGCCCGGGCCCGAGCGATCTCCGCGACCGCGTCCGCGACCGGCACGTCCCAGGGCAGCCCGACTCCCTCGGCCAGCGGGGGAGCAGGCGTGATCGGGGGCCGCGGCACCCTCAGCCTCGCAGCAGGCCCTTGGCGACATGGGTCACCTGAACCTCGTTCGAGCCGGCGTAGATCATCAGCGACTTCGCGTCCCGGGCGAGCTGCTCGACGCGGTACTCGGCCATGTACCCGTTGCCGCCGAAGAGCTGGACCGCCTCCATCGCGACGTCGCAGGCGGCCTTCGAGGAGTAGAGCTTCATCGCGGAGGCTTCGGCCATGGTCAGCGACGCCCCCGCCCGCTGGGTCTCGATCGCGCGGAACACCATGTTCTGCACGTTGATCCGGGCGACCTCCATCTCGGCGAGCTTGAGCTGGATCAGCTGGAAGTCGCCGATCGGCCTGCCCCAGAGCTCGCGCTCGCGGGCGTAGTCGATCGAGAGCCGGAGGCACTCCTCGATGACGCCGAGGGCGAGGGTGGCGATGCCGACCCGCTCGACGGTGAAGTTCGCCCGCGCCGAGTCGCGCCCGTCGCCGGCGTCGTTGTGACCGCCGCCGTCGAGGAGGCGGCTGCGGTCGAGCCGGACCTCGTCGAAGAACAGCTCGCCGGTGGGGGAGGAGGCGATGCCCATCTTCTTGAACGGCTTGCCCTGGACCAGGCCCTCCATGCCGGCGTCGAGCACGAAGGTGAGGACCGGCTGGTCGCGCCGGTCGATCCCCGAGCCGTCGTCGAGCTTCGCGTAGACGACCATCGTGTCGGCGTACGGGCCGTTGGTGATGAAGGTCTTCTGTCCGGTCAGGACCCACTCGTCACCGTCGGGGCGCACCGTGGTGCGCATCCCCCCGAACGCGTCCGAGCCCGAGTCCGGTTCGGTGATCGCCCAGGCGCCGACCTTCTCGAAGGTGACCAGGTCGCGGGCCCAGCGCTTGCGCTGCTCGACGGTGCCCCGGGAGTTGATCGTCCCGGCGGCGAGCCCGACCGAGACGCCGAGGGCGCTGGAGATGCCCATCGAAACCTTGGCGAGCTCGATGTTGAGGACGCTGCCCATCGCCATGTCGCGCGCCGAGGCGGAGGAGCTTTCCCCCGCCTCGGCCGCGGCGATCTGCTGGTCGAACGCCTCGCCGGACATCTGGTCGAGTCCGAAGGCGGCGTACATCTTCCGGATCAGGTCGTACGGCGGCAGGCCGCCGTGCTCGAGGTCGTCGACGAGCGGCCGGACCTCCTTGTCGACGAAGCTGCGCACGGCGTCCCGGATCGCGAGCTCTTCGTCGCTCCACCTGATCACGGTCGGGTCAGCCGATGCGCTCGATGATGGTGCCCGAGGCCTGCGCGCCACCGGCGCACATCGAGATCAGCGCGGTGCTCTTGTCCTGCCGCTCGAGCTCGTGCAGCGCGGTGGTGAGCAGGCGGGTGCCGGTGGAGCCGACCGGGTGGCCGAGCGCGATCGCGCCGCCGTTGACGTTGTACTTGTCCTCGGGCACGTCGTGCACCTTCGCCCAGGACATCACGACGCCGGCGAAGGCCTCGTTGACCTCGCAGAGGTCGATGTCGGACATGCTCATGCCGGAGTCCTTGAGGACCTTCTCGGTCGCCTGGACCGGGCCGTCGAGGTGGTAGTACGGGTCGGCGCCGACGAGGCACGAGGTGACGATCCGGGCGCGCGGCTTGAGGCCGAGCGAGACCGCCAGGTCGGAGTCCATGATGAGCAGCGCCGAGGAGCCGTCGGAGATCTGCGAGGACGTTCCGGCGGTGTGGGTGCCGCCCTCGAGGACCGGGTTCAGCGTGGCGAGGCCCTCGAGCGTGGTCTCGCGCAGGCCCTGGTCGGTGCTGACGATCCGGGTCTCGCCGGTCGGGTTGCCCTCGTCGTCGAGGACCGGGGCCTCGACGGAGAAGATCTCGCGCTCGAAGCGGCCCTCGTCGACGGCCCGGCGCGCCTTGCGCTGGGACTCGAAGCCGAAGCGGTCGACGTCGGCGCGGCTGAAGCCGCGGTCCTTCACGATCCGGTCGGCGCCCTCGAACTGGTTCGGGAGGTCGATGTCCCAGTTGTCCGGACGCGGGTCGCCGAGGCCCTTGGGCACGTTGCCGCCGAGCGGGATCCGGGACATCGACTCGACGCCGCAGGCGATGCCGGCCTTGATCGCGCCGCCGGCGATCATCGCGTTGATGAGGTGCGCCGCCTGCTGGGCCGAGGAGCACTGCGCGTCGATGACGGTGGACGCGGTGTGGTTCGGGAGGCCCGCGTGCATCCACGCGCGGCGGACCATGTTGTTGGACTGCTCGCCGGCCTGGGTGACGCAGCCGCCGATGACCTGGTCGACCAGCTCGGGGTCGAGGCCGGCGCGCTTGAGCACCTCCACCTGCGACGCGCCGAGAAGCACCGCCGGGTGCAGGCCTGCCAGCCAGCCGCGGCGCTTTCCGAGCGGCGTACGGACGGCCTCGACGATGACCGGGTTGCCCATGTTTCCTCCTGGTACGGGTGGGGTGCTTACGCTCTAAAATAGAACACGTTCTTATTTCTGGCCAGTCCGCGGACGGCCCGAAAAAGATCGGGCGAATCCTTTGCTCACGTGTTCAAACTGTGTCACCATCATATGTAGAACGTGTTTCAGAAACGTGGAGGACTACCTGTGACTGCAGCGCCCGCACTGCCCGATGCCTTCGACCCGACCGACCCCGGTCTGAACGAGGTCTCCGTTCCGCTCACCGAGTACGCCGAGCTCCGCAGGACCGCGCCGGTCTTCTGGGTCGAGCAGGCCCCCGAGGCCCGCGCCGGCTTCCTCGACACCGGCCACTGGGCGCTCACCCGCCACGAGGACATCCTCGCTGTCTCCAAGAACAGCAAGGACTTCTCGACCAACGAGAACGGCGTCATCATCCGCTTCGCCGCGGACATGACCCGCGAGCAGGTCGAGCTGCAGCGCGCGATGCTGATCCACCACGACCCGCCGCACCACACCCGCCTGCGCCAGATCATCAGCCGCGGCTTCACGCCGCGCGCGGTGGCCGCGCTCAAGGAGATCCTGGTCGTCCGGGCGAACAAGATCGTCGACGACGCCCTGGCCCGTGGCGAGGGCGACTTCGTCGAGGAGGTCGCCGCCGAGCTGCCGCTGCAGGCGATCGCCGAGCTCCTCGGTGTCCCGCAGGAGGACCGCAAGAAGCTCTTCGAGTGGTCCAACCAGATGCTGTCGTACGACGACCCGGAGATCGAGGGCGACCCGGCGGTCGCCGCCGCCGAGATCCTCGGCTACTCGATGATGCTCGCCGCGGACCGCAAGGAGAACCCGCGCGACGACATCATCACCAAGCTCGTCACCGCGGGGGAGGACGGCGAGGGCCTCAACGACGACGAGTTCGGCTTCTTCGTCATCCTGCTGGCCGTCGCCGGCAACGAGACCACCCGCAACGCGATCAGCCACGGCATGCACGCGTTCTTCCAGAACCCCGAGCAGTGGGACATCTGGAAGGCCGAGCGGCCGACCACGATGGTCGACGAGGTCATCCGCTGGGCCACCCCGGTGACCGTCTTCCAGCGCACCGCGCTGAACGACGTCGAGATCGGCGGCCAGGCGATCAAGAAGGGCGAGCGCGTCGGCCTCTACTACGCCAGCGGCAACAACGACGAGGCCGTCTTCGAGAACCCCCGTCAGTTCGACATCAAGCGGGAGCACAACCCGCAGCTCGCCTTCGGCGGTCACGGTGCGCACTACTGCATCGGCGCCAACCTGGCGCGCGTCGAGGTCGAGGTCATGTTCGACGTCCTCGCCGACCGGATCCCGAACATCGCGCAGAAGGGCGAGCCGCGTCGGCTGCGCCACTCCTGGATCAACGGCATCAAGGAGCTTCCGGTGGCCTACAAGGCCTGAGTTCCCGGACGCGTCGCGCGCCGCCGTCACCCTTCGGGGTGGCGGCGGCTCGCTGCTTCCCGTGCGGGTCTCAGGCTTGCGGGCCCTCCTCGCGCAGCCGCTGCACGCTGGTCATCGCCTCGCGCAGCTCGGCGAGCCAGGTCTCGGTGTGCTCACCGACCAGCCGGACGCACCAGCCGAGCGCGTCGGCCCGGCTGCGCGCGACACCGGCCTCCACCAGCGTGTCGAGCACCTGGCGCTCGGGCTGGCGCAGCCGGGTCATCACCGGCGCCGCGATGTTGGTGAACACCGCCTCGACCTCGCCGCACGCTGCCCCCCAGCCGACCTTCCGCTCGAACCGGCGTTCGGCCTCCCGGGCGATCTCGATCCGCTCGTCGCGCGTGGACTCGCGGAAGCGGGTGATCCGGCCGATCGCCGCCTCACGCGCGTCCACGCCGTCTTCGGCGTCGGGGGCGGCCAGCCGACCGACCACGACGATCTCCTCGCGGTCCACCCGGACCTCCGCCGCCTCGGTGAACCAGTCGTCCGGCAGCCGTCCCCGGACCCACCCGCTGATCTGCTCCTGCTCCGTCGCACCCATCGTGCACCTCCTTGTAACGATGTAATCATGTAATCACATCGTTCAAGGACGGACTAGCGAGCAGAGCCGCTCATCCGTCCGACTCGGCGAAGGAGTCGATCGCCTCCTGCTGAGCCGGCGTCGGCTCGTCCAGCGTGAACAACGCCAGCCCGGAACCGAAGACGTCGACCAGGATGCCCAGGCTCGGGTCCAGACCCTGTGCCTCAAACGCGTCGAACGTCTCGGACGAACTGCGTTCGCCGCCGTCAGCGCAACCCAGAGGCGATGCAGAACCCACCTTCGGCCCCGCGACGACGTCAACTCCGGGATGGTCCTCGTAGGCATCGGAGCGGAACTGAAGCCGGTGAGCACAACTGTTCTCGGAATCGCCCACCCTCTCGGATCCGCAGCCACCGAGAACTCCGAGGGCGGCGACCCCGAGCAAGATGCTTCCCAGAAGTCGGGAGCGCGCGCTACAAGACATGGTCGTTCCTCTCAGTACAACGCTCGGAGATTCGGGGTGCATGGTGAACCAGGAATCAGGTCGGGCAGGGCGCACCCGTTCACCGATGTCGGGGCACCACGCTCAGCGCGCGGTCAGCACCAGCGGCCCGTCCTCGGTGATCGCGATGGTGTGCTCGCTGTGCGCGCCGCGGGAGCCGTCAGCGCTGCGCAGCGTCCAGCCGTCCGGGTCGGTGTAGATCTCGTCGGTGCTGTGCAGGAACCACGGCTCGATCGCGATCACCAGGCCCGGCTTCAGCGGCAGGCCCCGGCCCGGGCGGCCGTCGTTCGGGACGTGCGGGTCGCCGTGCATCGTCCGGCCGACCCCGTGGCCGCCGAACTGGAGGTTGATCTTCAGCCCGGCCGCGCGGGCGACCTCGCCGATGGCGTGCCCGATGTCGCCGAGCTTGTTGCCGACGGTCGCCGCGGCGATCCCGGCGACCAGCGCGCGCTCGGTGGTGGCGATCAGCTCGAGGTCCTCGGGGCGGGCGTTGCCGACCACGACGCTGGTCGCCGAGTCGGCGACCCAGCCGTCCACCTCGCAGGCGAAGTCGACCGAGAGCAGGTCACCGTCGGCGAGGACGTAGTCGTGGGGGAGTCCGTGGAGGACGGCGTCGTTGACCGAGGTGCAGAGCACCTTGCCGAACGGCATCGCCCCGAACGACGGGTGGTAGTCGACGTAGCAGGACGTCGCGCCGCGCTCGGCGATCATCCGGGCCGCCAGCGCGTCCAGCTCCAGCAGGTTGACGCCGACGTGCGCGGCCTCGCGCAGCGCGGTCAGCACGTCGGCGACGAACCGGCCGGCCGGGCGCATCTGGTCGATCTCGGTGCGGTTGAAGAGCTCGATCACACCCTGAGCCTAGACAGCACGACGCCCCGGACCGAATCGGTCCGGGGCGTCGCGGTTGGTTCAGTTGGTCGGCTTCTCCGCGCCGACGACCCACATCGCGAAGAACTGCGAGCCGCCGCCGTACGCGTGGCCCAGTGCCTTGCGGGCGCCGTCGACCTGGTGCTCGCCGGCCTCGCCCATGACCTGCAGCGAGGCCTCGGCGAAGCGGATCATGCCGCTGGCGCCGATCGGGTTCGAGGAGAGCACGCCGCCGCTCATGTTGAACGGGATCTTGCCGCCGATCGCCGTCTCGCCGGCCTCGGTGAGCTTCCAGCCGTCACCCTGCGCGGCGAACCCGAGGTTCTCCAGCCACATCGGCTCGAACCAGGAGAAGGGCACGTAGACCTCGGCGCAGTCGATCTCCTCGATCGGGTTGGTGATCCCGGCCTGCTTCCACAGCGCGGCCGAGGCGTCCCGGCCGGCCTGCGGGTTGACCTGGTCGCGCTCGGCGGCGGTGGTCGGCTCCGAGCGCATCTGGGTGCCGTGGATCCACGCCGGGTTCGCCACGCCGGACTTCGCCACCGCGGACTCCGAGGCGATCACCATCGCGCAGGCGCCGTCGGAGGACGGGCAGGTCTCGTCGAACCGGATCGGGTCCCACAGCATCGTCGAGGCCAGCACCGACTCCACGGTGGTGCCCTCGTTCTGCAGGTGCGCGTAGGGGTTCTTCAGCGCGTTGTTGCGGTCCTTGGCCGCCACCATCGCGCCGATGTGGCCCGGGGCGCCGGAACGCCGGATGTAGGAGCGCACGTGCGGGGCGAAGTAGCCGCCCGCGCCGGCGTGCACCGGCATGATGAACGGCACCGGGATCGAGAGCGCCCACATCGCGTTGGACTCCGACTGCTTCTCGAAGGCCACGGTCAGGACGCGCTCGTGGACGCCCGACTGCACCAGGGAGGCCGCCACGATCGCGGTCGAGCCGCCGACCGAACCGGCGGTGTGCACCCGGAGCAGCGGCTTGCCGGCCGCGCCGAGGGCGTCGGCCAGGTACAGCTCGGGCATCATCACGCCCTCGAACAGGTCCGGCGCCTTGCCGACGACGACCGCGTCGATGTCGGCGAAGGTGAGGCCGGCGTCGAGCAGGGCCCGGTCGACGGCCTCGCGCAGCAGGCCCGCCATCGAGACGTCCGCGCGCTGGGCCTGGTACTTGGTCTGGCCGACGCCGATGACGGCGGCAGGGATCTTCGCCATGTTCAGCTGCCCTTCTTGGTCGAGCCCAGGGTGACCACGAGGTTCTGCTGCAGCGCAGGACCGGAGGTGGCGTGGGCGAGAGCTTTGTCCGAGCCGCCGGCCCAGATCCGCTTCGCGGCCTCGCCGATCCGGTTCAGGCCCGCGGAGAACATCGGGTTGGCGGTGAGCGCGCCGCCCGACGGGTTGATCGTGACGTCGCCCGGAAGCCCGAGCGACTCGCGCAGGATCAGCTCCTGGTGGCTGAAGGGCGCGTGCAGCTCGGCGAGATCGACACCGTCGACACCCGCCGCCTTGCCGGCGGCCGCGGTGCTGGTCGAGGTGGTGAGGTCGCGGGCGTTCAGCGCGATCGGCTCGATCCGGTGCTGGAACCCGCTGATCCAGGCCGGCCGGTCGCAGGCCTCGAGGGCCTTGTCGCCGGCGGCCAGCACCATCGCGGCGGCGCCGTCGGAGACCGGCGCGCAGTCCCAGCGGCGCAGCGGGTCGGCGTACATCGCCTGGGCCAGGACGTCGTCGATCGAGGTCGCGCCCTTGCGGATCGCCCATTCGTTGCCGGCGGCGTCGGTCATCGAGCGGGCCACGACCTCGGCCATCGCCTTCTCGTCCCACAGGCCCTTCTCGAGGCCCTCGCGGGCCTGGATGCCGGCCAGGGAGACGGTGTCCGGCCAGAGCGGCTGGGCGGTGTACGGGTCGAGCTGCAGCGCCAGGGTGCGGCGCAGCACGCCGGCCGAGGACTTGCCGAAGCCGTAGACGACCGCGGTGTCGACCTCGCCGGTCTGGATCTTCACCCAGGCCTCGTAGAGCGCCCAGGCGGCGTCCATCTCGACGTGCGACTCCATCACCGGCGGGAGGGTGCCGATGGCGTCGACCGCGGAGACGAACGAGAACGAGCGGCCGGCCAGGTAGTCGCTGGAGCCGGAGCACCAGAAGTCGATGTCGGACTTCGTCCAGCCGGTCTGCTGGTACAGGTCACCGAGGATCGGGACCAGGAGCTCCAGGCAGGTCGGCGACCCGTCGAGCTCCTTCATCTGTCGCTGGGCGAAGCCCACGACGGCAACGTCACGCATGTGTCTCGCCTCTCTCAGAGGTGGTGCTTGTAGGTCTCGTAGTCCGCGTCCGGCTCGCCGGTCGGACGGAAGAACTTGATGTTGTTGAGGTCGGTGGTCCACTCYTCGCGGGGCTTCCACACCGCCTCGACGCGCATGCCCATCCGGACGTCGGCGGCGTCGATGTCCAGGATCAGGTGCAGGAACGCGATGTCCGCACCGTCGAGGAGCACGTACGCCGAGACGTAGGGGATCGGGATCGTCTGGCCCTGGAACGGGACGTTGACGACGCAGTAGGTGGTCACGATGCCGCGGTCCGGGAGCTCGACTTCGTCGGTGGTCGGCACGCCGTCCACCGGGCAGGCGCCGCGCGGCGGGACGTAGACCTTCTCGCAGGCCGGGCAGCGCTGACCGTAGATCTTGCCCTCGGCCAGGCCGCGGAAGAACTTGGTCTCCTCCGGCGAGGCGGCGTAGTCGTAGGCGAGCTTGACCGGGCTGATCATCCCGGTGACCTCCGGGGCGCCGAACTCCATCGACGCCGAGCCCGCGGACTCCTCCGCGCCGGCCGGCTCGAAGCAGGCGATGTCGCGGATGCTGCCGATCGGGTCCTCGGCCCAGCGGACCTTGACCCGCATGCCGGTGGAGATGTCGGCGGGGGAGGCGACGTCGACCGCGTGCAGGATCGGCGCGTCGGCGCCGTCGAGGAGGACGTGCGCGAAGGCGAACGGCTTCTCCAGCGGCTGCTGCGCGACCGGCTCGGGCACCCAGCTCCAGCTCTGCACGGTGCCGTGGTCGGAGACCGGCACCAGCTCGGTGATCGCGGCGTGGGTCGCCGGGTCGTACTCCGGCGGCGGTACGACGACCCGGCCGTCGGCCAGGACGCCGCCGAGCACGGAGTGCTGCTTGAGCGCGGACATGAACTGGGAGAGCACCGGTCCGAGCGATCGGGTGTAGTCGAACTCGACCTTCATCGGGGCGTGCAGCACGCGCGACTCGGCGGTGGCGGATTCGGAGGGGGCCATGGCACAGAAGTGAAACACGTTCTAGTATTCGGAGCAACAACATCCGGCACATCCGCGACCACGCGAGGAGTGACATGAAGCTCGGACTGCAGCTCGGCTACTGGCAGGCAGGCCCGCCGACCAACCACGCCGAGCTCGTGGCGGCCGCCGAGGAGTCCGGCTACGACGCGATCTTCACCGCGGAGGCCTGGGGCTCCGACGCGTTCACCCCGCTCGCCTGGTGGGGCCGGGAGACCAGCCGGGTCAGGCTCGGCACCTCGATCGTGCAGATGTCCGGCCGAGCCCCGACCAGCATCGCGATGCACGCGCTCACCCTCGACCACCTCTCGAACGGCCGGGTGATCCTCGGCATGGGCGTCTCCGGCCCGCAGGTCGTCGAGGGCTGGTACGGCCAGCCGTTCTCCAAGCCGCTGGCCCGCACCCGCGAGGTCGTCGACATCATCCGCCAGGTGCTCGCCCGCGAGGGCGCGGTCACCAACGACGGCCCGCACTACCCGCTGCCCTACAACGGGCCCGGCGCGATGGGCCTCGGCAAGCCGCTGAAGCCGATCACCCACCCGCTGCGCGCGGACATCCCGATCTGGCTCGGCGCCGAGGGCCCGAAGAACGTCGCCCAGACCGCCGAGATCGCCGACGGCTGGATCCCGATCTTCTACACCCCGAAGTCGGCCGGCATGTACCAGCCGTGGCTCGACGAGGGCTTCGCCCGGCCGGGCGCGCGTCGTACCCGGGAGACGTTCGAGATCGCGGCCACCTGCCACCTCGAGTTCACCGCCGACGACGGCCCGGCCAAGCAGGCGGTGGTGGACGGCATGAAGCCGATCGTCGCGCTCTACATGGGCGGCATGGGCGCCAAGGAGATGAACTTCCACCACCAGGTCTTCACCCGGATGGGGTACGGCGACATCGCCGACGAGGTCCAGCGCCTGTTCCTCTCCGGCCAGAAGGCGGAGGCGACCGCGCTGATCCCCGACGAGCTCGTCAACGACATGCACATCATCGGCACCGAGGGCTACGTCAAGGAGCGCGTCGCCGAGTGGGAGGCGACCGGGGTGACCACCCTGCTCCTCAGCGCACGCAGCCCCGAGGAGATCCGGAAGGTCGCCGAGGTCCTGGCCTGAGCAACCCGGCCTGAGCTGTCCGGCAGGGCCGATCGGCCCGCGCCGGGATGACCTCCGGCCCGTCCGGGACGGAGGCCGGTTTCCTAGGCTGGCCGCATGCGGGACCAGGGGCAGGACTCCACCCTGACCGAGCGCGCCACGCTGCCGCGGGTCGCCCGGGTCTGCGGGCTCGTCGTCGCGGCCGTCTCGATCACCGTGCTGGTCGGCTGGGCGCTCGGGCTCGAGCTGCTGACCAGCGTGCTCCCGGGCCTCACCACGATGAAGGTGAACACCGCGCTCTGCCTGGGCGTACTGGCGGTCACGGTGCTGGTCCGGTCGCGCCGGGTCGTCCGGCTCGCCTCGCTGCTGGTCGTCCTCGTGACGCTGCTGGTCCTGTACGAGATCGTCAGCGGCACGACCCTGGGCATCGACGAGCTCGTCTTCGCCGACCACACCGCCCCGGCCGGGATCGCGCCCGGGCAGATGGCGCCGGCCACGACGGTCTCCCTGCTCGCCCTCGCCGTCAGCCGGCTGCTCCTGGACGCCGGCCGGGCGCGGCCGGCCCAGACGCTCCTCGCGCTCCCGTTGCTGACCGCCGTCATGGCGGTGTTCGGGTACCTGTTCGGGGTCGAGCAGCTCTACCGGATCTCGACCCTGTCCAGCGTGGCGCTGCACTCCGCGATCAGCTGGGGACTCCTGGCCGTCGCGATCGCCGCGCTGGTGCCCGGCGGGCTGCTGACCTGGGTGGCGGCGGGCACCGGCCCGGGGTCCGCGATGGTCCGCGGGACCGTGCCGGTGGTGACCGCGGGGCTGGCCGCGACGGGCCTGCTGCGCGACGTCCTGGTCGAGGGCGGCGTGATCGGGGACCGGTTCGGCACCGCCGTGCTGGTGGTCGCGGGGAGCCTGATCGCCGTCACCGCGACCGCGCGCACGGCCCGCCGGTTCGACGCGTCCGACCGGGCCCGGGTCCGGGCCGAACGGTCCCTGCGGGAGCTGAACGCGTCGCTGGTCGAGGGCCGCGACGCGGCCTGGGCCCGAGCCGAGGACCTGGCCGCGGAGCTGGAGCGGGAGCGGTCGAGGTTCGAGCGCGCGGTCGAGAACACCGAGGACCTGGTCTGGACGGTGGAGACGACCGGCGGTGCCGTGGTGCCGGCGTACCTGAGCCCGAACACGCGGCCGATCGTCGGGGGACCGCTGTCCGCGGACGTCGCCTTTCCGGTCGCGCTGCGCGACCTGGTCGACCCGGTCGACCGGGCGCTGTTCGCCGACTTCGAGACCGATGTCGGGATCGGCGTTCCCGCCGACGTCGAGGTCCGGGTGCGTGGGCTGGACGGCCGGGTCCGCTGGATCTGGCTCCGCGGCGCCCCGCGCTCGGACGGGCTCCGGACCTACTTCGACGGGGTCGCCACCGACACCACCGTGCGCCGCGTCCTCGCCGACCAGCGCGAGCTGCTGCTGGAGCAGGAGCGCCTCCAGGTCCAGCGGCTCTCCGAGCTCGCCCGGGCCCGGCAGGAGTTCACCACCGTGGCCGGCCACGAGCTCCGTACGCCGGTCGCGGTGATCGTCGGGTACTGCGAGATCCTGGCCGACCCCGAGCTGGCGCCGGTGGTCCGGGACCAGGCCATCGAGGCGATCGGCCGTCGCGCCGCCCACCTGCAGGTGCTCGTCGAGGGCGTCTTCGACCTCGCCCGGCTCGACGCGGGCGCGATGCACCTGGAGCTGGAGCCGACCCACCTGGGCGACTTCGTGGCCTCGACGGTCACCGACTACGAGCCGGTGGCGCGGGCCGCCGGGATCGAGCTCACCCACGCGATCGCGGGCTCCGACGTCTTCGCGGACCGCGGCCGGCTGCGCCAGGTGCTCGACAATCTGCTCTCCAACGGGATCAAGTACACGCCGGCCGGGGGACACGTGCACGTCGCGCTCTCCCGCCACGGCGAGGACGCGGTGCTGGAGGTCCGCGACGACGGCATCGGGGTGGCGCCCGAGGAGCTCCCGCGGCTGTTCGACCGGATGTTCCGCGGCACCAACGCCCGGGAGGCACGGATCCCGGGCACCGGGCTGGGACTCGCCCTGACCCAGGAGCTGGTCGAGGCGCTCGGCGGCGAGGTGACCGCGCGGGCGAACCAGCCGCACGGTCTCGTCATCACGATCACGCTGCCCGCGCTCGCGCGGGGTGCCGAGCGCGCCGGGGGCGCCGGGGGCGCCGAGGGCGCCGAGGGCGACGAAACCGTGTCGGAGTACGAGAGTTCGTTGCCGAAGCGTTAGAACACGTTCTAGTCTTGCCCGCATGAGCACCGTGAGCGAGATCGCCAACGCCGGGGACCTGCGCACCGGCACCCACAACGGGCACCTGATGGTGGCCGCCCTGCGCCGGCACCACAACCGTCCGATCATCCACCTGGGTGACGTGACCCTGACCGGCCAGCAGGTCGCCGACCGGATCAGCACGTACATCCAGGCGTTCGAGTCGCTCGGCGCGGGCTTCGGCACCGCGGGCGCGCTGCTCGCGCTGAACCGACCGGAGGTGCTCTTCATCCTCGGCGCCGGCCAGACCCAGGGCTTCCAGCGGACCTCGCTGCACCCGCTCGGCTCGGCCGACGACCACGCCTACGTCATCAACGACGCCGGCATCACCACGCTGATCGTCGACCCGTACTTCAGCGAGCGCGCCCTGGAGCTGCTGGAGAAGTGCCCGGGCCTGACCCAGGTGCTCACCATCGGCCCGGTCCCGGACGTCATCGCCAAGGCCGCCGCCGACAGCGGCCGCACCACCGCGGACCTCATCGAGGTCGCCGCCGGGTTCGACTCGCAGAAGCTCGAGGCGCGGCTGCTCCCGCCGGACCACGTCGTCTCGATCACCTACACCGGCGGCACCACCGGCAAGCCCAAGGGCGTCATCGGGATGAGCCAGACCATGAACACCATGACCAGCATCCAGCTGGCCGAGTGGGAGTGGCCGGCCGAGCCGCGGTTCCTGATGTGCACCCCGCTCTCGCACGCCGGCGCGGCGTTCTTCGTGCCCGTCGTGATCAAGGGCGGCACCCTCTTCGTGACCTCGACGTTCAACCCGGCCGAGGTGCTGGCCACCATCGAGGAGAAGAAGATCAACTCCCTGATGCTGGTCCCGACCATGCTCTACGCGCTGCTCGACCACCCGGACAGCCGCACCCGCGACCTGTCGTCGCTGGAGACCGTCTACTACGGCGCCTCGGCGATCAACCCGGTCCGCCTCAAGGAGGCGATCGAGCGGTTCGGCCCGATCTTCGCCCAGTACTACGGCCAGTCCGAGGCCCCGATGGTGCTCACCTACTTCGCCAAGGGCGACCACGTGAACGCCGACGGCACCCCGGCCGAGCACCGGCTGACCTCCTGCGGCCGCCCGACCGCCCTGACCCGCACGGCGCTGCTCGGCGAGGACGGCCAGCCGGTCGCCCCCGGCGAGCCGGGCGAGATCTGCGTGGCCGGACCGCTGCTCTCCGGCGGCTACTGGCAGCTCCCCGAGCAGACCGCCGAGACCTGGCGCGACGGCTGGATGCACACCGGTGACGTCGCCCGCGAGGACGAGGACGGCTTCTGGTACATCGTCGACCGGACCAAGGACATGATCGTCACCGGCGGCTTCAACGTCTTCCCGCGCGAGGTCGAGGACGTCGTCGCCGGGCACCCGGCCGTCGCCCAGGTCGGCGTCATCGGGGTCCCGCACGAGAAGTTCGGCGAGTCCGTGATGGCCGTCGTCGTCATGCGCGAGGGCCACGAGCTCACCGACGCCGTGATCGCGGAGATCCAGGACATGGTCAAGGAGAAGAAGGGCTCGGTGCAGGCTCCCAAGCAGGTCGTCGCCGTCGACGCCCTCCCGCTCACCGGCCTCGGCAAGCCCGACAAGAAGGCCCTGCGGGCGACGTACTGGACGGGCGACCGCTCGGTCGGCTGACCCGCCCGACAGGGCGAGGGCTCACACGCCCTCGGTGACGGGGTGGATCTCGTCGGCGACGAGGCCGTGCGACTCCCGGTGGACGGTGTTCGCGGCGTCGGCGTCCGGCGCGTCGACCAGGCAGAAGATCCGGCCGCCGGCCTCGTCGACCCAGTAGCGCAGGTACTGCACGTCGTGGTCGCCCTGGATCGCCAGGTCGGCCTGGTGGGCCTTCGCGACGTCCTCGGCGCTGACGCCGCCGTCGATGTGGTGCACGTCCATGTAGAGCGGCATGACGGTCTCCTTCTCAGCGGTGCAGGTCGGCGAGCGCCGTGTGCACGTTGTGGGCGTGGGCGGAGTCGAGCAGCTGCTCGACGTACAGGGAGAAGACGAACGTCGGCGCGGACGCGGCGGCCGGGTCGGCCGGCAGGCTGACGTCCGGGTTGTCCCGCATCGCCGAGGCCGTCCCGAGCGGGGCGACGGCCAGGACCGCGGCGGCCGGCAGGACGGTCCAGGCGAACCGGCGGAGGTGGGTGGTGTGGGTTTCCATGAGGGGCTCCTCGGGTCGAAGTGATGCTTCGACGCTAGGAGCGCGACCGGGGCCTGCGGATCGGTGTGACCTGCCTACGTTGGGCGACTGCCTGCCTAGGTTGGGAGGTCGGCCAGCTGGGCGGCCTCGGCGCGTGAGCTCACCCCGAGCTTGCCGAGGATGGCCGAGACGTGGTGGTCCACGGTGCGCGGCGACAGGACCAGGCGCTCGGCGATCTCGGCGTTCGTGAGGTGTTCCGCGATCAGGTCGAGGACCTCTGCCTCACGCGTGGTGAGTCCGGCCGGGTGCGCGGCGGTGGCGGCTCGCGGGCCGCGCTGGGCGGGAACCCGTACGCCGTCCGCGGCGAGCAGCCCGCGGACCCGCTGCGCGGCGGGCGCGGCGCCGATCCCGGCGAAGATCTCGAGGGCACGCAGCCGGGCGCCGCTCCCGCCCGACCAGGTCAGGGCGACCGCCTCCTCGAACGGGCATCCCAGGGCGCGCCAGACCTCGGCGGCGCCGGCGTGGTCGCCGGCCTGCTCCAGCGAGAAGGGCGGGGGGAAGCGGTCGTCCACCTCGACCTGGTGGCCGAGCCGCCGCAGCCAGCCGCTCAGCTCGCCCTGGATCCACGGATCGTTGGTCGACCCGCGGCGGTAGGCGTCCAGGACGCGCTGGTCGACCAGCCCGGGGTCCCCGGTGAGCCATGCCCCCTGGGCGGCCGCCGTCGCGATCTGGAGCACCCAGAAGGTCTCGTCGTTGCCCGCGCCGAGCTCCCACGCGCGTTCCAGCCAGTCGCGCGCCTCCGGGCGGCCGGTACGGAACCCGGCCTCGGTGAGGCCGATGCTGACGTGCATCCGGTTGATCGGCGAGATCGTCTCCTCGAGGACCGCCAGGGCGAGCCCGATCGCCTCCTGGTTCCTTCCGCGCCGCATCAGCTCGGTGACCCGGGAGCCCCGCATGCACACGCTGTAGGTGTGCTGCTCGTGGTCGAGCGCGTAGGCGAGCCAGGCCTCGTAGCGGTCGGCGTAGGCGTCGAGCCGGAGAACGTCGATCGACCCCTCGTAGAGGTTGGTGTGGATGCAGGCGGCGAGGTAGGAGTCGTCCGCGCGGAGTGCGTGCTCGAGCCCCTCCTCGAGCAGTGCGAAGTCGATCGTGCCGCCGGCGGCGTCGACGAACGCGCTGCCGAGCATGGCGCGGCCGATCAGGGAGTCGTCGTCGAGGTCCTTGGCGATCCGGGCGCACTCCTCGAAGCAGCGGTGACGCTCGTCGCGGGTGGCGTCCTCGCTGTTGCCGCGGCTGTACATCGCCAGCGCCCGCTCGACCGAGTCGTCGGCGTCCCGCATCAGCTCGAAGCACTCCGCCTCGACCTCGCGGCACTCCTCGGTGCGGCAGAGCCGCCACAGGCAGACGCCGTACCGGCGCAGGCAGCGGCTGAGGTCGGCGTCGCCGCCGAGCTCCCTCCTGAGCGTGATCGCGCGCTTCCAGTGCGGTTCCGCCTCCGCCCAGTGGTCGCAGGCGGAGAGCGACTCGGCGATCGCCTCCTCCAGGTCGGCGACCTCGGCGCGGTCGAGCAGGTCGGCGTACTCGAGCGCGCGCCGGTACTGGATGATCGCCTCGCGGTGCGCGCTCGCCTCCGCCGCGTCCCGGCCGGCCGCGGGGGCGTAGCGCAGGATCGCCGCGGTGTCGCCCGCGCCGACGGCGTGATGGGTGAGCTCCGCAGCGTCGGCACCCTCCTGCTCGAGGGTGAGCAGGGCGATCCGGTGAATCTCGGTCGCCTGGCCCTGCGGCACGTCCCGCTCGACAGCCCGGCGGGTCAGCTCGTGCCGGAAGCCGAGGGCGCGCTCCGCGGCCACGAGGGTTCCCGAGGTCACGCACTCGTCGACGTGCTCGACCGGGACACCGGTGACCTGGGCCAGCCGTGCGGCCTGGACCGGGCGGCCGAGGACGGCGGCCCCGGCCAGGATCCGCTGCGCGGGCGGGCTGTGGCGGCGTACCCGGGCCCGGACGACGTCGGCCACCGACGGCGGCACCGCGTCGGCGCCGAGGGCGAGGACCTCGCCGAGGTAGAACGGGTTGCCCCCGGTCAGCGCGTGCAGGTCGTCGGCGTCGGCGGCCGGCGCGAGACGTCGTACGGCGTCGGGCGAGAGCCGGGGGAGCGCGATCCGGCGGGTGCCCCGGTGGGTGGCGATCCGGCCCATCACCTCCGCGAGCAGGTCGTCGCCGGGTTCGTCCTCGCGGTAGGTGGCCAGGACCAGCGCCGGCAGGCCGTCGAGGCGCCGGGACAGGTGGGCGAGCCAGTCGAGCGTCGCCTGGTCGGCCCAGTGCAGGTCCTCGACCACCAGGCCCGTCGGCCGGGCGGAGGTGGCGAGGAAGTCCGTCACCGCGGCGAACAGCTCGTTGCGGTCGGCGTCGGCCGAGCACAGCTCGCGGAGACGGCCGCCGGTGCTGCCGGCGATCTCGTGCAGCGGACCGAGCGGTCGCGGGGTGAAACCGCCGTCGCACGCGCTCCAGTGCCAGTCGAGGTCCGGCCTGGTGGCGCGGAACTCGTCGACCAGCGACGTCTTGCCGATCCCTGCCTCCCCGGTGACCAGGACGAGCCGCCCGGCGCCCGAGACCGCGTCGTGGGCGTACCCGTCGAGCGCCTCGAGGAAGGGGCTGCGCTCGAGCAACTCCACCTGCCGAGTGTAGGACGCGTGCCGGTCCCGGGTCACGGCCCGGAGGACTCTTGTCCGACGACGTGCGCCGGGTGCACCGTGGGACCGGGAGAGGGATCGGATGTCGGTCGAGACGAACATCGCGAACACCAAGAAGGCCTACGCCGCGTTCAACGTCGGCGACCTTCCGGGTGTCCTGGAGAACATGGACCCGGACATCGAGTGGGTGGTCGCGGGCAACAGCACGGTGAGCGGCACCTACCGCGGCACCCAGGACGTCATCGCGTTCTGGATGAAGCTGCTCGACCAGAACGTCGTGACGATGCCGATGGCGTTCCTCGGCGACGGCGACCAGGTCGTGGTGCTGACCCGGACGTCGTTCGGGGAGGAGACGTCCGAGGCGGCCGACATCCTCGAGTTCCGGGACGGCCGGTGCGTCCGGTTCCGGTCGCTCGGGGACGCGGCGCGCTTCGAACGGGTCTTCGGGCTCCGGGAGGAGTGACCCCCCGGGGCCAGGTCGGGCTCAGGTCCCTTCGCGCACCAGGTGGATCTCGTCGGCGACCAGGCCGTGCGCGTCGGCGTGCACCTTGTTCGCCGCATCGGCGTCCGGTGCCTCGACGAGGCAGAAGATCAGGCCCTTCTCCTCGTCGACCCAGTACTGCTTGTAGTCGACGCCGTGCTGGTCCTGGATCTCCAGGTCCTTGGCGTGCGCGTCGACGACCGCGTCGGCGGTGACCCCCTCGACGCGGTGGATGTCCATGTACAGAGGCATGGTGGTCTCCTTTTCGCCTTCGACGGTAACCCGGTCGCGGCAGGACCGGAGTGGCCCGAACGGGCCACTCGTGCCCGGGGCGCCGGCGTACCCGGCGCCGAGGCCGCTTCCGTTAAGATGTGCGGCGTCGTCTGGCACGGACTGCCGACTCTGGCGGCTACGTTTTCGCAGCGGGCTGACACCCCGGATCGAGCATTGGAGCACCGTAAGTGGCAACGAGGGTGGTGCCGTCGGCCGACGTCGACGAGCGTGCCGTGATCGGTGACGGCAGTTCGATCTGGCACCTGGCCCAGGTCCGGGAGCACGCCCGGCTGGGTGAGAACTGCGTGGTGGGTCGAGGAGCGTACATCGGTACCGGTGTCCGCCTGGGCGACAACTGCAAGGTCCAGAACTACGCGCTCGTCTACGAGCCGGCCGAGCTCGGTGACGGTGTCTTCATCGGCCCCGCGGTCGTGCTCACCAACGACACCTACCCGCGCGCGGTGACCCCGACCGGCGAGCCCAAGTCGGCAGCCGACTGGGAGGCCGTCGGCGTGACCATCGGCGACGGCGCCGCGATCGGGGCCCGGTCCGTCTGCGTCGCACCGGTGGCGATCGGTGCGTGGGCGCTCGTCGCCGCAGGCAGCGTCGTGACCAAGGAGGTGCCGGCGCACGCGCTGGTCGCCGGCGTCCCGGCCCGCCAGATCGGCTGGGTCGGCCGCGACGGGCAGCGCCTGGCCGACGACGGCGACGGTCGCTGGGTGAGCCACTCCGGTGACGAGCGGTACGTCGAGGTCGACGGGTCGTTGCAGCCCGCTGCCGAGGCTTCGGCCGAGTGAAGGTCCTCAGCGTCGTCGGGGCACGCCCCCAATTCGTCAAGCTCGCCCCGATCGCCGCCGCGGCGACCGCGGCCGGCGTCGAGCACATCGTCGTCCACACCGGCCAGCACTACGACGAGGACATGTCGTCGAGCTTCTTCGACGAGCTCGGCATCCCGAACCCCGACGTCAACCTGGCCATCGGCTCGGGTTCCCACGGCGCCCAGACCGGCGAGATGCTGGTCGCCCTGGAGAAGGTCTTCCAGGAGCGGCAGCCGGACTGGGTGCTCGTCTACGGCGACACCAACTCGACCCTCGCGGCGGCGATCGCGGCGACCAAGATCCACCTCCCGCTGGCACACCTGGAGGCGGGTCTGCGGTCCTTCAACCGCCGGATGCCGGAGGAGCACAACCGCGTGCTCACCGATCACTCGGCCGACCTGTGCCTGGCGCCGACCGAGGTGGCGATGGCACACCTCGCGCACGAGGGTCTCGCCGAGCGCAGCGTGCTGGTCGGGGACGTGATGACCGACGTCCTCCTCCGGACCGCGGACCGGGTCGCGGCGAACCCCGTCGACTCGCCCGTGTCGGCCGACGCGCCGTACGTCGTGGCCACGATCCACCGCCCCGACAACACCGACGACCCGGACCGCCTCGCCGCCATCCTGAATGCGCTCGCCGGGCTCGACAAGCGCGTCTACCTGGCCGCCCACCCGCGGCTCGTGGACCGTGCCGCCACCCACGGGCTCAAGCTCGAGATCGGAGCGATCACGCCTCTGGCGCCGCTGTCCTATCCCCGGCTGGTCCAGGCGGTGACCGCCGCGGATGCCGTGGTCACGGACTCCGGAGGACTCCAGAAGGAGGCCTTCCTGCTGGGTGCTCTCACCACGACGGTCCGGTCCGAGACCGAATGGGTCGAGACTCTCGACGACGGCTGGAACCAGCTCGTCAACGATCCGGCGGAGATCGCGGCGAGTGTCGGTCGCACCCGTCCGACCGCGACGCGCGCCACGCCGTACGGCGACGGGCACGCGGCCGACGCGACCATCTCAGCCCTGATTGCGCACACGTCCAGCTGATCTCGATCAAAGGAACCGAAGTGTCTGAGTTCATCCCGCCGGCCAAGCCGATCATCGGCGACGAGGAACGCGAAGCCGTCGACCGGGTCATGCGCAGCGGCATGATCGCCCAAGGACCCGAGGTCGCCGCGTTCGAGACCGAGTTCGCCGAGCACTTCGGACTGGATCGCGCCTGCGTCGCCGTGAACTCGGGCACGTCCGGCCTCCACCTGGGCCTGCTCAGCAGCGGCATCGGCCCCGGAGACGAGGTCATCGTGCCCAGCTTCACCTTCGCGGCGACCGCCAACTCGGTCGCCCTCACCGGCGCCACCCCGATCTTCGCCGACATCGACCCGGAGTCCTTCTGCCTGGACCCGCGGAGCGTCGAGGCCGCCGTCTCCGAGCGGACCGCCGGCATCATGCCGGTCCACCTCTACGGTCACCCGGCCGACATGGCCGGGCACCTGGCCGTGGCGGAGGCCCACGGTCTCCAGGTCTTCGAGGACGCGGCCCAGGCGCACGGCGCCTCGCTCGACGGCCGTCCGGTCGGCTCCTTCGGGACCTTCGCGATGTTCTCGCTCTACCCGACGAAGAACATGACCTCCGGTGAGGGCGGCATGGTCTCGGTCAACGGCCCGGAGGTCGAGCGGCTGATGCGCCTGTACCGCAACCAGGGCATGGAGCGGCAGTACGAGAACGAGGTCGTCGGCTTCAACAACCGGATGACCGACATCCACGCCGCCATCGGCCGGGTTCAGCTGACCAAGGTGGATGCCTGGACCGAGCGGCGTCGGGCCAACGCCGCGTTCCTGGATGCGAACCTGGAGGGCGTCACCACACCGCCGGTTGCCGAGGGCGCCCGGCACGTCTACCACCAGTACACGATCCGCGTCCGCGACGACCGCGACGGCCTGGCCGCCGCGCTCCGCGAGGAGTACGCCGTCGGCTCGGGCATGTTCTACCCGATCCCCAACCACCGGTTGGCGCCGTTCCGAGCCGAGGTCGACCTGCCCCGGACCGAGAGCGCGGCCGCGGAGTGCCTCTCCCTCCCGGTGCACCCCAGCCTCAGCCAGGGCGACCTCGAACGCATCGTGTCCGCGGTCAACAAGCTGGCGAAGGCAGGTGCCTGAGATGAGCGCGCTGCGTTTCGGCCTGGTCGGCATCGGGATGATGGGGCGTAACCACGCCCGGGTGCTGCAGTCCATCGAGGGCGTCGAACTGGTCGGTGTCGCCGACCCGGCCGGTGACCGGTTCAACCTGGCGGGTTCGGCGCAGGTCTTCTCCACCGTGGCCGAGCTGGTCGAGCACGGCATCGACGCCGCTGTCGTCGCGACGCCAACGGCGTTCCACCTCGGTGCGGGGCTCGAGCTCGCCGCCGCGGGGGTGCACACCCTGATCGAGAAGCCGCTCGCCACCGACGAGGCCGAGTGCCAGCAGCTGGTCGACGCGTTCGAGGCCGCCGGGCTGGTCAACGCCGTCGGGCACATCGAGCGCAGCAACCCGGCGCTGCGTGCGCTGCGGGCCCGTCTGGAAGCGGGCGACCTCGGGGAGATCCACCAGGTCGCGACCCGCCGCCAGGGCCCGTTCCCGAACCGCATCGCCGACGTCGGCGTCGTGAAGGACCTCGCCACGCACGACATCGACCTCACCGGGTGGGTGATCTCCTCGACGTACGCGATGGTGTCGGCCCAGACCGCGCACAAGAGCGGGCGGGAGCACGAGGACCTGATCGCGATCACGGCGCGGTCCGCCAACGGCATCGTGATCAACCACCTGATCAACTGGCTCTCGCCGCTCAAGGAGCGGGTGACGGTGGTGACCGGGGAGAAGGGCACGCTGGTCGCGGACACGTTGCTCGGAGACCTGCACTTCCACGCCAACGGCGTGGTGGCCACGGAATGGGATCAGGTCGCCTCGTTCCGGGGTGTGACCGAAGGCGACAGCATCCGCTACGCGATCCCCAAGCCCGAACCGCTTCGCGTCCAGCACGAGAACTTCCGGGACGCGATCAACGGCACCGCCAGCGACATCATCACGATGCGCGAGGGGATGGCCACCGTGGCCGTCGCAGATGCTTGCCTGGTGTCCGCGCGGGAGGGTCGTTCGGTCGACCTGACCGCCCGTGGAGCCGGTAGGTGACCTTCGCGGGTCCGCTCGGCCCGCAGGACGAGGCCGGGCCGCCCGCCTCAGCGCGCACTCCGGCGCGCACTCCGGCGCGCACTCCGGCGTCGCCGGGCTCGCTCCGGGGCATCGCGTGGGCGTGCGTCATCGCGGTGGACTTCGTCCTGCTGTCCCACCCGCGGACCGTCATCCCGCAATTCAGGGACTCGATGCTGGTGGCCAGCGGGCTGACCCTCGCCCTGGCGTTGGCGACCCTGCCCCGGCTCCGGCCTCCGCGGATCCCCGTCACGATCCTCGTCCTGCTCGGCTGGGCGACCGTCTCCCTGCTGTGGTCCCTCGACCCCGCGAGCACCGGGAAGTCCGTGCTCCTCTACCTGTGGATCGCCACGCTGGCGGCGCTGGTGGTCGCGAACGCGCGCATCCCGGTGATCGTTCTCGGCATCGGCTGGGGCGGGCTGGCGGCGGTGCTGGCCTCGCTGTACCAGGTGCGGGCCCGGCTGCCGGTGATCGACTACCCGGTGTCCTACAGCGAGCACCTGAACGGCATCCAAGGCAACCGCAACATCCTGTCCTACACGCTGGCGCTCGCGATCGGCGTCCTGCTGTGCACCTTCCCGGGCCGGTGGCACCTGCGGCTGCCGTGGGCACTGCTCCTGGCCGCGCTGGTCGGCGGCGTCTACCTGACGGCTTCGGCGACCGGCAAGCTGGGCATCCTCCTGCTCGTCGTGCTGGCCCTCGCGCTGCTGGCGGTGCGAACCCGGAAACGCGCCGGCAACCGCTGGAAGATCGCGTTGGGCGTGGGCGCAGGCCTGGTGGTCGGGCTGGCGGTCGTCGTCGACTTCCCGTCGCTGGTGCGGTCCCTGGATCGCGATCCCACCCGGCTGTCCGGCCGGATCCCGTTGTGGGAGTCGCTGATCCGGGTCAGCGAGGACCGCCCGTTCACGGGATGGGGTTGGGGCGCCGTCTGGCGCCACCAGTGGGATCCGGCGCCGGCGAACCCGGTCGCGCAGCGGATCTACGACGGTGCCGGGGGGGTCTACGTCCACGGCCACAACTCGTTCCTCGACCCGTTGCCCGAGATCGGCCTGATCGGCGTTCTCCTCGCCGTCGCTGTCTTCGTGGTCGCCGGTGTCACCGCCTGGCGGGTGTTGCGCCGCGACGTCGATCCCGACCAGCGGCTCGCCGCCCGGTTCGTGCTGCTCGTGCTCGGGGCCGAGTTCATCTTCGGGTTGACCGAGCCCGTGCTCCAGACGCCGGTCGGCTGGTTCACCATGGTGATCGCGGCGGGCGTGGCGGCGTCGCTGGCGACCTCGTCGAGGACTGCCCGCGAGCGCGAGAAAGACACCCCGCAGGTGCCGTCGGAGGTCGGAAGCGCCGACAGTGCCTGACAGTGTCACTGGCATGATGAAGACTCCTCCGGCCCCTGGCGCCGGAGACACTGCTCGAAAGGATGGGACGATGCAGATCGCAGTCGTCGGCATGGGAAAGATCGGCCTGCCCCTGGCCGCACAGTTCGCGGACGCGGGGCACACGGTCGTCGGAATCGACGTGAACCAGACGACGGTCGACACGATCAACCGCGGCGTCGAGCCCTTCCCCGGCGAGGCGCACCTCGCTGAGTACGTCGCCCGCCTCGTCGGCAGCGGCGCGCTGCGCGCCACGACCGACTACGCGGACGCCATCCCGGACGCGGACGCGGTCGTGGTCGTCGTACCCCTGTTCGTGGACGCCGACGGCAATCCCGACTTCCGGATCATGGACAGCGCTACCAGCTCGATCGCCGCGAACCTGACTCCTGGAACCCTGGTGAGCTACGAGACCACGCTCCCGGTCGGGACCACCCGCGGCCGCTGGAAGCCCGCCCTGGAAGCCGGGTCCGGGCTCACCGAGGGCACCGACTTCCACGTCGCCTTCTCGCCGGAGCGGGTGCTGACCGGCCGGGTGTTCGAAGACCTGCGCAAGTACCCCAAGCTCATCGGTGCGCTCAGCGCCGACGGCGCGAAGGCGGCCCGCGCCTTCTACGAGCAGGTCCTCACCTTCGACGACCGACCGGACCTCCCGCGCCCCAACGGGGTCTGGGACCTGGGAGTCACCGAGGCCTCCGAGATGGCGAAGCTCGCCGAGACGACCTACCGCGACGTCAACATCGGGCTGGCCAACCAGTTCGCCCGGTTCTCGGCATCGGTCGGGGTCGACGTGCACCAGGTCATCGAGGCGTGCAACTCCCAGCCGTTCAGCCACATCCACCGGCCGGGGATCTCGGTGGGCGGGCACTGCATCCCGATCTACCCGAAGCTGTACCTCAGCACCGACCCGGAGGCCACGGTCGTCTCCGCGGCGCGCGCCGCCAACCAGAGCATGCCGGCGTACGCGGTCGACCTGCTGGAGGACATCGCCGGCCCGGTGCGGGGCAAGAAGGTGGTCGTCCTCGGCGCCAGCTACCGCCCCGGGGTCAAGGAGACCGCCTTCAGCGGCGTCTTCCCGCTGATCGAGGAGCTGACCGCCCGTGGCGCGACCGGCGTCGTCCACGACCCGTGGTACGGCGACGCGGAGCTGGCGGCGCTCGGGCTGGAACCGCACCACCTGGGTGAGCCGGCGGACGCGGTGATCCTGCACACCGACCACCCGGAGTACGCGGCAACCGGGAAGCAGGACTTCCCGGGGGCGACCGGCGTCGTCGACGGCCGGGGTGTGCTGGATCCGACGAACTTCCCCGGCGTGGCCTTCGTCCGCCTCGGACAGGCGAGCCAGGTCCCGACGGGACAGGCTGTATGAGCAACGCCGACGACGTACGCGCGCAGTACGAGCGGCGCAAGGACTCGGTCCCGGACGATCGGTACGCCCTGACGAACAACGAGGTGTTCTGGGCCGTCCAGGAGAACGACGCGGTCACCCGGACTATGCTGCTCGACGCCGGCTTCGGCTCCTTCGGGGACCTGCGCGTGCTCGAGGTCGGCTGTGGCACCGGGGACAATCTGCTCCGGTTCCTCCGGTTCGGGTGCCTGCCGGAGAACCTGGTCGGCAACGAGCTCCTCGACGACCGGGTCGCGGCCGCGCGCAAGCGCCTCCCGGAGGCGCTGAAGATCCACGCAGGTGACGCCACGGAGCTTGAGTTCGGCGAGCCGTTCGACATCGTCTACCAGTCGACGGTGTTCTCCTCCGTCCTGGATCCCGACGCGCAGCAGCGCCTGGCTGAGCGGATGTGGAGCCTGGTGCGTCCAGGCGGCGCTGTGCTGAGCTACGACTTCGCGTTCGACAACCCGTCCAACCCGGATGTCCGCAAGGTGACCGTCGATCGCCTCAAGGAGCTGTTCCCCGAGGGCAGGTTCACTTCGCGCCGTGCCACGCTGGCGCCGCCGATCGCGCGCCGGGTGTCCCAGCACCCGTTCGTGTACCGCGCCCTGCGGGCGGTGCCGCTGCTGCGGACCCACCGCGTCGTGATGATCTCGAGGCCTGCATGAATCCGGCTGCGGACTTTCTCCCGTTCGCCCTGCCCGATGTGGGGGACGAGGAGGCGGAGGCGGTCGCCGCTGCGGTCCGGTCCGGCTGGCTCACCTCGGGCGGCCTCGCGCGTCAGTTCGAGCAGGACTTCGCCGAGTACGTCGGGGCGAGGTACGCCGTCGCCGTCAACTCCGCCACCGCCGGCCTGCATCTCGCGTTGGAGGCGGTGGGCATCCAGGCCGGTGACGAGGTACTGGTCCCGACGTGGACGTTCACCGCGACGGCGGAGGTGGTCCGGTACCTCGGCGCGACCCCGGTCCTCGTCGACGTCGACCCGGTCACGTTGAACATCGACCTGGCGGCGGCCGAAGCGTCGATCACGCCGGCCACCCGGGCGATCATGCCGGTGCACTTCTCCGGGCTGCCAGTGCCGCGCGAAGAGCTGCGCGCGTTCGCGGAGCGCCACGATCTCCGGGTGGTCGAGGACGCGGCCCATGCGTTCCCGGTGAAGTCGGCCGGCCGGTGGATCGGCTCGGGGGACAGCGACGCGGTGGTCTTCAGCTTCTACGCCACCAAGACGATGACCACCGGTGAGGGCGGGATGCTCTTCACCGAGTCGGCGGAGATCGCCGACCGGGCCAGGACGATGCGCCTGCACGGCATCAACCGCGACGTGTTCGACCGCTACCAGAGCACCAAGCCGTCGTGGCACTACGAGGTGGTCGCCCCGGGGTACAAGTACAACCTGACCGACCCGGCCGCGGCGATGGGCCTGGTCCAGCTCCGCCGTGCGCGGGCGATGTGGGAGCGGCGTACCGAGATCGCCGAGCGCTACCTGGAGGCGTTCTCGGACCTTCCGGTCGAGCTTCCGCCGCGTGCTCCCGCCGGCGACGAGCACGCCTGGCACCTGTTCGTCATCCGCCTGCCGGAGGGCGCCGACAGGGACGGGTTCATCCAGCGGATGGCCGAGCTCGGTGTCGGCACGAGCGTGCACTTCATCCCGTTGCACCTGCAGCCGGTGTGGCGCGATCTGGGCAAGCTGCGACCGGAGCAGTTCCCGGTCGCGTCCCGCGAGTTCGACCGCGTCGTGAGTCTGCCGATCTTCTCCTCCATGACCGACCTCCAGGTCGAGCGGGTGGTCGACACCGTCGCCGCATCGCTCCGGTCAGGCGAATGAAGCGCCTGTTCGACGTCGCCGCGTCCGGCGTGGCGCTCGTTCTTCTCGCTCCGCTGTGGCTCGTCCTCGCGGTCGCCGTCCGGTTCAGCAGCCCGGGCCCGGTCCTGTTCCGGCAGGAGCGGGTAGGTCTCGACGGCACGACCTTCGAGATCCTGAAGTTCCGATCGATGAAGGTCTCGGCCGGCGGCCCGGCGGTGACGGTGGAGGGCGATGCGAGGATCACCCGGGTGGGAGCCTTCCTCCGCGACCACAAGCTCGACGAGCTGCCTCAGCTGTGGAACGTGTTCGTCGGCGACATGAGCCTGGTGGGACCGCGCCCCGAGGTCCGTGAGTACGTGGACCTGTGGACCGACCACGAGCGACAGGTGATCCTCTCGGTACGTCCGGGCATCACCGATCCGACCAGCCTGCTGATGTTCAACGAGAGCGAGCTCCTCGCTCGCGCGGACGACCCGATCGCGTACTACGCCGAGGAGATCCTGCCGCAGAAGGCCAGGATGTACGTCGACTACGTCGCTTCGCGGAGCCTGCGCGGAGACTTCGGCATCATCCTCCAGACGATCAAACGCATCTTCTGACCCACCGACCCCGAGGAGCCCGCACGCATGGCCCCCAGCCGCCGCGCCGTCGTGATCAACCAGTTCGCCATGCCTCGCACCGAGTGGGGCCTGACCCGGAACGCCGAGCTCTTCTCGCGGGTGGACGACTGGGACGTCGTCATCTTCTCGGCCAGCCGGGATCACTACGGGCAGCGCGAGTTCACCACGACCGACCCGCTCTTCAAGCTGGCGTCGGTTCCTGCGTACCGCGGGTCGGCCGTCCGGCGGGCCGGTGGTTGGCTGCTGTTCAGCCTGAAGGCGTTCTTCTTCACCGTGACCCGCCGACGTCTCGACCTCGTCTTCGCCTCGAGCCCGCACCTGTTCGGCGCTTGTGCCGGACTCCTGGCGGCGCGGATCCGGCGGGTGCCCTTCGTCCTCGAGGTCCGCGACCTGTGGCCGGAGTCGATCGTCGCCGCCGGCATGCTGCGGAGGGACTCACGGGTCCATCGGATCCTGGTGCGGGTCGAGCGGGTTCTCTACTCGGCCGCGGCGCGGATCGTCGTCGTCACCAACGGCTGGGAGGACCACCTCGCGGAATTCGGCGTCCCGGTCGAGAAGATCCTGACCATCCCCAACGGCGTCGAGGTCGCGGAGCTACCCGACGCGGGGGAGAAGGCGCGCCTGCGTGCCGAGCTGGGCCTGCCGACGGACCGGCTCGTCGCCGTCTACACGGGCGCCCACGGCAAGGCCAATGGTCTCGACCAGGTGATCGATGCGGCAGCGGCACTCCCCGACGTGGAGTTCCTGCTCGTCGGCGCCGGGCAGGAGAAGGCCGGCCTCCAGGCCGACGTCGCACGTCGGGACCTGGGTAACGTCACCTTCCGTGACCCGGTCCCCAAGACCGAGCTCATCTCGATCCTGAACGCCTGCGACCTCGGGATCCACGTCCTGGCCCCGTGGGACCTGCTGACCAAGGGGTTGAGCCCCAACAAGGTGTTCGACTACCTCGGGTGCGGTCTGCCGATGGCCAGCAACTGCCGGGAGGGCCTGGCAGACGCGCTGGACGGCGTCGAGTGCGGTCACCTCACCGGGTTCGACGGCCTCACCGAAGCCATTCGTACCGTCGCCGAAGCGAGCGAGAGCCAGCGCCGGGCGTGGGGAGAGGCAGGCCGCGCTCTGGTCGCCCGGCGCTACTCCCGTGCCGCGAACGGCGCGATCCTCGGCCGGGCCCTGGACGAGGTCGCCGCCGGCTGACGGCGGACGTCCGGTCAGGCCCCGGGGTCGACGGTGACGACCCCGACGAAGTGCGGGTTGGCGGCCGAGAACGCGCGGTAGGTGGAGTCGAGCTGGCTCCGGTTGTCGGTCCCGAGGCGGGCGATCAGGAGCACGGGTCCTGCCGGGCTCTCCGCTCCGGTCTCGCCGACCGGAGGGCTGATCCGAACCCGGGACGCGTCGTGCACCCCCACCAGGAGCGTGTCGCGCAGGTCGTCGATGCCCTTCTTGCCCACGGGAACCAGCGTGACGACCTCGCCGGTTTCACCGGCGAGTCGGGTGACCAGGTTGCCCACGGCCCAGTTGCCGCTGCCGGACACCGACGCGACCAGGCTGTCCGCGCCGGTGACCCCGGTGACGTCGTCGGTGTAGCGCAGGGTGCGGCTGCCCAGGCCGAGGAACCCGACCACGGCGGCGGCCAGTCCACCGAACGCGATCATCAGCAGGATGCTCGTGGACAGACCGCTGCTGCTGCCCGAGGTGAGCTCGGTCGCCGGAGGCGCGGTCGACTTGCGGTTGACCAGCTCCTGCAGGTACGCCTGCTCGGTCTTCAGCCCGGCCAGCGTGGCGACCGACTGGTCGCCGGGGTTCTGGCCGATCGCCTCGATGCCCTTCGTGACCGAGTTCAGGCGCTCCTGCGCCTGCTGCGCGATGTAGGCGTCGTACTCGTCGACCAGGGCCTGGGCGTACGCCGCGGTCGCGGCCTTGGCCCGTGCCGCGGTCGGCGCCGTCACCCGCAGATCGACCGCGGAGGGCTTCTCGGTCACCGTCGCCACCAAGGTCGCTCCGTCGACCACGGCTCCGAGCCGCTCACGCACTTCCTGGCTCTTCAGCGCGACGGCGAGCTGGTCCGCGGGAACGAGCGACTCCTGCGGGTTGTCCGGGTTCACGTCGCCGCTCGCGGTCACCGAGGGGGTGGTGATCTTCGCCTGGTAGGTCGACGTCCCGTCGGACGAGGAGGTGGCGAAACCGATGACGGCACCGAGCAGGGCGGCGAGGACGGGGATCCACCACGATCGCCGGACCGCGTCGAAGGCACGGGTGGCGTCGCTGGTCAGGGGGGTGGACATAGAGCGGGCTCCTGTGGGTGTGGACAACGGGGCTGGGTACGCATCGGGGGTGGCGAGCTGCGGCGACCGGCCGAACACGATGGCCGGCAAGCAGATGAGAGCGGGAATGATCAGCAGCTCCATCACCAGGGCCCGCAGGGATTCGGGGCCGCTGCGCAGCATGATGATCGGTAGTCCGGCCGCCGGGAGGACGGCGGCCGGGAGGGCGAAGGCGGAGAACACGGCTCCGCGAGGGCGGAACGCGAGTCTCTGGAAGAACGCCACGGCGACGGCGAGCAGCAGTCCGGCGAGCACGATGCCCGCCGGTCCGACGCGCAACCACCAGGCCGCGACCGGGTGGATCGTGAAGACCTGGTCGGCCGGTGCGTTCACGAGAGTCGTGTAGACCTCGTAGCTGTTGGCCGCGAAGGGCTGGCGGAGGCCGGGCCCGTCCTTGATGACGCCGACCAGGGACATGTGCGCGGCGACCTTCTCGGCGCTCTTGCCGATCTGGACGGCGATGTTCGCGGGATCCTTGAGGTTGCTGACGAGACTGGCGCCGATCGCGGTGGGACTCGTCAGGTTGCCGCCGCGGGCGTCGCCGATGGCGCCGAGGCCGAGGAAACCCGCGATGCCCAGGCCGACGAGCAGCAGGGTGAGTCCGCTGCGCGCCCGTCCCTGGCTCGGCAGGTAGCGCCAGCGCGCCCAGCCGGCGGCAAGACCTGCCATCACGACGAGGGGGACGGCGCGATTGCCCAGCAGCGCGTTCTCGCCGATCACCTCGGCCAGGAGGACCCCGTAGACCGCCCAGATCAGGGCGCGATGGGTGGGCCGGTAGCTCTTGCGTCCGCTCTGGAATCCCAGCCACAAGGCGAAGCCGATCGTGAGCGGGTACGCGGTGGCGAGGTTGAGGTACTGGTACAGGTGCAGCTGGGAGGCCATCGCTCCCTTCACCGTGCGGGTCGCCTCGTAGAGGCTCCCGGCATCGGCGTTGCCCGCGATCAGCCCGCGCACGACGTAGATCTTCGGGACGGTCAGGAGAGCGACGAGCGCGAGCATCCGCGGGTGCACGAACGTCTGCGAGAGCCGCTCCCACGCGCTCAGCGCCGCGGCGCCTCCCTGCCGGTGCTGGCGGGAGAGTGCGATGAACCCGCAGACCATGACGAGCAGGAAGACCGCGTACGCGAGCAGCGTCAGTGCGTAGACGGAGTCGATGTTGACCGGGAACAGCCGGTCCTCGAGGTAGGTGTAGACGGACCCACCGGCTCGGCGCTTGGCCACCAGGAAGTAGAGGGCGCCCACCAACGTCCAGTACGCGCCGAAGGCGAGGATCAGCGTCGAGCCCGGGTCCCGGGTACGCCGGAACGCGACCACGACCAGGGCCGCATAGCAGACCAGCACCCCCACGACGCCGAGGAGGAGAACGTCGGCGAGACTCATCCGGCGGCCCCGCACAGCTCGACCAGACGCATGGTCGAGACCTCCCGGTCGAACTCCCCGGCGACCCGGTCACGGGCGCGCAGCAGGACCTCCGCGGTGTGCGCCGGGCGCGACAGGACGTCCTCCAGGGCACCGCGCAAGGCGTCGGGGTCACGCTCGGGGACCAGCCAGCCACAGCCGTCGAGGACCAGGTCGGGGATCGATCCCGTGCGCGTCGAGACGACCGGGCAGCTGTTGGCCATCCCCTCGACCAGGGAGACCGGGATCCCCTCCTCCTGGCCGTCGTCGGCGCGGATGCTGGGCAGCACCACGATGGGCTGCCGCTCCCTCAGGAAGGTCCGCAGCACCTCGAGCTCGACGGCACCGTGAAAGGTCGTCCGACCGCGGATGCCGGCCGACTCGAACCGGTTCTCCAGATCGCCCCGCAGCGGTCCGTCGCCGAAGAGGTGCAGCTCGAACGCCCGCCCGTCATCGGCCCAGGTCCGAAGCGCTTCGGCGAGGTAGCGGTGCCCCTTCTTCTCCACGAAGCCGCCGGGGAACGCCAGGACCGGGAGGTCCGCGCCGTCGAACGACGGAACCGGGGGCGACATCGCGACGCCGGTTCGGATCAGGTGCACCGGACTGTCCGGGCGGTCCGACGAGGCGACCCGCTCGCGGAGGATCCGCTCACCGAGCTCGTCAGCGACCCGGAGGAACGCTGCTCGCCGGATCTTCGCGTCCAGGGCGTTGCCGGCGTCGATGTCCCAGCGGAACCCGGTCGCGCTCCACGGCACGCCGGCGATCCGACCGACGATCATGGCGATCGTCGCCTGGTGAGCGAACCAGTAGGCGTGAACGTGGGTCGCTCCGACCGTGCGGACGTACCCGGCCAGCCAGAGCGCCTTCGGCACGGAGATCAGGTTGGCCGCCAGGTTGCGCCGGGACCCCGCATCGACGAGGGCCTCGGTGACGGCACGAACACTGGCGACGGGGTGGCGGAGCACCGTCCGCACGGCGCCGAGCAGGACCCGGGGGCTGAACAGCGGCTCCGCGACCACGTGGTCGATCAGCCCGCTGGTCACCGAGCCCGAGTTCGGCGTACGGGTGGCCATCCGGGTCGGGACGACGACCAGGTCGACGTGATGACGAACCATCGTCTCCAGCTCGTCCTGGACGAAGGCCTCTTCGGTCGTGGAGAAGGGGGAGCGACCGGTGATCGCGAGAAGCCTGCTCATCCACGCCTCGGTGTCTCGGTGCGACCCGCTGCTCCGGTGACCACGCGCGGGCGCGGAGCAGTCATGGGCGTAGACCTTCCTCTGGGGCGGGGTGGGGGCAGGCGGACGAGACCCCACGTGGTCCCGGAAAACCTGGCAGAAGCCTAGGCGATACCCTAAACCGCGCTGGTCGGCAGACCAGCGCGGGTAGTGGTGTGCGAGTCGGATTTCTGATGCGGAGTGGCGTGGGAACACCTGTGGTCGACGGGCCGAAAGAGCGTCCCAGCACCCGGGCGTCCCTGGTGGTGACGTTCGCCACCATCGGAGCGGCCGCGCTCGGCAACGTGGCGGCGTACAAGATCGTCGCGTTCGTCGGGAACCCGGTTCTGCTCAGCGACTACTCCGAGGCCCGTCGCTACCTCGCCTTCCTGGTCCCGCTGCTCGCGCTCGGCGGCGGCGTCGCGATCCCGCTGCGGATCGCGATCCGGCCGGTGATGGACGAGAGCGTGCGGATCCTCTACCTGCAGCTGGTGGCCGCCGCCGCCGTCGCGCTCACCGTGCTGGTCGTCCTGGTCGCTGTCCCGGAGGACACGCTGGGGTCGATCGTCCCGGACGCTGACACGATGCGGCTCGCGGCGGTCGTGGTGATGTCCTACGCGTCCAACTGCACCGCGATGCTCTACGGCCTGTACCGCGGCCTGATGCAGTTCCGCGCCGGCGCCTGGGTGCTGGTCCTGGCCAACGGGATCTTCCCGGCGATCGCGGCTTTCGCGGTCGTGCACAGCGTGCAGCTCACGTTGCTCGTCTGGGCGGTGCTGAGCGGGCTGCTCACCGTCGTCGTCCTCACCAGGCTGCCGCGACCGACCCGCGGACCCATCCCCGACTTCGGGTCCCTGCTCCGCTCCTCCCTCGGCCGGGTACCGGGCGACCTCGCCTACGCCGCCCTCTACGTGCTCCCGGTCAGCCTGTACACCGCGGCTCACGCACCCACCCGCGAGGCCGTCTTCAACTACTTCTTCGTGCTGCTCGGCCTGCTCACCGCGGCCGCGTCCCCGATCGCCATCGTGATGCTGCCGCTGATCGGCGCGCGGGTCGCGTCGCACGGTCGGGCAGCGGCCCGCCGGATCGTGATGGCGAACTTCGTTCTCGCCGTCRCCGTCGGGGGAGCGCTCTTCGTCGCGCTGAGGTGGCTGGCGGCCCCGCTCCTGACGGTCCTGCTGTCGAGCCACTACGCCGACGAGGCGGACCTGCTGTCGGCCCTCGCCCCGGCGGCGCTGGGCCTCGCGCTCTTCCTGTTCCTCAGGTCGACGGTCGACGGACTCGGCGAACGACCGCTGGTGGCCGGGATCTGCGTGCTGGCGCTCGCCACCTTCGTCGTCCTGCGACTCGCGACAGCCGATCGGGCGCTGGAGTCCAGCCTGGTGCTGGCGACCAACGTCAGCTTCGGGATCCTCGGCCTCGCCACGGCCGCGCTGTCGCTGGTGATGTTCACCCGCGCGGCGCCGGAATCAGGCGCGGGCTGACCGACCCAGGTCGCCCAGGTCCGCCGGGTCGAGCGGGGTGACGGAGACGCTGCTGATCATCGGGTGCGCGGTGGTCTGCGCGTCCTCGTCGTCCCCGAAGAGGCACTCGTGCAACTTCTCGCCCGGCCGCAGGCCGGTGAAGACGATCTCGATGTTGGACGCGCCGGAGATCTCGATCATCTGCTGGGCGACGTCGAGGATCTTCACCGGCTCGCCCATCTCCAGGACCATCACCTCGCCGGCCTCGCCGAGCGCCCCGGCCTGGACGACGAGCTCGCACGCCTCCGGGATCGTCATGAAGTAGCGGGTCACGTCCGGGTGCGTCACCGTGATCGGGCCACCGCCGGCGATCTGGGTGTTGAAGGTGTGCAGCATCGAGCCGCGCGATCCCAGGACGTTGCCGAACCGGACGCTGATGTACGGGTGTCCGGTCTCCTTCGCGTACCACGCGGTCAGCTGCTCGGCAGCCCTCTTGGTCGCTCCGAGGACGCTGCTCGCGTCGGCGGCCTTGTCGGTGGAGATGTTCACGAAGTTGTCGACCCCGAACTCGGCGGAGAGGCGCAGCAGGTTGAGAGTGCCCAGGACGTTGGTCTTCCAGCCCTCGTCGGGGAACCGCTCGAGCATCGGCAGGTGCTTGAGGGCCGCGGCGTGGAAGACGATCTCCGGCCGGTAGTCCTCGAAGATCTTGCGCAGCGACTCGGCGTCCCGGATGTCGGCCAGGACGGTCTCCGGGCTGTCCAGCAGGCCGTGGCCGTAGAGCGAGAGCTGGACCGCGTGCAAGGCGGACTCGTCGCGGTCGAGCATCGTCAGGGCCGCGGTCCCGAAGTGGTGCACCTGGCGGCACAGCTCGGCGCCGATGGATCCGCCGGCGCCGGTGATCAGGACCCGCTTGCCGGAGAGGTAGGTGGCGATCGAGCTGATGTCGGTCGACACCTGGTGGCGGCCGAGCACGTCCCCGATCTCCACGGGGCGGATGCCGGTCTCGGCGCGTCCGTCGTTCAGCTCGCCGAGTCGCGGGAGCACGTAGACGCGCAGCCCCGCATCCTGGGCGATGCGCTGGACCCGCCCGACCAGATCGCCGGTCGCCCCGGGAACCGCGAGGATGATCACGCTGGCGTCGTAKTCGGCGGCCGCCTTGGCCAGGGTCGTGCCGTCGCCGAGGACGGGGACCCCCTGGATGCGCAGGTGGCGCTTGCCGGGGTTGTCGTCGATGAATCCGATCACCCGGAACGGGCGCTCCGGGTCGTTGCGGACCAGGCGCGCCACCCGGCGGCCGCTGTCGCCCGCGCCGTAGACGAGCGCACGTCGGGTGACCATCAACGGACTCTGGCCCTCGAAGCGCTCCCGGATCGAGCGGTAGGTCCAGCGGTACGCCGCGCAGACCAGCAGCGCCACCGGCGGCGCGAGGATCGGGACGCTTCGGGGGAGGTCCGGGTAGAGCACGGGTGCCAGGAGAAGTGCCAGCAGGGCGACGCCGCCGATGTGCAGGGCGAGGCCGAGCGCCTCGTCGAAGGAGCCCACGATGAAGCGCCCGCGGTAGAACTTGGTCGCGTAGCCGATCGCGACGAGCAGAGCGGCGCCGGTGACCCAGTAACGAATCACGGACTGCGTCTCGACCTCGGTGATCGTGAAATCGAGCCTGACGCCGAGGATCACGCCCAGACCGAAGGTCCAGCTGATCACGTCGCCGGCGGCGAGCGTGGCGCGTCGCAACCAAGGGGTGGAGAGCAGGGGCGAGGCCCATACCTGGTCGCGCTCGTCATTCTGGCGCTCGCTCATGAACTCTCTTTCTCTCTCCGGACGGCCGGCTCACAGCGCGGTGTTCCTACGCCAGCATGAGATCGTATCGCGCGGTGGTCCGCGGGCAGCCTGACGACGCTCGGCCCGCCGGCTCTTCGTCGAACCGGCCGGGAGGCCGGACTTGCCAGTGCGCCCGCAGGGGTGCACGGTGTGAACGATGCGCGATGAGCGGCCGCCCCGGCCGGCAGAGCGTGCTGGGGAGGGAACGGCCGCACATGTCCACGGCGTCGAACATCGCGATCGCCAAGAAGGCGTACGCCGCCTTCGCGGCTGCCGATCTCCCCGGTGCCGTCGAGCACGTCTCTCCCGACATCGAGTGGGTGGTCGGCGGCGACAGCGTCGTGAGCGGGACCTACCGCGGCATCGACGAGGTGGTCGGCTTCTGGATCACCATGGCCGGGCTCGGCTACACCGTGACCCCGATCGCCTTCTTCGGCGACGGTGACACGGTGGTCGTGCTGACCGAATCGACCGCGGGCGGTGACGTCGACGAGGCCGCCGACATCATCGAGTTCCGGGACGGAAAGGTCGTCCGGTTCCGGTCGGTGGGAGACCAGAGCCGGTTCGAGCGTGTCTGGGGAGGGAAGCCGGCGGGCGAGCAGGGATCCGTCGACCGGGGCGCCGTGTGATGACGTCGACGACGAACCTCGTGCGCCTCAGCCGGCCGGTTGCTGCCGCTCGTACGGGGACGGCACCGGGAAGTACTTCTCCAGGAAGGTGACGATCGCCTCACCCTGCGCCTCGACCGACAGGTCGGTACCCCCGTCGTCGCCGAGGCAGAAGCTGTCGATGGCTCGCCGGGCGGCGAGGTCCGGGAGCCGGTCGACCTGTTCGCGGCGGCCGGTGCCGGCGTAGGCGTGTTCCAGCTCGCCCTCGACGGCGCGACCCTCGGCGAGGGCCAGGTGGAGGGCCAGGGTGACAGGGGCGAGATCGTGCGCGCTCCGGAAGGTCGAGCGGCTGGTCGCGCGCAGGCTGTCGGGCAGGCGCTCCTCGAGACGGCGGAACAGCGAGACCCTCAGCGGGTGCGGTGTATGGGCCAGGACGTGCGTGTAGGTGCGGCCGATCGCCCGTTCCAGCGCGTCCCGGGTGGTCTTCTGGGACGCGGTGTAGACGTCGTCCTCGGCCCTGGGCGGGCGCGGCTCCACGGCGCGTCGGTCGTGGAAGACCTGGGGCAGCCCGGACGCGAGGAAGTAGTCCTGCGGCCGCTGCGGGCGGCCGAGGAAGGTGTCGTCGTTGAGGTAGAGGAAGTGCTCCGCGAGTCCGGGGATGCGGTGGAGGTTGGCCTCGATGGCGTGCGAGTTGAACACCGGGAGGTCGGCGGGGTCGGCGAAGATCTCGCGGTGGTCGACGACGGTGACCTGGGGATGGTCGGTGGCGAGCCACGCCGGGACCTGGTCGTCGGTGACGATGAAGATGTGCCGGATCCAGGGCGCGTACGCCGCCAGGGAGCGCAGGCAGTAGCGGAGCTCGCCGCGATCCCGGTACCGGTTCACGTCCTGGTCGACCGGACCGTTCGTCGTCCCTGCAGCGAGGTCGCGCCGGCGGCGCCAGGCGGGGTCGCCGCCGTCGACCCAGGTGATCACGGCGTCGACGGGGAAGTCGACGTCGTCGGAGAAGCGGGCGTCGAACACGTCGACGAGGGGGTAGTCGCGAGCGCCCACGCGGATCGTCGAGGTCGCCTGGAGGTCCGGCACCCACCAGCCGTACGGCGTCGCGCGGAGGGCGGCGGACGCGCCGGAGTCCGCGGCGGTCCAGAACTCCAGGTCGCAGCCGCTCTCGGGACCGTAGGCCAGCGACCGGCCGGTGGTGACGACCGGACGGAAGATCCGCACGCCCCTGACCCGCGCCCCGTCCTCGTCGGCGAGCCCGGTCTCTTCGCCTTCGACCGCTGCGGGGAGGCTCTCGGCGAGGACCTCGCGCCGACGGCCGTCCCCGAGGCCGAGGATCCGGGCGTAGACGGGCAACCCGTCGAAGGCACGGGCGCAGGCCTCCAGCGCGGCATCGCGGTCACCGGGTGCGATGGCGACCCGGTGGCGCAGCTCGGAGTCCGGGACCAGGCCGTAGCGCACCCCGGCCGCCTCGAGCGCGTCGGCGACGGCTTCCAGGTTGGCGTCCCGGGCCCCGCCGGGCAGCAGGTCGTCCCGGACGGTGGAGAGGCGACCGCGGTTCCGGACCAGGTCGGGCCGCAGGTGCCGCAGCTCGTCCTCCCGGGCGCGGCGCCCAAGATCCTGTCCTGACTCCTGCACGGAGCCCTGTCCGGAGCCCTTTCCGGGCGCGCGACTCTCGCTCTCGGGGTTTCCGCGAACCTTCCGCGTGAGCCGGCGCAGGCGCTGGGGGACGGACGGGCGGGACTGGCTGCTCAATGGTCGACCTCGCGAAGCGGTATGGACTGCGACGTCCGAGAATACGGCTCCGAGGATCCCGATCAGCTTCCGGTGAAGTTCGGGGCGCGCTTCTCCAGGAAGGCGCGCGGGCCCTCCTTGGCGTCGTTCGACTTGAAGACCTCGGCTCCGACCTTGGCGTCGTCGGCCCAGCAGTCGTCCTCGTGCTTGCCCTCGGAGTCGCGCATCGTCTTCAGGATCGCCTGGACCGCGAGCGGGCCGTTGGCGGCGATCATGTCGGCGAGCTCGTGCGCCTTGGCGAGCGCCTCGCCGTCCGGGACGACGTGCCCGATCAGGCCGAGCTCCTTGGCCTCGGGGGCCTTCAGGGTGYGGCCGGTGAGCAGCAGCTCGGCGGCGACGGTGTAGGGGATCTGCCGGGGGAGCCGGACCGCGGAGCCGCCCAGCGGGTAGAGGCTCCAGCGGGCCTCGGCGACGCCGAACTTGGCCGACTCGCCGGCGATCCGGATGTCGGTGCCCTGGAGGATCTCGGTGCCGCCGGCGATCGCGGGGCCCTCGACGGCGGCGATCAGCGGCTTGGTCAGCCGAAAGCCCTTGAGCAGGCCCTTGAGGATCGTCGGGTCGAAGTCGCCGGACTCGAAGCTGTCGCCCGGGGGCTTCTCGTTCGCGGTGCTGAGGTCCATGCCCGCGCAGAAGTAGCCGCCGGCGCCGGTGAGGATGCAGACCCGGATCTCCGGGTCGGAGTTCACCCGGTCCCAGGCGTCCTCCATGATCCGCAGCATCTCCGAGGAGAGCGCGTTGCGGCGCTCGGGCCGGTTCATCGTGACGATGAGCTTGTGGCCGTCCTGCTCGACGAGGCAGTCGGGAGTGGTGCGGGTGGGGGTGGCCGTGTCCGTCATGGCACGAATGCTAGCCCCAAATGAGAACGTGTTCTAGTATTCGGGACATGGCCTTGAACATCGCTGACCTCTTCGAGCACGCCGTCGACGCGGCCCCCGACAAGCCCGCCGTGAAGGTGGGGGAGCGCACCGTCACCTACGCCGAGCTGGAGGCCGAGTCCAACAAGCTCGCGCATTACCTCCAGGCGCAGGGCGTCAAGCCCGGCGACCACGTCGCGGTCTACGCCAAGAACAGCATCGAGCACGTCGTCGCCGTGCTCGCGATCGTCAAGATCCGCGCGGTCAACATCAACGTCAACTACCGCTACGTCGAGGGCGAGCTCAACTACCTCTTCGAGAACGCCGACGTGGTCGCGCTGATCGTGGAGCGGACCTACGCGCCGCTGGTCGCGAAGACCAAGCCGAACCACCCGAAGCTCCAGACCGTCGTCGTCGTCCCCGACGTGATCGAGCCGGACGACCAGTCCGACGTCTCCGAGTTCGGCGGCGTCCTGTACGCCGACGCGATCGCCGACCAGTCCGCCGAGCGCGACTTCGCCGAGCGCAGCGCCGACGACCTGCACATCATCTACACCGGCGGCACCACCGGCTTCCCGAAGGGCGTCATGTGGCGCCACGAGGACTTCTGGCGGACCCTCGGCGGCGGCATCGACTTCTACACCGGTGACCACCTCGACGAGTACGACCAGTCCAAGCAGGCCGCTCAGGACGGCCGGATGGTCACCTTCCCGCTCAGCCCRCTCATGCACGGCGGCGCCCAGGCCGGCCTGCTGATGCACCTGTTCGCCGGGCACCTGACGATCCTGGAGCCGAAGTTCGACCCCCAGCGCACCTGGGAGATCATCGACGAGAACGGCGTCATGCTGATCTTCATGACCGGCGACGCGATGGCCCGTCCGCTGATCGAGGAGTTCGAGCGCAAGGCCGCGACCGACGCGCCGTACACGGGGGCGAGCCTGTTCGCCGTCTCCAGCAGCGCGGCGATCTTCTCCCCGGAGGTCAAGGAGCGCTGGATCAACGCGCTGCCGAACCCCGTCTACACCGACTCGGTCGGCGCCTCGGAGACCGGCTTCCAGGGCATGGGCATGCAGGACAAGGCGCACATCTCCAGCGACGGCCCGGTCGTCGGCCTCGGCCCGAACAGCGTCGTCATCGACGAGCAGAACAACGTGCTCGACCTGGAGAAGAACGTCGGCGTCATCGGTCGCCTCGGCCGCGGCGGCTCGGTGCCGGTCGGCTACTACAAGGACGAGGCCAAGTCCGCGCAGACGTTCCTCGTCATCGACGGCAAGCGCTACTCGGTGCCCGGCGACTTCGCCCGGATCGAGGAGGGCAACCGGGTCACCCTGCTCGGCCGCGGCTCGAACTGCGTCAACACCGGCGGCGAGAAGGTCTACCCCGAGGAGGTCGAGATGGCGATCAAGCGCCACCCGGCCGTCTACGACGTCCTCGTCGTCGGCATCCCGGACGAGAAGTTCGGTCAGGCCGTCGCCGCCGTCGTCCAGCCCCGCGAGGGCGAGACCGTCGAGCTGGAGGACCTGCGCGAGTTCCTGCGCGAGTTCCTGTCCGGCTACAAGCTTCCCCGGGCGATGACCCTCGTCCCGGAGATCCCGCGCAATGCCACCGGCAAGGCGCAGTACCCCCGTGCCAAGGAGCTTCTGCTCGAGGCCAAGGCTGCCGAAGGAGCAAACGCCTGATGCGTACCGAACTGTGTGAGCGGCTCGGAATCGAGTACCCGATCTTCGCCTTCACCCCGTCCGAGAAGGTCGCCGCGGCGGTCTCCCGGGCCGGCGGGCTGGGCGTGCTGGGGGCGGTCCGGTTCAACGACGCCAGCGAGCTCGACGAGACGCTGACCTGGATGGACGAGAACACCGACGGCAAGCCGTACGGCGTCGACATCGTGATGCCGATGAAGATCCCCACCGAGGGCAAGTCGGTCGACCTCAAGGAGCTCATCCCGGGTGAGCACGTCACCTTCGTGGAGGAGACGCTGCGCAAGCTCGGCGTTCCGCCGCTCCCGGAGGGCGAGGGCCGCGAAGGGGTCCTGGGCTGGCTGCACTCGACCGCGCGCTCGCACGTGGACGTCGCCCTGCAGCACCGCCCGGTGCTGATCGCCAACGCCCTCGGCACCCCGCCGCAGGACGTCATCGAGCTGGCCCACGAGCACGGCGTCCTGGTCGCCGCGCTGGCCGGCGCCGGCAAGCACGCCGCCTCGCACGTCGCCAACGGCGTCGACATCATCGTGTCGCAGGGCTACGAGGCCGGCGGCCACACCGGCGAGATCGCCAGCATGGTGCTCACCCCGGAGATCGTGGACTCGGTCGGCCCGGACGTTCCGGTTCTCGCCGCCGGCGGCATCGGCTGCGGCCGCCAGGTCGCCGCGTCGCTCGCGCTCGGCGCGCAGGGCGTGTGGACCGGGTCGCTGTGGCTGACCGTCGCCGAGTACGACCTGGGTCAGAGCGACGCGATCCAGCGCGCGCTGCTCAAGGCGAGCTCGGCCGACACCGTCCGCAGCCGCGTCTACACCGGCAAGCCGGCCCGCCTGCTGAAGAACAAGTGGACCGCCGCGTGGGAGGAGGAGGGTGCCCCAGCGCCGCTCCCGATGCCGTTGCAGAACCTGCTCGTCTCCGACGCGCACAACCGGATGAGCGCCGCCGACGACCCGGACGTCGTCGCGATGCCGGCCGGCCAGATCATCGGCCGCACCAACGAGGTGAAGCCGGTCGCCCAGGTGATGGCCGAGCTCATCGCCGAGTACGAGGAGACCGTCGCCCGCCTGGAGAAGATCCGCGGCTGACGTCAACGCTGGTCGAGGAGGGCCGTCAGGGCCCGTCTCGAAACCGACGCACCCGCCCGGCGAGACGCCGGGCGGGTGCGTTCGTTCTCCCCTAGGGTCGGCCCATGGTCGTGAACAGCCCGGCTCCCTCCCGCCCGGCCGCCGCTCGTCGGTTGCTCGTCGTCCTCCTCGCCGTCCTCGTCGGCGTCGGGGCCTGGACCGTCTCCGGCACCTCCGGCGCCAGCGTCCCGTCGGTGGCGCCGCCGGTGCCGAAGGCGCACTGCGGCCCCGGGTCGCTGCCCGAGACCTCCACGCAGGGCCGGGTCCCGGCGCGGGACTACGCCTCCGGGCGCGCGGCCCGCGGCTACCGCTGCAACACCGCCCAGGTCGGGCACCAGGGGAGCTCCGGCGGTTTCAAGACGCTGCGCTACACCGACGCCCAGGGGCACACCTGCGCCTTCTACGACTCGACCCTCACCGTCCCGCGCGACGTCGTCTCGAACATCCTCTCCGGGGACGGGCTCGGCGTCGTCGTGCTCGACATGACGAACCCGGCCAAGCCCCGCAAGACCGCCAACCTGGTCTCGGTCGGGATGCTCAGCCCGCACGAGTCGCTGCTGGTCAACGCCCGGCGCGGCCTGCTCGTCGGCGTGATGGGCACCGCGGTCACCGCCCCCGGCATCCTCGACGTGTACGACGTGAAGAACGACTGCCGGCACCCGAAGCTGCTCTCCACCTCGCTGGAGGGGATCCTCGGCCACGAGAGCGGCTTCTCGCCGGACGGGAAGACCTACTACGTCGCCGGCATCCTCGGCACCCTGACCGCGGTCGACCTGACGAACCCGCGCCGGCCGAAGCGGATCTTCGCCCAGACCGGCGTCGTCTACCACGGCCTGCGGCTCTCCTCCGACGGCCGCACCATGTACGTCGCCAACGTCGGCCAGCCCTCGCCTGGAGGCATCACCGGGGGCGGCCTGCGGATCCTCGACGTCAGCCAGATCCAGGAACGGCGGGCGAGCCCGAAGGTGAAGGTCCTCTCGACGATGACCTGGCACGGCGTCTCGATCCCGCAGGTGGCCGAGCCGTTCACCCGCAACGGGCACCAGTACGTCCTCGAGGTCGACGAGTTCGTGGACCTGTTCGGCTTCAAGGGCCTGCTCAACGTGGTGCACTCGCCGGTCGGCGCGGCCCGGATCATCGACGTGGACGACCCGCGGCACCCGCGCGTGGTCAGCGACATCCGGCTCAAGGTGCACCAGCCCGACCAGCGCGGGGGAGCCCAGCTCCAGGACCCGATGGCCTGGTTCCCGGCGCAGGGCTACGCGGCGCACTACTGCGGGATGCCGACCCGGAACAACCCGAAGATCGCCGGCTGCTCGATGATCCTCTCCGGCCTGCGCCTCTTCGACATCCGCGACGTCAGGCACCCGAAGGAGGTCGGCTACTTCAACAAGCCGAAGACGGCCCTCGACAAGCTCGCGCTCATCCCCGCGATCGGCGGCTACGCGATGTCCCAGCCCGCGTGGGACGTGCGCCGGAACTCGGTCTGGTACACCGACACGAACTCCGGTTTCTACGTCGTCCGGCTCACCAACGGCGTGCAGAAGCTGCTGCACTGACGGGCACCGACTCGTAGCCGCGCAGCACCCGGGTCGCGCGTCGCTCCGGGGTGCCGACCACCCGCAGGCCGGGGAACCGGTCGTAGAGGACCTCCAGGCCGATCCGAGCCTCCATCCGGGCCAGGCTCGCGCCCACGCAGAAGTGCACGCCGGCCGAGAACGACAGGTGCCGGTCGGCGTCGCTGCGGGTGACGTCGAACGTCTGCGGGTCGGCGAACACGTCCGGGTCCCGGTTGGCGCCACCGAGGTAGGTGAGGACCGCCGTCCCTGCGCGCACGTCGACGCCGTCGACCGTGGTGTCCTCCTTGGCCTGGCGGAGGGTCAGCTGCACCGGAGCGTCGTACCGGAGGACCTCCTCGACCGCACGGCCCCACCGGCCCGGGTCGGCGAGGACCAGCGCGCGCTGGTCGGGGTAACGGTCCAGGAGGACCACCGCGTTGCCGATCAGGTTCACCGTGGTCTCGAACCCGGCGCCGAGCAGGAGCAGGCCGGTGGCGCGGACCTCGAGATCGCTCAGCCCTTCCGCCTCCTGGACCTGCACCAGGTGGCTGAGCAGGTCCTCGCCGGGGTCGCGCCGCAGCCGGCCCAGGTGGACGTCGAACCAGTCGTGGAGCTGCCGGATCGCGGTCTCCGAGGTGCGGTACTCCCGCCAGCCGAGGCCCGGGTCGAGGCTGACCGCGGCCTGGTTGCCCCAGTGCAGCAACCGGTCGCGCTCGTTGGCCGGGACGCCGAGGAGCTCGGCGATGACCGCCAGGGGGAGCTGGGCCGCGAAGTCCTCGACGACGTCCACCGGCTCGCTCCGGGCGGCCAGCCGGTCGGCGAGGCGCTCCGCGACGGACCGGACCTTCGCCTCCATGCCGTCGACCGCCCGTGCGGTGAAGGCGCGGGCGACCGGGCGGCGGTAGCGGGCGTGCTGCGGCGGGTCCACGGCCAGCATCGACGGCGGGTCGACCGGGCCCAGCGCGCGCTCGTCGACGGCCCAGTTCCACAGCCGGCGCAGCGGGGGAGGGAGCTCCTCGTGGCCGCCGGCGACCGTGAAGGCGTCGCTGCGCAGCACCTGGTTCGCGAGCGCGTGGTCCACCGTGGCGGCGGCCAGGCGGCCGTGCACCAGCCGTCCGCGCGTGCGCAGCTCCTCGTACGCCGCGAACGGGTCCGCGCGCAGCTCCGGGCTGATCGCGAGCCGGGCGATCAGGTCGCCGCGCCGCGCCGCGGACGTCAGGAAGTAGCGGGTCGTGCCGTGTGCGAGACCCCAGGTGATGCCCGAACGGATCATGGGGCCGAGCCTAGGCACCTCGGGGCCGGGCGGCATCCGACCGGGGTCGGAAGGTTCCCGGGAGCCAGGCGGCGAGACGAGACGGACCGTAGCGGGATCGCCGCGCCGTCGTTGAACGTGCATGGTCGTTCGCACCGCCCGCTCGGGCCGGGCCGCCCTCCGTCGTCTGCTGGTCGTCGTCGCGCTCTGCCTCGGGCTGGGCGCCGCGTGGTCCCTGACCGGGATCGCCGGGGCGGACGACGTACCGGACCGGCAGGCCGTGCCGCAGGCGGACTGCGGTCCGGGTGCGCTGCCGGAGACCTCGACCCAGGGCCGGGTGCCGAAGTCGGACTTCGACTCCGGCCGTGCCGCGCAGGGTTACCTCTGCAACACCGCCGAGGTCGCCCACCAGGGCGTCAGCGGCGGCTTCAAGACCCTGCGGTACACCGACGCCCAGGGCAACACCTGTGCCTTCTACGACTCCACCGCGCTGGTCCCGCCCACCTCGCTGATCACGAACCTGCTCTCCGGCGCCGGCGTCGGCGTCGTCGTGCTCGACATGAACGACCCGGCCCACCCGAAGCGGACCGCCAACCTGACCACGCCCGCGATGCTCGCGCCGCACGAATCGCTGCTGGTCAACCAGCAGCGCGGCCTGCTCGTCGGCACCCTCGGCACCGCGCTGACCGCGCCCGGCGCGCTCGACGTGTACGACGTGAGGACCGACTGCCGCAAGCCCAGGCTGCTCTCCACCAGCCTCGCCGGGATCCTCGGGCACGAGACGGGGTTCGCGCCCGACGGCAAGACGCTCTACGTCTCCAGCACCATCTTCACGCTGGTGGCCGTCGACCTCACCGACCCGCGGTTCCCGGAGACGATCACCGTCATCCCGAACGTCCAGTACCACGGCATGCGGCTCTCCGACGACGGCCGCACCCTGTACGCCGCCCACATCGGTCAGCCCGGCCCGAACCTCATCTCCGGCGGCGGGCTGCGGATCCTCGACGTCAGCCAGATCCAGGACCGCAAGCCCAACCCGCAGGTCCCCGTGCTCGCCACCATGACCTGGCACGGCTCCTCGATCCCGCAGGTCGCCGAGCCCTTCACCCGCGACGGCCACCAGTACCTGCTCGAGGTCGACGAGTTCCAGGACATCTTCTCCCTCTCCGGCCTCACCGACCTCGTGCACTCCCCGGTCGGGGCGGCCCGGATCATCAACGTCGACGACCCGCGGCACCCGTTCCAGGTCTCCGACATCCGCCTCCAGGTGCACCAGCCCGCCGAGCACGCGGGAGAGCAGCGCAACGACCCCGGAGCAGCCAGCCCGCTCGGCGGCTACGCCGGCCACTACTGCGGGATGCCGACGCGGGACAACCCCGACATCGCCGGCTGCTCGATGATCCTCTCCGGACTGCGTCTCTTCGACATCCGGGACGTCGAGCACCCGAAGGAGGTCGGCTACTTCAACAAGCCCACCTCCAGCGGCTCCGCCGCCTACTCCCAGCCCGCCTGGGACCCGGCCAACGGCAGCGTCTGGTACACCGACACGAGCACGGGGTTCTGGAACGTGCGGCTGACGAACGGGGTGCAGGACCTGCTGCCGTAGGTCATGTCCACCGCCTGCGTCGGCGTGACGACACCGGTGTTCGAGCTGTTCTGAGCCGCCGTCAGGTCCGTGCAGGCTCGCGCCGACGCAGCTGAACGGCCACCCGGTGCGAGTGACGGTCACTGGTCACAGCGGTCAGTCGGTTCAGCTGCCGGGTGGGTCGACGGGTCGTGGGGTGAGCTGGCGGGTGCCGGTCTGGTCGCGGAGGTAGGTGTAGCCGGCTGGTGATCGCCAGCGGTAGGTCCCGGGTCTCTGGGCTTCGTAGTGCCAGCCGGCGTGGGTTTTGAGGCGGTGGTGGTGGCGGCAGAGGGCGGCGAGGTTCGAGGTCCGGGTCTGGTCGTTGCCGCCGTCGGGGTCGTAGGGCTCGATGTGGTCGAGGTCGCACGCTCTCGCGTTGCGGGTGCAGTAGGGGAACACGCAGGTCCGGTCTCGGAGGATCACGTGTTCGCGGAGCCGGTCGGAGGGCTGGTAGGCCGTGGTCGCGAGTTCGTCGTTGAGGTCGATCACCGGGCGGATGGTGATCTGGGCGCCGGGAGCTTTCAGCCAGCCCTGGATCTGTTCCTGGGAGATCAGGTGGGGTCCGCGGTTCTCCAGGCGGCCGAAGGGGTCGCGGGGGTCGAGGTGGAGGTAGAGCGTGACCGGCCGGCGGGCCACCGGTGGTTGAGGAAGGCGCTCCGCGCCCACCGGTGGTTGAGGAAGGCGCGCAGCGCCTGTCTCGAAACCCCCGGGCAACACCATCTCGCCGCGGGCCAGGTTCCCCAGTGCTTCGGCGCGGCGGGCGTCCAGGGAGGCTTCGGAGCCCCATTCCTTGAGCTGGGCCGCGTCGGCGGAGAGGCGGGCGTCGAGGTCGAGGGCATCGACCAGGTCGAGCTCGCCGTGGATCAGGGAGGTGCCTTCGAAGGAGACCTGGTGGTGGTCCACGGTCACGTGGCGCTGATCAGCGCGACGTTCGGCGATCTCGCGGGCGGTCTGGGGCATGAACGTCGCGATCGCTGCGTCGACCAGCCGGTCGGTCTCCGCCGCCCCGATCCGGTGGGCGAACCGGGCGACCTGCGCATCGACGTACGCGGCGGCCTCCATCGACAGGTGCAGGGTCTTGGAGGCGATCAGTCGCGCTCGCCACACCTTCAGGGTGCCGGTGGTGATGCGGTGCCAGACCCGGGGCAGCCGGTGGGCGAGCTCCATCGCCTCGGCGATCAGCGCGCGCCCGGAGTGATCCGACATCCCGAGCGCGGCGGAGAACTCGGTGACGCAGAAGTTCGACACCAACGGCGCACCCTCACCGGCCAGCGGGACCGGGCTGTCACCCCAAGTCGCGGCAAAGTCCGGATCGGAGACGGTGTGCGCCCCGGCCCAGGCGACGGCTTGGACCAGGACCTCGACCTCGGCGGTGTCCGCCTCCGAGCGGGCACGACGAGCAGCAGCCAGTGCCGTTGCTGCGTCGAGGGTGCCGGTCGTCATGGGACGAATCTACGGACCGGCACCGACAGTCTTGGTGTCGGAGTTCGCCTTGTCCACAGGGCAATTCCGGGGTCGCTTCCGTTGGCCGCACACCCTGGGCCCCGGCCAACGGAAGCGTCTGGTGCACCGACACGAGCATCGGGTCCTGGGATGTGCGCCTGACGAACGGGTGCAGGTCCTGCTGCCCGAGCGCGAGGATGCTCGACAGTCCGATACGCCTCTGCGAGCATCCTGATGTGGAAGCAGACGTGGTTGTCGCCGGAAGCGGGAAGACGTTCTTCGGACACCCGGGTGGGCTGTCGACGCTGTTCTTCACCGAGATGTGGGAGCGGTTCTCGTACTACGGGATGCGCGCGATCCTGGTCCTCTACCTCACCGCCCCCGTGCTCGGCCCCGACGGCGGCCCGGCGAGCAACCCCGGACTGAATCTGGACGACGGGACCGCGGCGGCCATCTACGGCACCTACACGGGCCTGGTGTACCTGACGCCCGTCGCAGGTGGCTGGCTCGCCGACCGCGTGTTCGGACTCCGGCGCTCGGTGCTCTGGGGTGGCTTGGTGATCGCCGCCGGGCACTTCCTGATGGCCGTTCCGGTCGAGGCGATGTTCTGGGTGGGCCTGGTCGCGATCGCGCTGGGGACCGGCCTGTTGAAGCCCAACATCTCGGGCCTGGTGGGCAAGCTCTACTCCGAGGAGGACACCCGCCGCGACGCCGGGTTCTCGTTGTTCTACATGGGCATCAACATCGGGTCGTTCCTCGCCCCGATCGTGTGCGGGACCCTCGGCGAGCAGTACAACTGGCACCTCGGCTTCGCTGCTGCTGGAGTCGGGATGGCTCTCGGAGTCGTCCAGTACGTGGTGGGCGGCCGCCGGCGCCTCCAGGGCGTCGGTGAGCAGCCCGAGTCGCCCGCCTCGCCGGCCGAGCGGAACCAGGCCCTGCAGGTCGGCGGGGTGGTCCTGCTGGTCGTCTCCGGCCTGATCGTCCTGCTCTCGGTGCTCGGCGACGGCTTCAGCATCACCTCGGTCACCAACGCCATCTCGATCTTCATCCTGCTCGTGCCGATCGTCTACTTCCGGCAGCTGTTCCGGCGCAAGGACCTGAGCGAGGCCGAGCGCGGTCACGTCCGCGCGTTCGTGTGGGTGTTCCTGGGCGCCGCCGTCTTCTGGATGCTCTTCGAGCAGGCGGGCTCCACGCTCACCCTGTTCGCCAACGACGTCACCCAGCTCACCGTCGGTGGCGATGCCTATCGGCCCATCCTGGTCAACCAGCCCTCGGTCCTCACCGAGTCGTCCTTGTACGGCTGGGACCTTCCGGCGTCGTGGCTGCAGTCGGTCAACCCCCTGCTCATCGTGATCTTCGCGCCGGTCTTCTCCGCGATCTGGCTCCGCCTGGGCGACCGCGCCCCGCGGACCTCGGTGAAGTTCGCGATCGCGCTGGTCGGGATCGGACTCTCCTTCGCGATGCTCGCCATCCCGATGCAGCACTACCTGGAGACCGGTCAGAAGGCAGGCGTGTCCTGGTTGCTGATCGTCTACCTGGTACAGACCTGGGCCGAGCTGCTGCTCTCACCCAACGGATTGTCCGCGACCACCAAGCTCGCGCCGACCGGCACCATCGGGCAGATGCTCGCCCTGTGGTTCCTCGCCACGTCGGTCGGCACCACCATGGGCGGCCAGATCGCCCGGCTGACCGCCGACGACCCCACGCAGACCTTCGTGCTCTGCGGCGTCCTGGCAATCTCCTTCGGCGTCGTCATGTTCGTCATGTCGCGGCGCATCTCGGCCCTCATGGGCGCCGTGCACTGACGGGCCCTGCTGTGCGTGCGCCGTCTCGACAAGCTCGACGACCGCAGCTCGACGACCGCAGTTCGACGACGACAGCTCGACGACAGGCGCCGGGCTCATCCCCTGCCTTGCTTGCGGAGCCCGAGCTAGCCGCTGCGTCCTGCCTCGGCGAGGCGCCGGCGGAGGTACGGCGCCGTGACCCCGGTCGAGGCTGCGGCCACCTGGGCGGGCGTTCCGGTCGCGACGACCCGGCCGCCGGCATCACCGCCGCCGGGGCCGAGGTCGATCACCCAGTCGGCGGTGGCGACGGCGTCCAGGTCGTGCTCGACCAGGACGACGGTGTTGCCGCCGTCCACCAGGCGGTGCAGCTGACGCAGGAGGAGGTCGATGTCAGCCGGGTGCAGACCCGAGGTCGGCTCGTCGAGCAGGTAGAGCGCGTGCCCGCGTCGAGCGCGTTGCAGCTCGGTAGCGAGCTTGATCCGCTGCGCCTCGCCGCCGCTGAGCTCGGTCGCCGGTTGGCCCAGGCGCAGGTACCCCAGGCCCACGTCGCGCAGCGTCTCCAGGCTCCGGGAGGCGGCGGGGACGTCAGCCAGGAACTTCGCGGCGTCGTCCACGGTCATCGCCAGGACCTCGGCGATGGTCCGGCCCTCGTAGGTGACGTCGAGCGTCCTGTCGTTGTAGCGGGCCCCGCCGCACGTGGGACACGCTGCGTAGGTCCCGGGCAGGAAGAGCAGCTCGACCTCGACGAACCCCTCGCCGTTGCACGTCTCGCAGCGCCCCTCGGGCAGGTTGAACGAGAACCTGCCCGCGGTGTACCGGCGTCGACGCGCGGTCGGTGTCCCGGCGAAGAGCTTGCGGACCGCGTCGAACATCCCGGTGTACGTGGCCAGGTTGGAGCGCGGGGTACGGCCGATCGGCTTCTGGTCGACGATCACCAGGCGGTCGAGGCTCTCCAGACCGGTGACGTCCTGGACGTCGACCTGTAGGTCTGCGCCCTCCGGCTCCCCGTCCGGCACCAGACCGAGATGGCAGCGGACCAGGTCGGCCAGCACCTGGGTGACCAGGGTCGACTTGCCCGACCCGGAGACACCCGTCACGGCGGTGAGGACGCAGAGCGGGACGTCGACGGCGACGCCGTCGAGGTTGTGCCGGGTGACGCCGCGCAGGCGAAGCCACCCGTGGGGGTCACGGACCTCGTGCTCGAGCACCTCGGCGCGGCCGAACAGGTGGGCGCTGGTGGCGGACTCGGCGACGGGCTCCAGGCCGTCGACCGGCCCGGAGTACAGCACCCGGCCACCGCCCTCGCCGGCACCCGGGCCGATGTCGACGATCCAGTCGGCCCGCCGGACGACGTCCAGGTCGTGCTCGACGACGAACAGGGAGTTCCCGGCCCGCTTGAGCCGCTCGAGGACTTCGAGGAGCGGCTCCGCGTCGGCGGGGTGCAGGCCCGCGGAAGGCTCGTCGAGGACGTAGACCACGCCGAAGAGCCCGGAGCGCAGCTGGGTCGCGATCCGTAGCCGCTGGGCCTCGCCGGGGGAGAGGGTCGTGGAGCTCCGTCCGAGGCCGAGGTAGCCGAGGCCGAGGTCGAGCAGCACCTCGATGCGCGCCACCAGGTCTGCGCAGATCCGGACCGCGACCTCACTGGTCTCTCCCGAGCCGGCGGTCGGGACAGCCGCGGACGGGTCGGTCAGGCAGGCGACCGGACGCAGCAGCTCGGCGACCTGCGTCAACGGCATCCTGTTGACCTCGGCGATGCTCCGGCCCGCGAAYGTGACCGCGAGGGCTTCGGGTCGCAACCCGCTTCCGTGGCAGGTCGGGCACGGCACGTTCCGGGTGAACCGGAGGGCGCGCTCCCGCATCCGCTCGCTCCTGGAGTCCGCGAGGGTGTGCACGATGTACTTCCGGGCGCTCCAGAACGTGCCGTGGTAGCCGTGGTCGACACGGCCCGGCTCTGGTTCGATCAGCACCGATGGCTGCTCGTCGGTGAACAGGAGCCAGTCACGGTTCTTCTTCGACAGCCGCCGGAACGGCCTGTCGATGTCGATGCCGAGAGCGGCGACGATGCTGCGCAGGTTCGCCCCCTGCCAGGCGCCGGGCCAGGCGGCGATGGCTCCTTCGCGGATGCTCAGCGAGTCGTCCGGGACCAGCAGCTCCTCGACGACGTCGTGGACGACACCGAGACCGTGGCAGCGCGGACAGGCACCGGCGGCGGTGTTCGGCGAGAAGTCCTCGGCCTCCAGCCGCGGTGTGTTCCGCGGGTAGGACCCGGCCCGGGAGTAGAGCATCCGCAGCAGGTTCGAGAGCGTGGTGATCGTGCCGACCGACGACCTGCTGGACGGCGCCCCGCGGCGCTGCTGCAGCGCGACCGCCGGCGGCAGCCCGGTGATGTCCTGCACGTGCGGGGCGCCGACCTGCTCCAGCAGTCGGCGCGCGTACGGCGCCACCGATTCGAAGTAGCGCCGCTGGGCCTCGGCGTACAGCGTGCCGAAGGCGAGGGACGACTTGCCGGAGCCCGAGACCCCGGTGAAGGCGACCAGGGCATCGCGCGGGATGTCGACGTCGACCTCGCGGAGGTTGTGCTCGCTCGCCCCGCGGACGTGGACGAACCCGGCCCGTGTGCTGGGGACATCGAGGTGTTCGGTACGTGCCGTCACGCACTCCGTGTACCCGTCGCCGGAGACCGCACGCGTCCCCGCACGCCCCGACACGCCCGGAGGTGACCTCAGCCGACCTTGACGACGTTCGTGCCCGCGACCTTGTCGTGCAGCGCCTGCTTCTTCGGGTCCCACAGCGGCCACAGGTAGTTGAGCAGCTGGGCGATGCTGAAGGCGAAGCCGATGTACGGGACGGCGGCGAGCAGGCCGAGGGTGGCGGTGAAGCCGACGCGGGCGAGGATCGCGGACCAGGGGAGCGGGCCGGGGTGCTCGCGCAGCCGGACCCGCATGCCGAGGACCAGCTTGCCCGGGGTGGCCTGCTTCCAGTGCAGGAAGACGATGTTGTAGGCGAGCGAGACCAGGACCGGCAGCAGGAGCAGGATCAGGCCGGCGCCGTCGGTCGGGTCGAACAGGCTCGGCGGTGCGGGGGTCGCGGTTCCGTTCTCGGCGGCGGCCGAGACCTGGTCGAACCAGCGCTGCAGCTCGTCCCACTGGCTCGCGACGGCCGGTGCCAGCGCCAGCAGCACGACGGGGGCGAGCAGGATGCCGTCGATGACCTGGGCGAGCACCCGCCACCACCAGCCGGCGAGCGGGACGCCGTCGGGGGTCGACGGCACCGGGTTCGCGGAGGCCGGATAGGCGTAGGCCGGCGGCTGGTACGCCGGCGGGCCCGCGTAGGCGGGCGTCGGCATCTGGACGTGCTCGGTCCAGGCGACTCCGTCCCAGTAGCGCACCCGGCCGTAGCCGTCGGACTGCGGGGCGTTCGGGTCGGGGTACCAGCCTGCGGGGACCTGGGTCATGGGCGGAATCGTGGCAGATCGGGACGCCGTCAGGCGTACGAGGTGCCCCGTTCGGCACGGGTAAACGTGACGTCGTCCACGCCGGCGCCCTGCAGCTCGCGCTTGAGCACCTTGTTGGTGGCCGTGCGCGGCAGCGTGTCGAGCACGCGGACGAACCGCGGCCAGGCCTTCGGGCCGAGGTCGGGCTGGGCGGCGAGGAACTCCTCCCAGCCGTCCGGGGTGATCGGGGCGGTGGTGACCAGGGCGACGACGAGCTGGTCGCCCGAGCGCGGGTCCGGGACGGCGTACACGGCGGCCTCGGAGACGGCGGGGTGGCGCAGCAGGATCCGCTCGACCGGGGCCGCGGCGAGGTTCTCGCCGTCGACGCGCAGCCAGTCGGCGGTGCGGCCGGCGTAGTAGACCCAGCCGTCGGCGTCCCGGTAGGCCAGGTCGCCGCTCCAGTACATGCCGCCGCGCATCCGCTCGGCGGTGGCGGCCTCGTCGTTGTAGTAGCCGGCGAACTGGCCGGAGCCGGTGGTGTCCACCAGCTCGCCGACGCAGTCGTCGAGGTTGGTGACCCGCCCGTGCTCGTCGTACGTCGCCCGCGGGCTCTCGGTGCCGGTCTCCGGGTCGTACACGGCGACCCCGGGCGCGGGCTGGCCGAGCGACCCCGGCGGGGTGCCCTCGATCCGGCTCACGACGACGGCGTTCTCGGTGGAGCCGAAGCCGTCGACGACCCGGCAGCCGAACCGCTCGGCGAACGCGGCCGTGTCCCGGTCGCCGGCCTCGTTGCCGAAGACCAGCCGGAGCGGGTTGTCGGCGTCGTCGGGCTTCTCCGGGGTGGCCAGGACGTAGGCGAGCGGCTTGCCGACGTAGTTGGCGTAGGTGGCGCCGTACCGGCGGACGTCGTCGAGGAAGCCGCTGGCCGAGAACCGGGCGGCCAGCGCGACCTCGGCGCCGTTGGAGAGCGCCGGGCCCCAGCCGGCCATCACGCCGTTGGAGTGGAACAGCGGCATCGAGACGTAGTGCACGTCGTCGCCGCTGAGCCCGAGCCGCTCGGTGAGGTAGGCGGCCGGGTAGGTGACCTTCTCGTGCGTGATCCGGACGGCCTTCGGCTCGCCGCTGGTGCCGCTGGTGAAGATCAGCATGAAGAGGTCGTCGTCGGCCGGCTCGACGTCGGGCAGCGGGGCGTCCAGCGGCCACGGGTGGGTGGCCGCGTCGACGACGGTGATGCCGTCGAGGTCGAGGCCGTCGAGCAGCCCCGCCAGAGCGGGCTCGACGACGAGGACCTGGACGTCGGCCCGGCGGGCGTCGGCGAGGAGCGCCTCGCCGCGTCGGGTGCTGTTCAGGCCGACCAGGACGTGCGCGCCGAAGCCGGCCGCAGCGAGCTGGAAGGCCATCTCCGGGGTGTTCTCCAGGAGCACCCCGACGTGCGGCGGTCGCCCCTGGCTCCGGGCCTGGTCGAGCAGGTCGGCCAGTGCCGCCGCGCGGCCGCGGGCCCGGGCGACGTACTCGCGCCAGGTCCAGCGGTCGTCGCCGGCGCGCAGCCCGGGGGAGTCGTCCTCCGCCCGGGCCACGAGCAGTGCGCGGACGGACACCTCAGACGGGCTCGGCCGCGAGCAGGGCCCCGATCTTGCGGGCCTGCTCGGTGGTGCCGCCGAGGAGGAACTCCCCGAGCTTGCCGGTGGTGAAGTACCGGTGCGCCTCGCCGTCCATGTCGATGCCGACGCCGCCGTGGACGTGCACGGTGGTGTGCGCGACCTTGTGGCCGGCGTCCGCGGCCCACAGCTTCGCGCCGGCGACCTCGGTGGCGGCCGGGAGGCCCTCCTCGAGCCGCCAGGCGGCCTGCCACAGCATGAGGTCGGCGCCGAGGATGTCGATGTAGCCGTCGGCCAGGCGCTGCGAGACGGCCTGGAAGGTGCCGATCGGGCGGCCGAACTGCTCGCGCGTCTTCGCGTACGCCGCGGTCAGCTCCAGCGCGCCCTTGACGATGCCGAGCTCCAGCGCGGCGGCGGCGAGGGTGAGCCGCTGCTCGATCCACTCCACGATCGCGGCACCGTCGGCGAGGTCGCCGAGCAGGACGCCCGGGGCGCGCTCGAGCTCGACGCGGGCGACCTCGCCGCCGTCGCTGAGCCGCTGCGGGAGCACGTGGACGCCCGCGCCCGGCTCGACCAGGAACGCGGCCACGCCGTCGGGGGTGCTGGCCGGGACCAGGAACACCGCCGCCCGGGTGCCGGACGGCACGACGGTCTTGACGCCGGTGAGCAGCCAGGTGCCGCCGTCGGCCTCGGCGGTGGTGGTCGGGGTGACCGGAGCGTGCTCGCGCTCCTCGGAGAAGGCAGCGGTGAGCACCTTCTCGCCGGTGACCGCGCCCGGCAGCCAGGCCGCGCGGGTGGCGTCGTCGCCGAACTGCGCGATCGCCAGCGCGGTCGGCAGGTGGCTGGCGAGCGGGGCCGGGGCGACGAGCCTGCCGGCCTCGACGAGGACGCTGCAGAGCTCGAGCAGGCCGAGCCCGGCGCCGCCGTCGGCCTCGGGGAGGCTCAGGCCGAGCAGGCCGGCCTCGCCGAGCTTGCCCCACAGGGCCTCGTCGAAGCGGCCCTTGTCGGCGGCCTTGAGCCGGTCGGGGGTGCACTCGTTCTTGAAGATCGTCGCGGCCAGCTCGGCGGCGTCGTTCTGGGTCTCGCTGAGGGAGAAGTCCATGGTGAAGTCCTTTGAAAGTCGGGGATGACTAGCGCTTGGCGGCGGGCAGGCCGAGACCGACGTAGCCGATGATGTCGCGCTGGATCTCGTTGGTGCCGCCGCCGAAGGTCATCACCAGGGCGGACCGGTAGTAGCGCTCCAGGCGGCCGCGGAGGACGGCGCCGGCGGAGTCGCCGTGGACGACGGCCTCGGGGCCGACGATCTCGATCAGCGAGCGGTAGACCTCGGTGGCCAGCTCGGAGCCGTAGATCTTGGTCGCGGAGGCGTGCGCCGGGGACAGGTCCTCGGTCGCGGACGCGAGCTTCCAGTTCAGCAGCTTGAGCATGTCGACGCGGGCGTGCGCGCGGCCGAGGAGGACCTGGACCCACTCGGCGTCGATGACCCGGGTGCCGTCGGGGTTCTTGGTCGCCTGGGCCCACTCGCGGACCTGGGCGACGGAGTGCATCAGCGGCGCGGCCGAGGTGAGCGCGACCCGCTCGTGGTTGAGCTGGTTGGTCATCAGCGCCCAGCCGCCGTTGAGGCCGCCGACCAGGTTGTCCTTGGGCACCCGGACGTCCTGGTAGTAGGTGGCGCTGGTGCCGACGCCGGCGACGGTGTGCACCGGGGTGTAGGAGAAGCCCTCGGCGTCGGCCGGGACCAGGATCATCGACAGGCCCTTGTGGCGGGGGAGGTCCGGATCGGTCCGGCAGGCCAGCCAGATGTAGTCGGCGTACTGGATCAGGGAGGTCCACATCTTCTGGCCGTTGATGACCCACTCGTCGCCCTCGAGGCGCGCCTTGGTCTGCAGGCTGGCGAGGTCGGTGCCCGAGCCCGGCTCGGAGTAGCCGATCGAGAAGTGCATCTCGCCCTTGAGGATCTTCGGGAGGATCTCCTCCTTCTGGGCGTCGGTGCCGAACCGCATGATCGTGGGGCCGACGGTGTTGAGCGTCAGGTAGGGGATCGGGACGCCCGCGATGGCGGCCTCGTCGGTGAAGATCAGCTGCTCCATCATCGAGCGGTTCTGGCCGCCGTACTCCTCAGGCCAGCCGATGCCGAGCCAGCCGTCGTGGCCGATCTGCTTGATGACGTCCTTGTAGACGGTGGCGTCGCCGAACTCGCCACCCCCGGAAATGGGTCCAGCGGCGCCCTCCTCCTTGAACTCGCTCGTGGCGACGGAGAGGCCGGCGCGGACCTCGGGGGTCACGAGCTGCGAGAAGTAGTCGCGGAGCTCGGCGCGCAGCGCCTCGTGCTCCTCGTTGAGAGCGATCTTCATGGAGTCATCCTCACAGTGGGTCCGCGATGGGACCATGGGTGGCAGTTGGGCAAACGCGCCGAAACAGGCGGCAGGACTGGATTTGCTACGCGTAAAACTATAACCTGTTCTTGTTTTGCGAAAGGGCGCAACGCCCTGGAGTTCGACCACAGGAGGTCACGATGAGCGCCACCACCGAAGCCCGCGCACTCGATCACGGTGTCGCGCCGGCCCGGTACGCCCGCGGTTGGCACTGTCTCGGCCTGGCCGACTCCTTCCGCGACGGCAAGCCGCACGCGATCGGGGCCTTCGGCGGCAAGATGGTCGTCTTCGCCGACTCCCAGGGCGACCTCAAGGTGCTCGACAGCTACTGCCGGCACATGGGCGGCGACCTGAGCCAGGGCGAGATCAAGGGCGACGAGGTCGCCTGCCCGTTCCACGACTGGCGCTGGGGCGGCGACGGCAAGTGCAAGGCCATCCCGTACGCCCGTCGCGTCCCGCTCCGGGCGCGCACCCAGCGCTACGAGACCGAGATCGTCAACGACCAGCTCTTCATCTGGTTCGACCCGGAGGGCTCCGAGGCCGATCGCAGCATCCTCCCGCCGCAGCTGCCCGGCCTGGCCGAGGGCGAGTACGCCGCCTGGAGCTGGAACTCCCAGGAGATCGAGGGCTCGAACTGCCGGGACCTGATCGACAACGTCGCGGACATGGCGCACTTCTACTACGTGCACTTCTCGTTCCCGACGAGCTTCCGCAACGTCTTCGAGGGCCACATGGCCACCCAGTTCATGGAGTCGAAGGGCCGCCCGGACAAGGCCGGGGGCTACAGCGCCGGTGACGACCTGTTCCTCAAGTCCGAGGCGACGTACTACGGGCCGTCGTACATGATCAACTGGCTCTGGGTCGACTACAAGGGCTTCAAGACCGAGGTCATCCTGGTCAACACCCACATCGCGACCAGCCCGAACTCGTTCACGCTGCAGTACGGCATCACCGTGCGCAAGCCCGAGGGCCTCGACGACGCCACCGTCGCGTTCATCGCGGAGAAGTACACCAAGATGTTCGGCGAGGGCTTCCTCCAGGACGTGCACATCTGGAAGAACATGCAGGCCGTCCAGAACCCGCTGCTGTGCGAGGAGGACGGCCCGGTCTACCAGCTGCGCCGCTGGTACGAGCAGTTCTACGTCGACCAGGCCGACATCGCGCCGGAGATGACCGAGCGGTTCGAGTTCGAGGTCGACACCACCAAGGCCAACGAGTACTGGCAGGCCGAGGTCGCCGAGAACCTGGCGAAGAAGGCCGCGGAGGACGCAGCCGCGGGGCACCCGGTGGCTCACTAGTGAGGGCTGGCTGATGGTCTCGTTCGTGCCCACCTCGCCTGAGACCGCGGAGGACCAGCGGCTCTACACCCAGGCGCGGCTGGTGGAGGTCTCCTGCCTGGACTGCCTCGCCCAGGTGCGCGTCAAGAAGAACAGCGACCACCACACCTCCATCCAGTGGGACGCCGAGTCGCTCTCCCACTGCGCGGAGTTCCGACGGGCCGCGTCCCAACCGGAGGGACGGGCGATCCGGGAGACCTGCTCGCGGCTACGCTCCTCCATCGACCAAGCCGTCAGGGACGGCGCTATCCACATCGGGGCCGAGGATGGTTACTGAGCATGGCTACTGAGTCGTACGTGCTGAAGGTGACCGAGGTCATCGAAGAGACCGCGGACGCGCGTTCGGTCGTCTTCGAGGTGCCCTCGGAGCTCCAGGCGACCTTCGCCTACACGCCAGGGCAGTTCCTCACCGTCGCGGTCCCCAGCGACCGGACCGGCCTCGCCGCGCGCTGCTACTCGCTGTCCAGCTCGCCGCACAGCGGCCGGCACCAGATCACCGTGAAGCGGACCGCCGACGGTTACGCGTCGAACTGGATCTGCGACAACCTGAAGGCCGGCGACACCCTCCGGGTGCTGCCGCCCAGCGGCATCTTCACGCCCAAGGACATCGACGCCGACCTGCTCCTCTTCGGCGGCGGCTCCGGCATCACCCCGGTGATCTCGATCGCCCGGACCGCGCTGGAGAAGGGCACCGGCAAGGTCGTCCTCTTCTACGCCAACCGCGACGAGAACTCGGTGATCTTCGCCGCCGAGCTCGCCGAGCTCGGCACCGAGTACGCCGACCGGTTCACCGTCGTGCACTGGCTGGAGTCCGTCCAGGGCCTGCCGAGCCAGGCGCAGCTGTCGAACTTCGCGACGTACTTCGACGGGTACACCTCGTTCGTCTGCGGCCCGGCGCCGTTCATGAAGGCGGTCACCACCGCCCTCAAGGACCTCGGCATCCCGCGCGAGCGCCGCCACCAGGAGAAGTTCGTCTCCCTCGGCGGCAACCCGTTCGGCGACGTCGAGGAGGTCCTGGCGGCGCAGCAGACGCTCGCCGAGGCCGACGACGCCGACGAACCCGGGGACGCGCCGGAGCCGGCCTTCGCCGGGCCGGTGGCGATCGAGGTCGAGCTGGACGGCCAGCAGTACACGTTCGACGACTGGCAGGGCGACAAGGTCCTGCTGGAGTTCCTGGAGGAGAAGGGCGTCGACGCGCCGTTCTCCTGCCGCGAGGGCAACTGCAGCGCCTGCGCCTGCGTCGTGCTCGAGGGCGACCTGAGCATGAAGCACAACGAGGTCCTCGACGCCGACGACCTCGGCGACGGCATCCGGCTCACCTGCCAGGCGCTCCCGCTCAGCGAGAAGCTCCGGATCTCCTACAACGGCTGAGCGAGGCACCCGTGCCTCAGTCGTCGTCCCCGTCGTCGTCGACCGGCAGGAAGACCGACTGCTGCCGCACCCGTGGCGGGGCGATCGACTCCGGCCCGAACAGCTTGCGGCGCAGCGGCGCGGTCAGCACGCCCAGCGGGGCGGTCAGGACGTAGCCGTAGGCGATCACCAGCAGGGTGAACGAGGGCGCGAACCCGAGGCCGGCCAGGATCCCGAGGGCGACCAGGCCGGTGATCACCCGCGCCTGCCGGGTCTGCGGCGAGGCCAGGTTGCGGAACGAGCGGTAGCGCACGGTGCTCACCATCAGCACCGCCGGCACGACGCTGATGATCGCGGGCAGCAGGATGGACGGCCCGACGCTGTCCTCGGGCAGGTCGAGCGCGAAGACGGTGGCGATCACGACCGCGGCCGCGCCCGGGCTCGGCATGCCGATGAAGTAGCGCTTGTCGGCGTGCGGGTCGACGGTGAAGTTGAACCGCGCCAGCCGGAACGCCGCGCACGCGAGCCAGAAGTACGCCGCGATCCAGGCGACCACCGGCCACTCCGGGAGCACCCAGGTGTACACCAGCACCGCCGGCGCGAGCCCGAAGGAGATCAGGTCGGCGAGCGAGTCGAGCTGGACGCCGAACGGCGACGTCGCGCCGACGAGGCGGGCGACCGCGCCGTCGCAGATGTCCATCACGATGGCGACCGTCATCAGGATGGCCGCCCAGTGGCTGTGCCCGTTGAACGCGAGCGGGACCGCCGAGAAGCCGCAGGCCATGTTGGCCGCGGTGAACATGCTCGGAGCGGTGACCCGCAGCCGCTCCCGGGTGGGGAGCTGGCGTAGCGAGACGACCTCGGCACCGGAGTGCGAGGCGACCCGGAACCGGCGTCGGCGCAGCAGCCGGCGCCGCCGGGGCGGGGTCGCGGCCGGGTCCGGACCGGGTTCGACCACGGGCCCGGACATCACGCCGGCCCGGTGACGGCCGACGGCCAGCGCCCGAGCACGGACTGGCCGGCGACGGTGCGGTCACCGGCGGCGATGGTGAGCTCGACCTCCGGCGGGACGAAGACGTCCATCCGGGAGCCGAACTTCATCAGGCCGATCCGCTGCCCGGTGCGGATCTCGTCCCCGACGGCGACCCGGGTGACCACGCGCCGCGCGACCAGGCCGACGATCTGCCGGAAGACGATCCTCCGCGCGCGTCCCTCGACCTCGCGCTCGACCGTGATGTCGCTGCGCTCGTTCTCGAAGGCGCTCTCGAACTTGTACGCCGCGTGCCACTTGCCGGGCCGGTAGGTGACCTCGGTGACCCGGCCGCCGTACGGCGTCCGGTTGATGTGCACGTCGAAGACGGACAGGAAGATGCTGACCTGCTGCCAGTCGCCCGGCGGCGAGACCTCCGGCTGGGCCGGCCCGGCGTGCATCACCTTGCCGTCGGCGGGCGCGAGGATCACGTCGTCGTCGACGGGCGCGCGATCGGGAGCCCGCTCAGGGTCGCGGAAGAAGGCCACGATCCCGGCAGGGAGCGCGAGCAGCGCGGCGGCCGTGCGGCGGTGGCCGGTCGCCGCGGCGATCACGGCGGGGACGGCGCCGAYGGCGGCGGCGGGCCAGGCTTCCCGGTCGATGGTCCAGGTCCTAGTCATTGCCTGCGTGGCTCCCCACGATCTCGGCAGCGCCGGCGCGGCGCTGGACGGCGGCGTTCAGGGACGGGGCGACCGACCCGAGCCGGGCCCCGAAGCGGAGCTCGGCGGGCGCGACGACGACCTCGCCCTTGTCCTTGGTGATCGCCCGGACGACGCCCGCGGCGACCTGCTCGGGGGAGACCGTCCGGGTGCCGGCCGGGAGCTCCATCCCGCTGTTGACGAACATGCCGGCGTCGCGGACGAAGCCGGGCTGGACGTTCGAGACGCCGACGCCGGTGCCGTGCAGGTCCTGGCGGAGCGCGTCGGCGAAGCCGCGGATCGCGAACTTGGTGGCGTTGTAGAGCGAGCTGCCGGGGGAGGCGACGATCCCGGAGACCGAGCCGATGAAGACCAGGTGGCCGGCGCCGCGCTCGACCAGCTGCGGGATCAGCGCGCGGGCGAGCAGGATCGGGGCGCGCAGGTTCACGTCGAGGTTGGCGTCGATCCGGTCCACCGACATCGCGGTCAGCTGACCGGTGCCCGGGAGGGCCGCGTTGGCGACCAGCACGTCGATCGGGCCGGCCTCGGCCAGCAGGGCCTCCAGCGCGTCCGGGTCACCGAGGTCGGCGACCACGCTGCGGGCGCCGAGCTCGTCCGCGAGCGGTGCCAGGACGTCGGCGTTGCGGCCGGTGAGGACCAGGTCGGCGCCCTCCGCCTTCAGGCGGCGGGCCAGGGCCTGCCCGATACCGCCGGTGGCGCCGGTCAGCAGGACCGTCGCTCCGTTGAGCTTCACGTGCACATTCTCCGATCGGGGGAAGCAGCACCGCGGGTGCGGCGGCGCCAAGGGAGAACGCTACCGGAGGAACGCGTTCCGGAAGGTGTCGTCCCGGAGCGCTCAGGCCAGCGTGGCGGCCAGCCGCTTCGCCGTCATGTAGGCGATCGACTCGATCGAGATCATCGGGTTGACGCCCGAGGAGGTCGGGAAGCAGGACGCGTCGGCGACGTACAGGCCGTCGACCTCCCAGGTCCGGCCGTCGGGGTTCACCGCGGACATGTCGGGGGAGCCGCCCATCCGGGCCGAGCCCATGATGTGCAGAGCGGCGAGGGACAACCGGGCGGGCTCGACCGTCTCGCGGCGGATGTCGGCCTCGAAGGAGGCCAGCGAGCCGCGCTTGCCCGGTTCGTAGACGACGTCGCGGTGGTGGGTCGTCTGGATCCGCCGGGCGCCGGCCGCCTCGGCGATCCGGGCGCCGCCGACCAGCCCCTGGACCAGGTGCTCGCTGTCGGCCGCCGAGAGCGTGTAGCGGACCACCGGCTCGCCGTCCTTGCCGGTCTTGACCGTGCCGCCGGGGTCGCGGTCGCGCAGGATCACCGCCACGCCGAGCTGGTGGCCGAGCTCGCCCATCCGGCGCAGGTGGTCCGCGCCGCTGCGCCAGTTCACGAACGCGCTCCCGAACGCGGGGGTCAGCGGCGCGGTCTCGAAGAGGATCCCGTAGCCGTTCCCGTCCAGGTCGGTGAGGTCGTTGACGTAGCGGCTCTGGGTGGAGCCCACCCAGGGTTCGACCTTCTCGTCCATCAGGCCCCAGACCGCGGTGGCCGGGTGCAGCCGCAGGTAGCGCCCGATGTTCGGGTTGGTCAGGCCGCTGCGGTGCAGCAGCGCCGGGGTCTGGATCGCGCCCGCGGCCGCGATCACCGCGCGCGCCCGCACCGTGACGTGGTGGCCGTCCGCGCTGACGCCGACGACCCCGGTGGCCCGGCCGTTGCTGGTCGTGACCGTGCGGGCCCGGACGCCGGTGTAGATCCGCGCGCCGGCCGCGGCCGCGTCCTCGAGCCAGGTCTTCGTGACCGACTGCTTGGCCCCGATCCGGCAGCCCATCCCGCAGCGGCCGCACTCCACGCCCATGTCGCAGCCCTTGACGTTGCGCGGCATCGCGGCGGAGTGCCAGCCGAGGGCTTTCGCTCCGCGTTCCAGTACGGCGTCGCGCGGGGCCGCGAGGTCGTGCTCGGTGTTCACGCCGAGGCGTTCGCAGACCGCGTCCATCGCGTCGGCGTACTCGTCCTCCACGAACTGCGGGGTGCCGAGCGCGGCCCACTCGGCCCGGACCCGGTCCGGGGTGCGGAAGGACGTCGTGTAGTTGACGACCGTGCCGCCGCCCAGGCCACGCCCGGCCACCAGGGCGATCTGCCCCTCGGCGGTCGACTGCGGGGCGGCGGCGTACAGGCGGGTGAAGCCGGTGCGCTCGTCCCCGTCGAAGTCGTTCTCGTCGTGGTACTCGCCGGCCTCCAGGACGACCACGTCCAGGCCCGCGGCCGCGAGCACCCCGGCCGCGGTGCCGCCGCCGGCGCCGGAGCCGACGATCACGACGTCGCAGCTGATGTCGGTGTTCGGCCCGGCCCGGAGCGGGGTGATCGGCGACGGGGGAGCGTCGGCCCGGACACCGAGCGGGCCCGGGTAGCCGAAGGTGTCCCACAGCGCCGGCCCGCCGGCGATGTAGTACGGGCCGAGGGCGGCGCCCTTGAGTCCCTGGAACAGTGCCCGCTTCGCGCCGACCCGGGAGTCCGACAGCGAGAGCAGGACCGCTTCCCGGTCGGCCTGGGAGAGGTCGGAGAAGCGTCGCGGCCGGCCGGTCAGCGCCAGGCCGAGGAACCGGGAGTCCCACAGGTTCAGCAGCGTGCGGAGCTGCTTGAGGTCGGCCTCGCGCGGGTTCATCGCGGCCATCTCCAGCGCCAGCTCGGGCGCGCCGACGGCGCTCGCCGCGGGGATCCCGCGTGCCGTCGTCACGGGACGACGTGCGCACGACGGATGACCGGTCAGCCGGTCAGGTGCAGCTCAGGCCGAGGCGAGGGCCTTCGCCTTGAGGGCGTCGAACTCCGCCTGGTTGATCGCGCCGGAGTCGAGCAGACCCTTGGCGCTCGCGATCTGGTCGGCCGCGCTCGAGCCGGAGCCCGCGACCGACTTGATGTACTCGGCCTGCTGGGCCTGCATGTCCGCCATGGACTGCGCCTGCCGCTCGCTCATGCTCTTGCCGCGGACGATCAGGTAGACCAGGGCGCCGATCCAGGGGATGAAGATCATGAAGATCGCCCAACCCGCCTTGGCCCAGCCGCTCAGCGTGTGGTCGCCGAACAGGTCGAACAGGCAGCGGAACCAGATCATCAGCGCGCTGATGAAGATGAAGAACCAGAACGTCCACAGGAGCACGTCCCAGAAGTCGTTCGTGATGGAGTCCACGTGCGTCCCCTTTCTCAGGTGCGGATCGGACACGTCCACGCGGACGGGCCTTGGCCGCACTGTGGCACAGCCCGAACGCCCTGGGATCGCCCGAAAAAGGTGACCGCGCGCCAGACGGTCACCAGCCGCGCTCGCGCCACTCCGCGAGGTGACCGCGTTCGGCGCCGAGGGTCGAGTCGTTGCCGTGGCCCGGGTAGAACCAGGTCTCGTCGGGGAGCCGGCCGAAGAGCTTGGTCTCGACGTCGTTCAGGAGGCTGACGAAGGCGTCGGAGTCGCCGAAGGTGTTGCCGACACCGCCGGGGAAGAGGCTGTCGCCGGTCCAGAGGTGCGGGGTGCCGTCGGGGTCGTCGTACAGCAGGGCGATGGAGCCGGGGGTGTGGCCGACGAGGTGGATGACGTCGAGGCGGATGTCGCCGAACTCGACGGTGTCGCCGTCGACGACGCGGTCGTCCACGGTGACCTCGGTCTGCTCGGTGATGGCGTCGGCGTCGGGCTCGCCGGCGACGGTCACGGCGCCGGTGGCCTGCTGCACCTCGCGCAGTGCGCGGTGGTGGTCCCAGTGCTGGTGGGTGGTGATGACCTTGGTGGTCCGGCCGTCGCCGAGGACACGCAGCAGCGTCGGAGCGTCGTCGGCCGCGTCGATCAGCACCTGCTCGTCGGTCGCGCGGCAGCGCAGCACGTAGCAGTTGTTCGACATCTGGTCGTCGACGGCGACCTTGGTGATCACCAGGTGCTGGAGCTCGCGGGTGTCCGGCGTCCCGCCGGGGGTCACGTTGCCCGAGTACGGGCCTTCGTACGTCGCCATGGGGGCAGCCTAGGACCTCGGGGCCGTGGCACCGGAGGCGCGGCGCCAGGGCCCGAGGTGGGGCAGGTCGGCGGCCGTGCAGCTGAGCCGCTCGCCGTGACCCCGGCCCACCAGCCACCAGCCGAGGTCGGCCGCCGTTCCGCTGACCACGGGTTCCTCGGCGCCCACGGACCAGCTGCGGCCGAGGTCGTCGGCCCGCACCGAGAAGGGCTCGGAGTCCCCGCCGGCGTGGTCGAGGACGACCTGGTCGAGGAGGTCGGCGGCGAAGTCGGCCGGCCAGTCCCGGTGCGAGTAGTCCAGGTCCAGGTCGGCGTGGTGGATCTCCACCTCACGCCAGCGCGTCGCCGGAAGGTCGGACGCCGGCCAGGCGGGACCGTCGGGAAGCCGCGGCACGGTGCCCGCCCACTGACGGGGGAGCAGTGACGCGCAGGCGTCCCGGAACCGGGTGGTCGCGGCGAAGAGGCGTTCCCGGATCTCGCCGACGTCCCGCTTCGCCAGCGCCTCGATGTCGGCGTCGCGACGCTCCTGGGACGGGTAGACCGGCCGGACCTGGCCGTGCTCCCTCGCCTCCAGCGTCGCCGCGAGGGCCTCGCCGTTGAGCGCCAGGTGGGCGACGACGTGGGCGCGGGTCCAGTCCGGGAGCAGCGAGGCGGCGCGCCACTGGTCCTCGGGGAGGGAATCGACCGAGCGGACCAGGCGTTGGTGAGCGTGATGGAGTGCCTCCAGGGCGGCGTCGCGGCGGGCGGCCTCGGCGGCGGGGAGTCCGTCGGTGGGGGTCATGGAGGCAGTCTGCCCCGCTCGTGCTCACCGGTCACCTGCGCGAAACGTGGTTGTCGGTGCCGCATGAGATCGTGGGCGCTCCGGCGAGTCGCGGGTTGTCTCCCACGTCCACCCCGGGTTAACTGATGCGAACAGATGTTCGAAAACGCAAGACGAAGGACGTAGTAGTGACGGACCAGCTGATCATCCGAGGCGCGCGCGAGCACAACCTCAAGGACGTCTCCCTGGACCTCCCTCGGGACGCGCTCATCGTCTTCACCGGTCTCTCCGGCTCCGGCAAGTCCTCGCTCGCGTTCGACACGATCTTCGCCGAGGGCCAGCGCCGGTACGTCGAGTCGCTGTCGGCGTACGCGCGCCAGTTCCTCGGCCAGATGGACAAGCCCGACGTCGACTTCATCGAGGGCCTGAGCCCGGCGGTCTCGATCGACCAGAAGTCGACCTCGAAGAACCCGCGCTCGACGGTCGGCACGATCACCGAGGTCTACGACTACCTCCGCCTGCTCTACGCCCGCGCCGGCCGACCGCACTGCCCCGTCTGCGGCTCCCCGATCGAGCGGCAGACCCCGCAGCAGATCGTCGACCGGGTCCTGCAGCTCGAGGAGGGCACCCGGTTCCAGGTGCTCGCCCCGGTCATCCGCGGCCGCAAGGGCGAGTACGTCGAGCTCTTCCGCAGCCTGCAGAGCCAGGGCTTCAGCCGGGCCCGGGTCAACGGCGAGACGTTCCAGCTCGCCGACGTCGTGGCCGGTGACGGCCCCAAGCTCGACAAGCAGAAGAAGCACACCATCGAGGTGGTCGTCGACCGGCTGGCCGCGAAGACCTCGGCCAAGCGCCGGCTGACCGACTCGGTCGAGACCGCGCTCAGCCTCGCCTCCGGCCTGRTCATCTTCGACCTGGTCGACCTGGACGCCAAGGACCCGGGCAAGGAGATGAAGTTCTCCGAGCGGATGGCCTGCCCCAACGAGCACGACATCGACACCGACGAGCTGGAGCCGCGCTCGTTCTCGTTCAACTCGCCGTTCGGCGCCTGCCCGACCTGCCACGGCCTGGGTACCCGGATGGAGGTCGACCCCGAGCTGGTCATCTCCGACCCGGGCGCGTCGCTGTCCGAGGGCGTCATCGGCCCGTGGTCGGGCGCGCACGTCGCGGACTACTTCAGCCGCCTGCTCGAGGCTCTCGGCGACGAGCTCGGCTACGACATGGACACGCCCTGGGAGAAGATCCCGAAGAAGGCGCAGAAGGCGATCCTGGCCGGCCACCCCACGAAGGTGCACGTCCGGCACACCAACCGGTACGGCCGCGAGCGGTCCTACTACACGAACTTCGAGGGCGTGGTGCCCTACATCGAGCGGCGCCACCGCGAGGCCGAGTCCGACACCAGCCGGGAGCGCTACGAGGGCTTCATGCGCGAGGTCCCGTGCCCGGCCTGCGCCGGCAGCCGGCTCAAGCCGGTCTCGATGGCGGTGACCCTGGGCGACCGGGAGCGTGGCGGCAAGAACATCGCCGAGGTCTGCGCGCTGCCGATCAACGAGGCGGCCGAGTTCCTGGCCGACCTGGAGCTGTCCTCCCGCGAGCGGCAGATCGCCGAGCGGGTCCTCAAGGAGATCCAGGAGCGGCTGCGGTTCCTGCTCGACGTGGGCCTCGACTACCTCTCCCTGGACCGGCCGTCGGCGACGCTCTCCGGTGGCGAGGCGCAGCGGATCCGGCTGGCCACCCAGATCGGCGCCGGCCTGGTCGGCGTGCTGTACGTCCTCGACGAGCCCAGCATCGGGCTGCACCAGCGCGACAACCAGCGGCTGATCGAGACCCTGGTCCGGCTCAAGGACCTCGGCAACACCCTGATCGTCGTCGAGCACGACGAGGACACGATCAAGACGGCCGACTGGGTGGTCGACATCGGCCCCGGCGCGGGCGAGCACGGCGGCCAGGTCGTGCACTCCGGCACGGTCAAGCAGCTGCTCAAGCACCGCGACTCCGAGACCGGCATGTACCTGTCGGGCCGGAAGAAGATCCCGCTGCCCGAGGTGCGCCGGCCGCGGACCAAGGGCCGCGAGCTCATCGTGCACGGCGCCCGCGAGAACAACCTCAAGGACATCGACGTCACGTTCCCGCTGGGGCTCTTCGTCGCGGTCACCGGCGTCTCCGGGTCCGGCAAGTCGACCCTGGTCAACGACATCCTGTACACCTCGCTCGCCAAGCAGATCTACAACGCCCGCACGGTCCCGGGGCGGCACACGAAGATCACCGGCACCGAGGACGTCGACAAGGTCATCCACGTCGACCAGTCGCCGATCGGCCGCACCCCGCGCAGCAATCCGGCCACGTACACGGGCGTCTTCGACCACGTCCGCAAGCTGTTCGCGTCCACGCCGGAGGCGAAGATGCGCGGCTACCTGCAGGGCCGGTTCTCCTTCAACGTCAAGGGCGGTCGCTGCGAGGCCTGCTCGGGTGACGGCACCATCAAGATCGAGATGAACTTCCTGCCCGACGTCTACGTCCCGTGCGAGGTCTGCCACGGTGCCCGCTACAACCGCGAGACGCTCGAGGTGCACTACAAGGGCAAGACGATCGCGGACGTCCTGGACATGCCGATCGAGGAGGCGGTCGATTTCTTCGCGGCCATCCCCGCGATCGCGCGGCACCTCAAGACGCTGGTCGAGGTCGGCCTCGGCTACGTCCGGCTCGGCCAGCCCGCGACCACCCTCTCCGGCGGCGAAGCCCAGCGCGTCAAGCTGGCCTCCGAGCTGCAGAAGCGGTCCACCGGGCGGACGGTCTACGTCCTGGACGAGCCGACCACCGGCCTGCACTTCGAGGACATCCGCAAGCTGTTGCTCGTCCTCGGCCGGCTGGTCGACCAGGGCAACACGGTGCTGGTCATCGAGCACAACCTCGACGTCATCAAGACCGCGGACTGGATCGTCGACATGGGTCCGGCCGGCGGCAACCGCGGCGGCACCGTGGTCGCCACCGGGACTCCGGAGGACGTCGCGGAGGTGCCGGAGAGCTTCACCGGCGAGTTCCTCAAGCCCTTGCTCGAGCGCGGCTGACGTCCGGCGGTACTAGTACCAAAGGACAGCCTTCTCTCAGGTCGCCGACAGGTTTCAACTACTAGGCTTCGAAGGACCTACTGGAGGAAGGCACCACCTGTGAGCGAGCACGAAGCCACCCGTCGGAACGTCCTGTACGGCGCGGCCGCGGCCGGCCTCGCGGTCCCGATCCTGGCGGCGTGCGGGTCCAGCAGCGGGGGAGACGCGACCGGCTCGACCGACCCGGGCGCGACCGGCGACGGTTCCTCGTCGGCTCCCGGGGGCGCCAGCGGCATCAAGACCAGCGACATCCCGGTCGGCGGCGGCACCATCTACCCGAACGAGAAGATCGTCGTCACCCAGCCGACGAAGGGCGAGTTCAAGGCCTTCTCGGCGGTCTGCACCCACCAGGGCTGCCTGGTCGCCGAGGTCAAGGACAAGACGATCGACTGCAACTGCCACTTCAGCAAGTACTCCATCGAGGACGGCTCCGTCGAGGACGGCCCGGCCCCGAAGCCGCTGCCGGAGAAGACCGTCACGGTCACCGGCGACACGCTGACCGTCAGCTAGACGGAAGCGGCGTCCCCGGCTGATGCGGCGTCACGAAACTCTTGGGTTGAGGGTCGCGTCATCGGGTCGAGCGAGCTTGCTCGTCCGACCCGGCTGATGCGGCGTCACGAAACTCTTGGGTTGAGGGTCGCGTCATCGGGTCGAGCGAGCTTGCTCGTCCGACCCGGCTGATGCGGCGTCACGAAACCACTCGTCGCGCCGGCACCGGCGGCGGTCGAGCCGGGCGTCGATCAGGGCCCGCGCCTCGTCGTACCGGTCGGCGCGGAGCAGGGCGGTGAGCAGGGTCTCCTCGACGACCTCGCGCTGGGCGTCGCTGCCGCCGACCTGCCAGAGCAGCGGATGGATCCGGATCAGCTCGTCGGCGCACGCGCCGGGCTGCTCCAGGAGCAGCAGCCGCAGGGCGGCGGCGAGTGGCGCGACGACGCTCCGCAGGACCGGGTGCTCGTGCCCGGCGGCCCAGCAGGACAGGCTGCGCAGCCCGGCGATGTCGTCGGCGGCGCAGAGCGCCACGGCCGCGTGCAGGCCGACGAACGGGGTCGCCGGCCGCAGCAGTGTCGCGGCCGGCACGTCGGTGCCCTCCTCGACGCCGGGCACGTCGGTGGCTCCCGGCGTGATCCGCCAGCGCCAGAGCAGTGAGCCGGTGTCGACCAGGGAACGGCAGCCGCTCACCTGGTCCGGGGAGAGCTGGCGGCGGTAGCGGCGCTCGACCGCGCCGAGGTCGCCGTCGCTGAGCTCGTGGAGCGCGGCGTGCCAGGCGTAGTGGGCCAGGTTGTCGGTCTCGGCCCCCGGCCCGGCCATCCAGGAGTCGATCCAGGCGAGGCCGTCGTGGTGGTCGGCGGTCTCGTAGTGCACGTGGGCGCGCGCGTGGGCGGCGTGCCCGGATCCCGGCTTCGCGGCCAGGGAGGTGTTCGCCAGGTCCAGGGCCTCGTCGAAGCGGCCCTGCTCCTGGCGGACGAAGGCGAGCAGGCCCGCGTGGAACCAGGTGTTCCCGAGGGCCGGCGTACAGGACTCGACGACCGCCCAGGCGTCCTCGGGGACCTCGGTGACGCCGGCGAACGCGATCGTCGGCACGGCCACGGAGAGCAGCAGGGCGTCGTCCGGGTGGGCCGCGAGGTGCCGGACCAGCGCGGTGCGGTCGCCGTGCACGTGGCCCACGACCGCCTCGACGTGGCTGCGCTCGGCCGCGGTGGCGCGTCGCGCGAGGTGGAGGGCGGTGCGGGCGCGCTGCTCGACGTCGACCGGGGCGCAGAGCTCGTGGCCCATCAGGGCGAGGGCGGCGTGCGCGAGGGCGAAGGTCGGGTCGAGGGCGAGCGCGCGGCAGAAGTGCGCGAGTGCGCCACGACGGAGCTGGAGCATCGCGTCCACACCCTCCGCGTAGGCCCGCTCGGCCTCCGGGGTGGTGGTGTGCCGTCGGTCCAGGATTCCCGTCGTCATGAAAGTAGAGTCAACCACGCGACAAAGAAGAGATCGAGCGACACCCCCGGGCTACGCTCGCGCCATGAAGGTAGGAGTGCACTACGCGAACTTCACCCACCCGGACTGGGAGCACGCCCTCGAGGACCGTCTCGTCGAGACCGCCCGGGTCGCCGACCAGGGCGGCGTCTCGCTGGTCACCGTCATGGACCACTGGTTCCAGATGGAGAACCTCGGCGGGCCGCCGGAGCCGATGCTCGAGGGCTACACCACGCTCGGCTACCTGGCCGCGGCGACCGAGAACGTCCGGCTCGGCCTGCTGGTGACCGGGGTGACCTACCGGCACCCGGGCCTGCTCGCCAAGACGGTCACGACCCTGGACCGGCTCTCCCGCGGCCGGGCCGTGCTCGGGCTCGGGGCCGCCTGGTACGAGCGCGAGCACCTCGGCCTCGGCGTCCCGTTCCCGGCGATGTCCGAGCGGTTCGAGCGGCTCGAGGAGACGCTCCGGATAGCGGCCCAGATGTGGAGCGAGGACGACGGGCCGTTCGAGGGGAAGCACTTCCGGCTCGCCGAGACGGTCTGCGTGCCGCCGCCGTACCAGCGCAACGGGTACGCCGGCGGGATCCCGGTGCTCCTCGGTGGCAGCGGCGAGCGGAAGACCCTGCGCCTCGTCGCCCGGTACGCCGACGCCTGCAACCTCTTCGGCGAGTCCGCCGAGGTGCTCGCGCACAAGCTCGACGTGCTCCGCCGGCACTGCGAGGACGTCGGCCGCGACTACGACACCATCGAGAAGACCGCGATCGGCGCCGGCACCGCGACCGGAGCCGAGTCCCGCGACGACTTCCTGCGCCGGATGGAGGAGTACGCCGCCCTCGGCATCGAGCTGGTCACGCTGACCCCGACCGGTCCCGACCCGGTCGCGTGGACGACCGACCTCGTCGAGGGGGTCCTGCCCCGGCTCGCGGAGCTGTGACGGCGGTGCGCGTCTGTCGGCGGCGGTCCGTAGGGTAGGAGCGTGATCGTCGCTTCGCTCCTCAACGGGTTCTCGGCCACTCGGCCTCGAGCAAGCTCGGGCGCTCGGTAACCTCGACCCGTGGCTGATCCGTCGACCTACCGGCCGAAACCGGGCTCGATCCCGACCCGGCCCGGGGTCTACCGGTTCCGGGACAAGGACGGCCGCGTCGTCTACGTCGGCAAGGCCAAGAACCTGCGCGCCCGGCTGTCGTCGTACTTCCAGGACATCGCCAACCTGCACCAGCGGACCGCGACCATGGTCACCACCGCGGCCAGCGTCGAGTGGACCGTCGTCGAGACCGAGGTCGAGGCGCTCCAGCTCGAGTACTCCTGGATCAAGGAGTACGACCCGCGCTTCAACGTGAAGTACCGCGACGACAAGTCCTACCCGTGGCTGGCGGTCACCCTCAACGAGGAGTACCCGCGGGTGATGGTCGGCCGGGGCGCCAAGAAGAAGGGCGTGAAGTACTTCGGGCCCTACTCGCACGCCTGGGCGATCCGCGACACCGTCGACCTGCTGCTACGCGTCTTCCCGATGCGGTCCTGCAGCAACGGCGTCTTCAAGCGGTCCGCGCAGATCGGCCGGCCCTGCCTGCTCGGCTACATCGACAAGTGCGCCGCGCCCTGCATCGGACGGGTCGACGCCGAGGAGCACCGCCGGATCGCCGAGGACTTCTGCGACTTCATCGGCGGGCGCACCGACGCCTTCGTCAAGCGCGTCGAGCGCGAGATGTACGCCGCCTCCGCCGCCCAGGAGTACGAGCGCGCCGCCCGGCTGCGCGACGACCTCGGCGCCCTCAACAAGGCGCTGGAGAAGCAGGCCGTCGTCTTCGGCGACGGCACCGACGCCGACGTGATCGCGCTGGTGGAGGACCCGCTCGAGGTCGCCGTCCAGATCTTCCACGTGCGCGCCGGCCGGATCCGCGGCCAGCGCGGCTGGGTCGCCGACCGGGTCGAGGACATCGACACCGCGGGCCTCGTCGGCGAGTTCCTGCTCCAGCTCTACGCCGGCGAGGAGGGCGACGCGATCCCGCGGGAGATCCTGGTCCCGACGCTGCCCGAGGACGTCGGCACCTTCGAGGCGCTGCTCAGCGAGACCCGGGGGAGCCGGGTCACCATCCGGGTGCCGCAGCGCGGCGACAAGAGGTCCCTCCAGGAGACCGTCGCCCAGAACGCCGCCCAGTCGCTGGCGCTGCACAAGACCAAGCGGGCCAGCGACCTGACCGCGCGCAACCAGGCGCTCGAGGAGATCCAGCACGCCCTCGACCTGCCCGCGGCGCCGCTGCGGATCGAGTGCTACGACATCTCCAACCTGCAGGGCACCGAGGTCGTCGCGTCGATGGTGGTCTTCGAGGACGGTCTGGCCCGCAAGAGCGAGTACCGCCGCTTCGTCATCAGGGGCGTCACCGGCCAGAACGACGTCGCCTCGATGCACGAGGTGATCACCCGGCGGTTCCGGCGGCTGCTCGACGAGCGGATCGAGCGGCCCGATCTGGGAGGTGGCGAGGTCGACGCCGACTCCGGCCCGATGCTCATCGACCCCGACACCGGCAAGGCGCGCAAGTTCTCCTACGTCCCCGGCCTGGTCGTGGTCGACGGCGGCCCGCCGCAGGTCGCCGCCGCGCAGCGGGCCCTCGACGAGCTCGGGATCGACGACGTGCCGGTGTGCGGTCTCGCCAAGCGCCTCGAGGAGGTTTGGCTCCCGGGCGACCCGGACCCGGTGATCCTGCCGCGCACCAGCGAGGGTCTCTACCTGCTGCAGCGGCTGCGCGACGAGGCGCACCGGTTCGCGATCACCCACCACCGGTCGCGCCGGTCCAAGTCGATGGTCGAGTCGCTGCTCGACGACGTGCCCGGGCTCGGCGAGGTCCGGCGCAAGACCCTGATCAAGCACTTCGGGTCGCTCAAGAAGCTGCGGGCCGCGACCGCCGAGGAGATCAGCTCCGTCCCCGGGATCGGGCCGGCGACGGCGTCCGCGATCGTCGATGCGGTCGCGCGTGACAGCGCGGACCGCAAGACTGTCTCCGTGAACACCGCTACCGGCGAGATCGTCGAGTGAGCGCGAGCGGAGCGAGGGACCGTTGAGCAAGCCTGAGTCGGAGAGCTGGCACGAGGACACCGGCGAGATCGCCGCGCTGGAGGACCTCGGTGAGCTCGTCGTCGTCACCGGGATGACCGGGGCCGGCCGCAGCACCGCCGCCAAGGAGCTCGAGGACCTCGGCTTCTTCGTCGTCGACAACCTGCCCTCCGAGCTCGTCACCGAGGTCGTCCGCCTCGTCGACGAGAAGAAGGGCCGGGCACAGCCGATCGCCGTGGTCGTCGACGTCCGCGGCGGGATCAATTTCGAGGCGCTCCGCGAGGACCTCGCCCAACACCTGCCGACGCGACGCTCCTCGATGCTCTTCCTCGAGGCCGACGACGACATCCTGGTCCGCCGGCAGGAGGCCGCCCGCCGGCCGCACCCGCTGCAGGACGGCGGCCGGCTCCTCGACGGCATCCACCGCGAGCGCGAGGTGATGACCCAGCTCCGCGGCGACGCCGACGTCGTGATCGACACGACCCCGCTCAACGTCCACCAGCTCAAGGACAAGGTGGCGGCGGCGTACGGGAAGCCGGAGGCGGTCGGCCTCAAGGTCAACGTCGTCAGCTTCGGCTTCAAGTACGGCGTCCCGGTCGATGCCGACCTGCTCGCCGACATGCGCTTCCTGCCGAACCCGTTCTGGGTGCCCGAGCTCAAGGACCTCACCGGCCAGGACCCCCGGGTGGCGACGTTCGTGAAGGACCGCGACGACGCCCGGTCGTTCCTGGAGCGCTACCTCCCGGTGATCGAGACGGTCGGGCACGGCTACCTGCGCGAGGGCAAGCGGTTCATGACCGTGGCCATCGGCTGCACCGGGGGCAAGCACCGGAGCGTGGCGATGTCCGAGGAGATCGCGGCCCGCCTCCGCGCCCGCGGCGTGGACGCGGAGGCCACCCACCGCGACCTGGGGCGCGAGTGAGCTGGACGACGACCGAGCCGGGCGTCGTGGCCCTCGGGGGCGGCCACGGACTCGCCGCCTCGCTCTCCGCGCTGCGCCGGGTGACCAGCGACCTCACGGCCGTCGTGACGGTCGCCGACAACGGCGGCTCCTCCGGCCGGCTCCGCGAGGAGTTCGGGGTGCTCCCGCCCGGTGACCTGCGGATGGCGCTCGCCGCACTCTGCGGCGACGACCGCTGGGGCCAGACCTGGGCGCGCGTGCTGCAGCACCGGTTCGAGTCCGAGGGCGCCATGGACGGCCACGCGATGGGCAACCTGCTCATCGTCGCGCTCTGGGAGCTGCTCGACGACCACGTCACCGGGCTGGACTGGGTGGGCAGCCTGCTCGGTGCCCGCGGCCGGGTGCTGCCGATGGCGGTCACCCCGCTGGACATCACCGCCGAGGTCCGCGGCGCCGATCCGGCCGACCCCGACGGCGTCAGCGTCGTACGGGGTCAGGTCGCGGTCGCGACGACCCCGGGGGACGTCCTCGACGTGCGCCTGGAGCCGGCCGACCCCCAGGCGTGCCCGGAGGCGGTGCGGGCGATCTCGGACGCCGACTGGATCGTCCTCGGTCCCGGGTCGTGGTACTCCTCGGTGATCCCGCACCTGCTCGTCCCGGACCTGCGGGACGCGCTCTGCGCGAGCCCGGGCCGGGTGATGGTGACCCTCAACCTGGAGGCGCAGCCGGGGGAGACCGACGGCTTCACGCCGGAGGACCACCTCGAGGTGCTGCACCGGCAGGCCCCCGACCTGGTCATCGACACGGTGCTGGCCGACCACGCGGCGGTGCCCGACGAGCGTCGTCTCCGGGCCAGGACCGACGAGCTGGGCGCCCGGCTCGTCCTCGCCGACGTGGCCCGGGCGACGGCCGCCGGGCAGCACGACCCCGAGAAACTTGCCCGTGCCTATGCGCTCGTCATGGCCGCGAACTAAGGTTCCCCCTATGGCGATGACGGCACAGGTCAAGGCAGAGCTGGCCAACACGGCGGTGACCAAGACGTGCTGCCGGAAATCCGAGGTCTCCTCGATGCTCCGGTTCGCCGATTCGCTGCACCTGGTGAACGGCGGGATCGTCGTCGAGGCCGAGCTCGACACCGGCGCGGCCGCGCGCCGGCTCCGCAAGGACATCGCCGAGGTCTTCGGTCACGACTCCGAGGTCATCCTGCTCAAGGGCAACGGCCTGCGCCGGGGCACCCACTACATCGTCCGGGTGGCGCGCGACGGTGAGTCGCTCGCCCGCCAGACCGGACTGATCGACCAGCGCAACCGGCCGGTTCGGGGCCTGCCGCCGCAGGTGGTGTCCGGATCGGGCTGCGACGCCGTCGCCGCCTGGCGCGGTGCCTTCCTGGCGCACGGGTCGCTCACCGAGCCCGGCCGGTCCAGCTCGCTGGAGGTCACCTGCCCCGGTCCGGAAGCGGCGCTGGCGCTGGTCGGCTCCGCGCGCCGGCTCGGCATCTCCGCGAAGGCTCGCGAGGTCCGCGGCGTCGACCGCGTGGTGATCCGCGACGGCGACGCGATCGGCCAGCTGCTCACCCGGCTGGGCGCGCACGAGTCGCTGCTGGCCTGGGAGGAGCGCCGGATGCGGCGCGAGGTCCGGGCCACCGCGAACCGGCTCGCGAACTTCGACGACGCGAACCTCCGCCGGTCCGCGCGGGCCGCGGTCGCCGCGGGCGCCCGCGTCGAGCGGGCCCTGGAGATCCTCGGCGAGGACATCCCCGACCACCTCCGTCTCGCCGGCCGGCTCCGCCTGGAGCACAAGCAGGCGTCGCTCGAGGAGCTCGGTCAGCTCCACGACCCGGTGCTCACCAAGGACGCGATCGCCGGCCGGATCCGCCGGCTGCTGGCGATGGCCGACAAGCGTGCCGAGGACCTGGGCATCCCCGACACCGAGGCGTCGCTGACGCCGGAGATGCTCGCCGAAGAGGCGTAGCCCCTGCGGGTGACCAGGGTTACTCTCGCGTAAACGAGCCGCCGTCCCGAGATTCTCCTGAGCGCGATAGGGTCGACAGGACCCCGACTTCCGCTTCTTACCAGGAGTACATCGCTGTGACTGTCCGCGTGGGAATCAACGGCTTCGGCCGCATCGGCCGCAATTTCTTCCGGGCGGTTCGTGCGTCCGGTGCCGACATCGAGATCGTCGGTGTCAACGACCTGACCGATCCCGCCGCCCTGGCGCACCTGCTCAAGTTCGACTCGATCCTGGGTCGCCTCGACGCGGACGTCTCCGCCGACGGCTCCACGATCTTCGTCGGCGACCAGAAGGTCGCCGTCAGCGCCGAGCGGGACCCGTCCGCCCTGAAGTGGGGCGACCTCGGTGTCGACGTCGTCGTCGAGTCGACCGGCTTCTTCACCGACGCGACCAAGGCCCGCGCCCACGTCGACGCCGGTGCCAAGAAGGTCATCATCTCGGCGCCGGCCTCCAACGAGGACATCACCATCGTGATGGGCGTGAACCACGAGCTGTACGACCCGGCCGCGCACACCGTCATCTCGAACGCGTCCTGCACGACCAACTGCCTCGGGCCGATGGCGAAGGCGCTGCACGAGGGCCTGGGCATCAACAAGGGCCTGATGACCACCATCCACGCCTACACCGCGGACCAGAACCTCCAGGACAACATCCACAAGGACCCGCGCCGCGCCCGTGCCGCCGCGCTGAACATGGTCCCGACCTCGACCGGTGCCGCGAAGGCCATCGGCCTGGTGCTGCCCGAGCTCAAGGGCAAGCTCGACGGCTACGCGATGCGCGTCCCGGTCCCGACCGGCTCGGCGACCGACCTGTCCTTCGAGGCCGCTCGCGAGACCTCGGTCGAGGAGGTCAACGAGATCGTCAAGGCCGCGGCCGACGGCAAGTTCCTCAAGTACTCGACCGACCCGCTGGTCTCGACCGACATCGTCACCGACCCGGCCTCGTGCATCTTCGACGCCCCGCTGACCAAGGTCATCGGCAACCAGGTCAAGGTGCTCGGCTGGTACGACAACGAGTGGGGCTACTCGAACCGCCTCGGCGACCTGATCACCCACATCGGTTCCTCGCTCTGACGTGGGCGGTCTCGCTGCATCTGATGTGAACCGTCTGGGCGATCTCACCGGGAAGCGCGTCCTGGTCCGGTCGGACCTGAACGTGCCGCTGGACGACGGGAAGATCACCGACGACGGCCGGATCCGGGCGTCGCTGCCGACGATCCAGGAGCTCGCTGCTGCGGGCGCCCGGGTCGTCGTGATGGCGCACCTCGGCCGACCCAAGGGCGCCCCGGACCCTGCCTACTCGCTGGCTCCCGTCGCGGCGCGTCTCGGCGAGCTCCTCGGTACGCCGGTGGCGTTCGCGACCGACACCGTCGGTGACTCGGCGACCGCGACGGTCGCCGGGCTCGCCGACGGCCAGGTCGCGCTGCTGGAGAACGTCCGCTTCAACGCGGGCGAGACCAGCAAGGACGACGCCGAGCGCGGCGCCTTCGCCGACCAGCTCGCCACCCTCGGCGACGCGTTCGTCAGCGACGGGTTCGGCGTGGTGCACCGCAAGCAGGCCTCCGTGTACGACGTGGCGCAGCGGCTGCCGCACGCGATGGGCGGCCTGGTCGCGGCGGAGATCGACGTCCTGGAGCGGCTCACCGAGCGCCCCGAGCGTCCCTACGTCGTCGTCCTCGGCGGCTCCAAGGTCTCCGACAAGCTCGGTGTGATCGACAACCTGCTCGGCAAGGCCGACAAGCTGCTCATCGGCGGCGGCATGCTCTTCACCTTCCTCAAGGCGCAGGGCAAGGAGATCGGGACCTCGCTGCTCGAGGAGGACCAGATCCCGGTCTGCCTCGACTACCTGGAGCGCGCCCGGGCCCAGGGCGTCGAGCTGCTGCTCCCGGTCGACGTCGTGGTGGCCGACAAGTTCGGCGACGAGGCCTCGGCGCGGGTGGTCGCGGCCGACGCGATCCCGGCCGGCACGGTCGGCCTCGACATCGGCCCGGAGTCCGGCAGGCTGTTCGCCGCGGCACTGGCCGACGCGAAGACGGTCTTCTGGAACGGTCCGATGGGTGTCTTCGAGCAGCCCGCGTTCGCCGAGGGCACCCGCGCGGTCGCGCAGGCCCTCACCGAGGTCGACGGCCTGTCCGTGGTGGGCGGCGGCGACTCGGCCGCGGCGGTCCGCCAGCTGGGCTTCGACGAGGACGCCTTCGGGCACATCTCGACCGGCGGCGGCGCGTCGCTGGAGTACCTGGAGGGCAAGACCCTCCCCGGCATCGACGTACTGAAGGACTGACCCAGGACATGGCAGCCGCTCGCACCCCGCTCATGGCGGGGAACTGGAAGATGAACCTGAACCACCTCGAGGCCGTGCACCTCGTCCAGAAGCTGGCGCTCGCGCTGGCGGACAAGAAGCACGACTTCGGCAAGGTCGAGGTCGTCGTCGTTCCCCCGTTCACCGACATCCGCTCGGTGCAGACCACGGTCGACGGCGGGCAGCTCCAGGTGAAGTACGGCGCCCAGGACGTCTCGTCGCACGACGACGGTGCCTACACCGGCGAGATCTCCGCGGGGATGCTGGCCAAGCTCGGCTGCTCGTACGTGGTCGTCGGGCACTCCGAGCGCCGCCAGTACCACGGTGAGGACGACGCCCTGGTCAACGCCAAGGCGCACCAGGCGCTCAAGGGCGGGATGACCCCGATCGTCTGTGTCGGCGAGGGCCTGGAGATCCGCCAGGAGGGAACGCACGTCGCGTACACCGTGGCGCAGGTCGACGGCTCGCTGGCCGGCTTCACCGCGGCACAGGTCGCGGACCTGGTGATCGCCTACGAGCCGGTCTGGGCGATCGGCACCGGCGAGGTGGCCACCCCCGAGGACGCCCAGGAGGTGTGCGCCGCGATCCGTGCCCGCATCGCCGAGACCCACGGCGAGGAGGCCGCAGCGGGAGTCCGGGTGCTGTACGGCGGCTCGGTCAAGGCGGCGAACGTCGCCGGGATCATGAAGAAGGCCGACGTCGACGGCGCCCTCGTCGGCGGGGCCAGCCTGGACGCCGACGAGTTCGGCGGCATCTGCCGGTTCTACGACATGCCGGTGCTCTGATCCTCCCGGAGGGTCCCCAGCACAACCCCGTCAGTTAGGATTCCGCCGTGGTCATCGTCTTCGAGGTTCTGCTCGTCATCACCAGCCTGCTCATGATCGTTCTCGTGCTGCTGCACAAGGGGCGCGGGGGCGGTCTGTCCGACATGTTCGGCGGTGGTGTCTCCAGCGGCCTCGGCGGCTCGTCGGTCGCCGAGCGCAACCTCGACCGGATCACGGTCGGCATCGGGCTCGTCTGGTTCGCCTGCGTGGTCGGGCTGGGCCTGCTGCTCAAGACGAACAACTAGTCCCGGGGCGTCGACCCTTCTCTCAGCTTCACTTTGTCGTGTTGGTGCGGACACTCGTAGGAGAACTTGGTGGCAGGCGCAGGTAACGCAATCCGGGGCAGCCGTGTAGGCGCCGGCCCGATGGGTGAGGCGGAGCGGGGTGAGGCCGCTCCTCGGCAGAACGTCACGTACTTCTGCTCCCGCGAGCACCGGACCCTGATCGCGTTCGCGATCGAGGCACAGGTGCCCGACGAGTGGGACTGCCCGCGCTGCGGCCTGCCGGCGAGCCTGGACTCGGACAACCCGCCGCCGCCGACCAAGATCGAGCCGTACAAGACGCACCTGGCCTACGTGAAGGAGCGTCGCTCCGAGGCCGAGGCGAAGGACATCCTCGAGGAGGCGCTGCAGACCCTGCGCGCCCGCCGGAAGTCCGGCGACGTCATCTTCTGAGCACACCGTCGAACGGCCCGCCCCCGCTGGGGACGGGCCGTTCCGCGTCTTCAGCCGGCCGCGGCCTCGTCCACGAACCAGGTGACCGACGGACCGCTGATCCCGCGGGCCGGGGTCTCCTCGACGGAGCCCTCGAAGGCCCAGGCGCGGGCGGTCGCCGCGGCCTTCTCGGCGCCGGTGACGAGGAACCAGACCGCCTTGGAGCGGTTCAGCGCCGCGAAGGTGAGGCTGACCCGCTCCGGCGGCGGCTTGGGGGAGCCGGTGACCGGGACGGCGATGGTGTCGTCGCGGTCGAGCTGCGGGAAGCCGGGGAAGAGCGAGGCGACGTGCCCGTCGGGCCCCATCCCGAGCATGACCAGGTCGAAGGCGCCGCCGCCCTCGGCGCGCAGCAGGTCGCCGTACCGGGTGGCCGCGGTGACCACGTCCGGGCAGCCGGTGCTGTCCGGGACCGGGTGGACCCGGGTGGCGCCGACGGCGCGCAGGAAGTCCTCCCGCGCCTGCACCTCGTTGCGGTCGGGGTCGCCCGCGGGCACGAACCGCTCGTCGCCCCACCAGAAGACGACCCGCCCCCAGTCGATCCCGTACGACGCCGCGCGCGCCGCGACCTGCCGGTGCACGAGCCGGGCGACGGTCCCGCCGGTGAGCGCCACCTGCGGCACCTCACCGCGCTCCTGGGCGGCCCGGATCCGGGTGAGGAACCGGTCGGCGACGGCGTCGGCCACCGCCTGCGGGTCGGACAGCACGACGATGTCGCGCGTCACGACGAGCGGTCCAGCTTGAGCAGCCGCTTCGCCGCGGCGTGGTAGACGTCGTCCTCGTCCAGGCGGCGCAGCTCCTCGGCCAGCAGGGCCGGGAGGTCGCGCCGGCGGAGCGCGACCGGACGGTCCGGCCGGCCGGGCGAGGAGAAGACTGCCAACCGCCCGTCGGAGCGGGCGATCCGGATCGGCCCCTCCTTGGTGTCGAGCACGACCTCGGTGATCCCCGGCCCGGCCGAGCTGCTGCGGTCGACGGGCACCTTGAGGCGGTCGCTGAGCCACGCCTGGAGCAGGTCCGCGCTCGGGCTGATCCGCTCGGCGGTCACCTCCGCGCGGCGCACCTTGAGCGGGTGCTGGTCGAGGGCCGCCGCCAGCAGCGCCCGCCACGGGGTGATCCGTGTCCACGCCAGGTCGGTGTTGCCCTTGCTGTAGGACACGCACTGGGCGCGCATCGCGGTCTTCTTGCTGCGGGTGGCGGCCGCAGCGTCGGTGATCCGGCGCTGCGCGAGGGCGCCCAGCGGATCCGCGGCCGGGTCGGCCGGCGCGTCGGTGGGCCACCACGCGACCACGGGGGAGTCCGGCAGCAGCAGGGGCAGCACCACGGACTCGGGGTGGCGGACGACCTCTCCGCGCAGCCGGATCATCGCCGTCTCGCCGGTCCAGTCGTCGCCGATGCCGACCTGCGCGTGCACGGCCGCCCTGCCCCGGGCGTCGCCCAGGATCACGCCGAGGACGCGCGCCGGGTGCTCGCGGGAGGCGAGCCGGGCGGCTCGCAGCGCGTCGTGGGCGGCTTCCTCGTCCACGACGATCACCAGCGTCATCACCATGCCCATCGCGGGGCTGCCGGCCTTGGTACGGGCCCGCACGAACTCGGCCGCGATCTCCGAGGAGTTGGTGTCGAGGAGCTCGATCATCAGGGTCGCCTCGCTCTGCTCATCACGGCCTCCGCCAGGTGCGCCCGTCGCGGGCCAGCATCGCGTCGGCCGACGCCGGTCCCCAGCCACCCGAGGCGTACTCCTCGGGGCGGCCCTTCTTCGCCCAGTGATCGAGGACGGGGTCGAGGATCTGCCAGGAGACCTCTACCTCCTCGTGCCGCGGGAAGAGCGGCGGGTCGCCGAGCAGCACGTCCAGGATGAGGCGCTCGTAGGCCTCCGGCGAAGCCTCGGTGAACGAGCCGCCGTAGGCGAAGTCCATGTTGACGTCGCGGATCTCCATCGCGGTGCCGGGGACCTTCGAGCCGAACCGGATCGTCATGCCCTCGTCGGGCTGGACCCGGATCACGATGGCGTTCTGGCCGAGCTCCTCGGTCGAGGTCGCGCTGAACGGCTGGTGCGGCGCCTTCTTGAAGACGATGGCCACCTCGGTGACCCGGCGGCCGAGGCGCTTCCCGGTGCGCAGGTAGAACGGCACCCCGGCCCAGCGGCGCGTCTCCACGAGCAGGGTGACCGCGGCGTAGGTCTCGGTCGTCGAGCGCGGCTTGATGCCGTCCTCCTCGGTGAACCCGCGCACCTGCTCGCCGCCCGCCCAGCCCGCGGCGTACTGGCCGCGCGCGGTGGTGAGGTCGAGCCGCTTCGGGAGCGACACCGAGCGCAGCACCTTGAGCTTCTCGGCGCGCAGGCTCTCCGCGTCGAAGGAGGTGGGTTCCTCCATGGCGACCAGCGCCATCAGCTGGAGCAGGTGGTTCTGGATCACGTCCCGGGCGGCGCCGACGCCGTCGTAGTAGCCCGCCCGGCCACCGATGCCGACGTCCTCGGCCATCGTGATCTGGACGTGGTCGACGTAGTTGCCGTTCCAGATCGGTTCGAAGAGGTTGTTCGCGAACCGCATCGCCAGGATGTTCTGGACGGTCTCCTTGCCGAGGTAGTGGTCGATCCGGAAGACCGATCCCGAGTCGAACACCTGCCCGAGGATCTCGTTGAGCTCCCGCGCCGACTCCAGGTCGTGGCCGAACGGCTTCTCCACGACGACCCGACGCCAGGAACCGGGAGTCGGCTCGGCGAGGCCGTGCTCCTTCAGCTGACCGGCCACCGCCCCGAAGAACGTCGGCGGGATCGCGAGGTAGAAGGCGTGGTTGCCGCCGGTGCCGCGGGACTCGTCCAGCTCCTCGATGGTGCGCCGGAGGTGGTCGAAGGCGACGTCGTCGTCGAAGTCACCGGGCACGAACCGGAAGCCTTCGGCGAGCTGGCGCCAGACCTCCTCGCGGAACTCGGTCCGGGCGTGCTCGCGGACCGAGTCGTGCACGATCTGGGCGAAGTCCTGGTCGGCCCAGTCCCGGCGGGCGAACCCGACCAGGCTGAACCCCGGTGGCAGCAGGCCCCGGTTGGCGAGGTCGTAGATCGCCGGCATGACCTTCTTGCGCGACAGGTCGCCGGTCACGCCGAAGAGCACCATGCCGCAGGGACCGGCGATCCGGGGGAGACGACGGTCCTCCGGGTCGCGGAGCGGGTTGACCCACCCCGCCGTGTCGGTCACAGCGCGGCTCCGTCAGCTGCCCCTTGGGGCACCTCCAGCAGGTCGCTGAGCACGCGCAGACCGGCCTCCTGGTCGGTCAGGTGCAGCCGCAGCACGGGCCGGCCGTGCTGGGCGAGGACGCTGGCGTCCCCGACGGCCTGTGCGGCGATGAACTCCCCGAAGGTGAACGGCCGGCCCGGGATCTCGAGGTCCTCGACCGGGGTGCCGGTGACCTGGAGGAAGACCCCGCAGGCGGGGCCTCCCTTGTGGTACTGCCCGGTCGAGTGCAGGAACCGCGGGCCCCACCCGAACGTCGTCGGCCGGCCGGTGCGCACCGCGAGATGGTCGCGGACGTTGGCCAGCGCCGCGTGCGCCGCCCGGTCCAGGTAGGCCGTCACGGCCAGGTAGCCGCGCTCGCCGTCGAGTCGGCTCAGCAGGGTGGCGACGGCGGCGGCGACGCTGCTGACGCCGTCCAGCAGGCCGTCGCTGCCGAAGACCTGGACGGGCCCGTCGGTGAACGCCGGCTCCGGGGCGTTGGTCCCGCCCTCGAGCATGTCGCGCGCCGCCTGCTTGGCGCTCTCGACGTCGGGCTGGTCGAAGGGGTTGATCCCGATCACCCGGCCGGCCACCGCGACGGCGTACTCCCAGAGCAGGAAGGCGGCGCCCAGCGGCGCGGACACCGCGGCGCCGTACCCGGACGCCGGACGGACCTCCTCGTCGAGGCCGCCGATCGTCACCAGGACCTCGTCGGGCGTGCTGGGCAGGTAGTTCGGGGCGTCGACGCCGGACACGACGACGGGCAGGATGCCCTTGCCGTCCTTGCCGGTCGACTCCGCGATCAGCTGCTCGGCCCAGTCGCCGAAGCCGCAGGGCCGACCACCGTTCTCGGCCAGGACGACCTTGTCGGCACCGGCCCGGTTGGCCAGCCCGAGCAGCGCGCCCAGCCGCAGCCCCGGGTTGGCGGGGGAGTCGGCCTCCAGCGCGGGCTGGATCGCGGCCGCCTCGTCGAGCAGGGCGCCGACGTCGACACCGGCCAGGCCGCTGGGGACGAGGCCGAACGCGGTCAGCGCGGAGTACCGGCCGCCGACGCCGGAGTCGGCGTGGAAGACCGGGTAGCCGGCCGCGGTCGCCGACTGGTCGAGCGGCGAGCCGGCGTCGGTCACGACCACCAGGTGGTCCTTCGGGTCCCGCCCGGCGGCCGTGAGCGCCGCTTCGTAGACGCGCTTCTGGCTGTCGGTCTCGACCGTCCCGCCGGACTTGCTGGAGACCACGACGATGCTGCGCTCGAGGCGGTCGGACAGGGCGGACCGGACGTAGTCCGGGTCGGAGGAGTCCAGGACCGTCAGCGGGACCCCGGCGGCGGCGGTGATCACCTCCGGAGCCAGTGACGAGCCGCCCATGCCGCAGAGGACGACGTGGTCGAGTCCGGCGGCGTTGCGCTCGGCCCGCAGCGCCTCGATCCGGCCGACCAGCGCGCGGGACTCCTCGGCGAGTGCGACCCAGCGCAGCCGCTTGGCGGCTTCCGCCTCGGCCTCCGCACCCCACAGCGTGGCGTCCTGGCGGGCGATCCCGGAGGCGACGCCGTCGGCGACGAGCTCGTCGACCAGGTCCGCGTAGGCGGCCTCGTCCCGGTAGCCGAAGTAGAGCTCGAAGCCGCCCGTTCCGGCGGTGGTGTTCCAGCTGACCGGCGGCTCCTCGCTCATCGTGCCCCGGCCTCCCGGGCGGCGGTGAGGCTGGCCTCCACCGTCCCGAGGAGCTCGTGCCACGCGGTCACGAACTTGTCGACGCCCTCGCGGATCAGCACCGCGATCACGTCGTCGTAGTCGATCCCGGCTGCCGCCAGTGCCACCATCGTGTCCTCGGCGTCGTCGTAGAACGGCCGCACCCGGTCCCCGGCGATCTCGCCGTGGTCGGCGACCGCTTCCAGCGTCTTCTCCGGCATCGTGTTGACCGTGTTCTCCACGACCAGCTCGACGACGTACATGGTGTCGTCGTAGTCGGGGTTCTTGACGCCGGTCGAGGCCCACAGCGGACGCTGGCGACGGGCGCCGGCCTCCTCCAGCTCGGCCCACCGGCCGGTGGCGAAGAACGACTCGTAGGCCCGGTAGGCGAGCCGGGCGTTGGCGATGCCGGCCCGGCCCTTGAGCGCCGGATCGGCGCCGGCCTCGTCGAGGCGCTTGTCGATCTCGGTGTCCACCCGGGAGACGAAGAACGACGCCACCGAGTGGATCGCGGAGACGTCGTGGCCGTTCGCCTGCGCCTGCTCGATGCCCTCGAGGAAGGCCTCCATGACGTCCTGGTACTGGGCCAGGCCGAAGATCAGGGTGACGTTGACGCTGATGCCGGCGGCCAGCGTCGCGGTGATCGCCGGGCAGCCCTCGGCGGTGCCGGGGATCTTGATCAGCAGGTTCGGCCGGTCCACCGCGTCCCAGAGCCGCTTCGCCTCGGCGATCGTCGCCCCGGTGTCGTGGGCGAGGTCGGGGGAGACCTCGATCGAGACCCGGCCGTCGACCCCGTCGGTCGCTTCCCAGACCGGCCGCATCACGTCGCACGCGTTCCGGACGTCCGTCGTGGTGAGCTCGAAGACGGTCCGGTCCACGTCACCGCCGTCGGCGGCGATCGTCGCGACCTGGTCGTCGTAGCGCTCACCGTCGGCCAGCRCCACGGCGAAGATCGACGGGTTCGTCGTCACCCCGACGACCGAGGAGTCCTTCACCAGCTCGGCGAGGTTCCCGGTCTCGAGGCGCTCGCGGGACAGGTCGTCGAGCCAGATGGACACACCTGCCTCGGACAGCTTCTTCAGACGATCGGACATCAGCGTTCCTCTCCCTCGTTGCTCCCGTACGGCGGTCTGCGGTTCGGCTCGGGCGCCCTGCTCAGCGGCTCTTCGCCTCCACGGACCGGACGCTCTCCTCGGCGGCCAGCACGACCGCCTCGGCGGTGATCCCGAACTCCCGGAACAGCGTGCTGAAGTCGGCGGACCCGCCGAAGTGCTCCAGCGAGACGCTCTTGCCGTGGTCGCCGACGATCTCGCGCCAGCCCAGGGCGATGCCGGCCTCGACGCTGACCCGGGCCTTGACCATCGGCGGGATCACGCTGTCGCGGTAGGCCTGGTCCTGGGCGTCGAACCACTCGCGGCACGGCATCGAGACGACCCGGGCGGCGATGCCCTTGGCGGCCAGCTGCTCGCGGGCGGCGACGGCCAGCTGGACCTCGGAACCGGTGCCGACGAGCACGACGTCGGGCTCGCCCTCGGCGTCGAGCAGGACGTAGCCGCCCTTCGCGACGCCCTCGGTGCTGCCCCAGTGCTGGCCGGACTCGTCGTTCCCGCGCGGGAACGTCGGGACGTTCTGGCGGCTGAGCGCGAGCGCGACCGGGCGGTCGGTGTGCTCCAGGGTCGCCTTCCAGGCGGCCACGGTCTCGTTGCCGTCGGCCGGCCGGACCACGTCGAGGCCCGGGATCGCGCGGAGCGCGGCGAGGTGCTCGACCGGCTGGTGCGTCGGGCCGTCCTCGCCGAGGCCGATCGAGTCGTGGGTCCAGACGTAGATCGTCGGCAGCTTCATCAGCGCGGCGAGCCGGACCGCGGGACGCATGTAGTCGGAGAACACCAGGAAGGTGCCGCCGAACACGCGGGTGCCGCCGTGCAGCGTGATGCCGTTCATGATCGAGCCCATGGCGTGCTCGCGGATGCCGAAGTGCAGCACCCGGCCGTAGGGGTCGCCGGTCCAGTCGTGCGTCTGGAACTCGGTGGGCGTGACGCTCTTCGCGCCCTTGATGGTGGTGTTGTTCGAGCCGGCGAGGTCGGCCGAGCCGCCCCACAGCTCGGGCAGGTGCTCGGCGACCGCGTTGATCACCTGGCCGCTGGCGACCCGGGTCGCGACACCCTTGGCGTCGGCGGGGAAGGTCGGCAGGTCGGCGTCCCAGCCGGCCGGGAGCACCCGGCCCTTGAGCCGGTGCAGGAGCGCGTCCCGCTCGGGGTTGGCGGCGGCCCAGGCGGCGTACTGCTCGTCCCAGGCGGCGCCATGGGCCTTGCCACGCTCCAGCAGGCCGCGGGTGTGGGCGAGTACGTCGGCCGGCACCTCGAAGGTCTGCTCGGGGTCGAACCCGAGGATCTTCTTGGTCGCGGCGATCTCCTCGGCGCCGAGCGCGGAGCCGTGCGAGGCCTCGGTGTTCTGGGCGTTCGGCGCGGGCCAGGCGATGATCGTGCGCAGCACGATCAGGCTGGGCTTGTCGGTGACGTCCTCGGCGGCGTCGAGCGCGTCCCAGAGCGCCGGGACGTCCTCGTGGTAGCCGGCRCCGTCGGTGTGGTCGCCGTCCTTGGTCCAGTCGACCACCTGGACGTGCCAGCCGTAGGCCTCGTAGCGCTTCGCGACGTCCTCGGTGAAGGCGATGTGGGTGTCGCCCTCGATCGAGATCCGGTTGGCGTCGTAGACGACGGTCAGGTTGCCGAGCTGCTGGTGGCCGGCGATCGAGGAGGCCTCGGCGCTGACGCCCTCCTCCAGGTCGCCGTCGGAGCAGATCGCGTAGACGTGGTGGTCGAACGGGCCGTCTCCGTTGAGGGGGCCGTCGGGGTCGAACATCCCCTTCTCGCGACGGGCGGCCAGTGCCATGCCGACCGCGTTGGCGACGCCCTGGCCGAGCGGACCGGTGGTGGTCTCCACGCCGGCGGTGTGCCCGTGCTCCGGGTGGCCGGGGGTGCGGCTGCCCCAGGTCCGCAGCGCCTTGAGGTCGTCGAGCTCGAGCCCGAAGCCGCCCAGGAAGAGCTGCGTGTAGAGCGTGATCGAGGAGTGGCCGCAGGAGAGGATGAACCGGTCGCGGTTCGACCAGGCGGGGTCGGCCGGGTCGTGGCGCATCCGCTTCTGGAACAGCAGGTAGGCGGCCGGGGCGAGGCTCATCGCGGTGCCGGGATGGCCGTTGCCGACCTTCTGCACGGCATCCATGGCCAGCACGCGGGCGGTGTCCACCGCGCGCTGATCGAGGTCGGTCCAGTCCAACGGGGTGCGGGTGCTGCTCAAGGCAGAAGGTCCTCTCGGCCGCTTCAGGTGTGATTCAGATGTGATCTTGCCGATGCTGCGCGGCGGCACTCGTGGCCACCGCGTCCGAGCCTACTCACGGACCAGTAGACTCAGCGAGTCCACTACCCCCGTGCGCAGGGTGAGATGCGCAACCGTCTGCCAGGAATCGAGGCCCCGCGTGACCGCGGTCGAGTCCCACGTGTCCGTCTCCGGACCTGGCTCGAACGATCCCCGGGAGCGCGCCTCGTTGCGCGACGTGGCGGCGGCGTACGTGGGCCTGACCAAGCCGCGGGTCATCGAGCTGCTGCTCCTCACGACCGTGCCGGTGATGTTCTTCGCCCAGCGCGGGGTGCCGCCGCTGGGCCTGGTGATCGCGACCGTCCTGGGCGGCACGCTCTCGGCCGGCAGCGCGAACGCGCTCAACTGCGTCTACGACCGCGACATCGATGAGCAGATGCGCCGGACCCGGCGCCGGGCGCTGCCGCGGCACATCGTCTCGCCGCGGGCCGCGCTGGTCTTCGGGCTGGTGCTCGCGGTGGTCTCGACGCTGGTCCTCGGCTTCTGGGTGAACTGGCTGTCCGCCGGCCTGGCGCTCGCGGCGTCCGCGTTCTACCTCTTCGTCTACACGATGGTGCTCAAGCGCCGGACCACCCAGAACATCGTCTGGGGCGGCCTCGCGGGCTGCTTCCCGGCGCTGATCGGCTGGACCGCCGTCACCAACGAGCTGGCCTGGCCGCCGGTGATCCTCTTCGGGGTGGTGTTCCTCTGGACGCCGCCGCACACCTGGGCGCTGGCGATGCGCTACCGCGAGGACTACGCGGCGGTCGACGTACCGATGCTGCCGGTGCTGCGCTCCGGGGAGCAGGTCGCCAAGCAGATCGTCGTGTACTCCTGGGCGATGGTGGCGCTGTCCCTGACGCTGTGGCCGGTCGCGGACACGGGCTGGGTCTACCCGCTCGCCGCGATCGTGCTCGGGGCGGCGTTCCTGGTCGAGGCGCACCTGATGTGGTCGCGCGCCAAGCGCAGCGACGAGCTCAGCGAGATCAAGCCGATGCGGCTCTTCCACTGGTCCAACCTGTACCTGTCGCTGCTCTTCGTCGCGGTCGCCCTCGACCCGCTGATCACCAGCCGCTGACCGCCGTGCCCGGCCCGGTCGTGGAGTTCCGGGAGTCGCCGGTGGACACCGGTGACGGAGCGGTCCTGCTGGTCGGGTACGCCGCCGAGATCGCCGCGACGTACGACGGCGTCGACGTCAACGCGCCGGACATGCCGAAGGCCGGCCCGGACGAGCTCGGACCGCCGCACGGAGTGTTCCTGATCGGCTACGGCACCGAGGGCGCGGTCTGCTGCGGCGGCATCAAGCGGCTGCCGGACGGGGCCTGCGAGATCAAGCGGATGTACGTCGTCCCGGGAGCCCGCCGGCAGGGCCTGGCGCGGCTCCTGCTGCACGCGCTCGAGGACGCGGCCCGGGAGCGCGGCTACGCGGTCGCCCGGATGGACACCGGGCCGCGGCACCAGCACGCGATCGCCCTGTACGAGTCCGAGGGCTACGCCCCGGTCCCGAACTTCAACGGCAACCCGGTGGCCACCTGGTTCGGCGAGAAGCGGCTCTGAGGCCGGGCCGTCAGCCCTCGCGGGTCGCCAGCACCGTCCAGGTCATGGTCGCCATGATCACCGCGGCGCCGAGCATGTGGAAGCCGACCAGGACGACCGGCAGGTCCGTGAAGTACTGGACGAACCCGATGCCGCCCTGCGCCACCTCGGCGACCAGGAGCAGCGTGACGGCCCGGAGGGCCTCCGGCCTGGCGCCGGTCGCGCGGAGCGTGAACAGCAGCCCGAGGGTGAGTCCGACGAAGAGGAAGACCAGGTCCGCGTGCAGCTGGGAGAGCTGCAGCGGGTCGAGCCCGTTGCGCGGGGACTTCTCGTCGCCGGCGTGCGGGCCCGAGCCGGTCACGACCGTGCCGACGTACAGGACGGCGCACCCGGCGGCGAACATCGACCAGGCCAGGCCGCGGACCGCCTGCGAAGCGGTCGCCGCCGGAAGCGGCGCGTCCACGATCCGGAGGAAGTAGACGGCCAGGCCGATGATGGCCAGGGAGCAGAGCAGGTGGAACGAGACCACCCACGGGTTCAGGTCGGTGAGGACGGTGATGCCACCGATCACCGCCTGCGCGGGGATGCCGAGCGCGAGCACGAGCGCGGTGGTGCGCAGCTCGGTCCGCCCGGTCCGCCTCGTCGCCTGGTACGCCGCCACGAAGGTCGCGACCGCGATCGCCACCAGGGCGAAGGTGAGCATCCGGTTCCCGAACTCGATCGCCGAGTGCAGGGTGAGTGCCTGGTGCGGGGTGAACGACTCCTCGGTGCAGCGCGGCCAGGTCGGGCAGCCGAGGCCGGAGCCGGTGAGCCGGACCGCGCCGCCGGTGACGACGAGGGTCATGTTGGCGACCAGCGTCGCCCAGGCGAGCGGGCGCAGGTGGCGCGCCAGGTCCGGGCCGCTGCCGGTGCGGGCCGGGGTCTCGGTCACTCCCACTGGAAGGTCCTTGCGGTGAGCACGGTGCCGAGGGCCGCCCAGGCGAGCAGCACGAGCTGGTCCCGGGCGGCGAAGGAGCCGTGGATGAGCGCGTCCCGCATCGCCTCGCCGAGCGCGCCGGAGGGCAGCAGGGTGAGCAGGTCGCCGCCGGGACCGTAGGCGGAGGCGGGGAGCACGACGGCGCCGCCGGCCAGCAGGAGCAGGTAGATCAGGTTGGCCGCCGCCAGGGTCGCCTCGGCGCGCAGCACGCCGGCGACGAACAGGCCGAGAGAGGCGAAGGCGGCCGTGCCGAGCAGCACGGCCTCGAGGCCGAGCAGCACCGGCGCGATGCCGGGGTGCGGCTCCCAGCCCATCGCGAACGCGACCGCGCTGATCACGATCACCTGGAAGAGCTCGACGGCCAGCAGCGCGCCGACCTTGCCGGCGAGCAGGCCGGAGCGCGGCAGCGGGGAGGAGCCGAGCCGCTTGATCACGCCGTACCGGCGCTCGAAGCCGGTCGCGATGGCCAGCGAGGTGAACGCGGTCGACATCACGGCGAGGGCGAGGACGCCGGGCGTGAGCGCGTCGATCGGCCGGTGGTCGAGGTTGAGGTCGACGTGCTTGGCGGCGACGACGCCGCCGATGAGCACGATCACCGGGATCACGACGGCGAGCAGGAGCTGCTCGCCGTTGCGGAGCATCAGGCGGGCCTCGATCGAGGACTGCGCGGCGACCTGGCGCGCCAGCGGCGCGCTGCCGGGCCGCGGGCTGAAGACGCCGCTCGCGGTGCCGCCCGGGGTGCCGTTCGACGTGCCCGTCATGGCTGGAGCTCCCGTCCGGTGATCTCGAGGAAGACGTCCTCGAGGTTGCGCTGGCCGAGGTTGAGCGACTCCGGCAGCACGGCCTGCTCCTCGCACCAGCGGGCGACCGTGGCGAGCGTGGTGTGGTCGGCGGGCCCGGTGACCAGCAGGCTGACGTCGTTGATCGGCGTGACCTCGACCTTCGGCCCGAGCGCGGCCTGGAGGGACAGCGGCGCGCCCGCCGGGAAGGGCTTCGTGACGACGAGCCGGATGGTCGCGGTGCCGCCGCGGGTCAGCTCCAGCGGCGTCCCCGAGGCGATCATCCGGCCGTGGTCGATGATGTGGATGTGGTTGGCGAGCCGCTCGGCCTCGTCCATGTAGTGCGTGGTGAGGACGACGGTGACGCCGTCGGCGCGCAGCTCCTCGAGCAGCTCCCAGGTGGTGCGGCGGGCGAGCGGGTCCATGCCGGCGGTCGGCTCGTCGACGAAGACCACCTCGGGGCGGCCCACGACGGCCATCGCCAGCCCGAGCCGCTGCTGCTGGCCGCCGGACAGCCGCCGGTACGGCGTCCGCCCGCAGTCGTGCAGGCCGAGCCGGTCGGCGAGCATGTCGACGTCCAGGGGGTGGGCGTGCAGCCGGGCGATGTGGCGCAGCATCTCCATCGCGCGGACCCCGGACCAGGCGCCGGAGCCCTGGAGCATCACGCCGATCCGGGGGAGCAGGTCGCGGCGCTGGCCGATCGGGTCGAGCCCGAGGACGCGGACGGTGCCGCCGTGCGGACGGCGGTAACCCTCGCAGGTCTCCAGCGTGGTGGTCTTGCCGGCGCCGTTGGGGCCGAGCACCGCGGTGATCGTGTGGCGCTCGACGACGAGGTCGAGCGCGTCGACGGCGGTCTTGTCGCCGTACCTCATGACCAGGCCGGCGACCTCGACGGCAGGAGAGGAGGGCACCCGCGGATTCTAGAAGGCGGTGGCTGAGACCTGCCTGAGAGGTCCACGCTGGCGGCGCAGCAGCGCCAGGCTGAGCCCGCCGAGGGCCAGTGCCGGGAGCCAGGCGAGCGCGGCCCGGACGGTGACGGCGGCGGCCGCGGCGACCAGGGGCAGGCCGAAGGCGACCAGGGCGACCACGAGGGCGCCGTCGCGCGGGCTGGCCCCGTTGACGCCGGGGAGGACCGCGGCGGCCTGGCTGGCCCCGAAGGCGGCCAGCACCTGGAGCGGCGAGAGCGAGTGCCCGGTCGCGGCGATGGTGCCGAGCAGCAGCCCCGCGATGGTGAGCTGGTAGCCCGCCGCCAGGAGCAGCGCCAGGCCGAGGGCCCGCCAGGAGGGCAGTGGCCCGCCGGGGAGCCAGCGAGGACGCCAGCGGCGCGCGGCCAGCACGGCGACCACCGCGACCGCGGCGACGCCGAGGGTGGCCAGGACGAGCGTGGTGGGGAGCTCGGAGGCCGCGAAGGCCATGAAGACGGCGAGTCCGACAGCCCCGGCGAACCGGTCGAGCGCCACGCTCGTGACCGCGTCGCCGCGGGCGACCCCGGTCCCGTGCAGCTGCTTGACCCGCCAGAGGTCGGCGCCCACGTGGCCCGGGGTCAGCAGGCCGAGGAATTCCGACTCGGCGTGCGTGCGCAGGTACCAGAGCCGGCCCTTCGGTGCGTCCGGGGCGGCCGAGGCGACCGCGCGCCAGCGGAGCGCGCAGAGGCCGTACTTGCCGAGGATCCACGGGACCAGGCCGGCGAGGAGCGGCCAGAGGTTCAGCGCGGGCAGGCGCGGTGCGGTGGCGACCGGGACGGCGACGGCCACGACGAGGCCGAGCAGCAGCGCGATGCGGGACTGCAGCGCCTTGCGCACTACCGTCATGGATCACCTCCGAACCTTCTGCCGGGACCATCGGCCGGTCGGGGGCCGACTCAAGGCAACGGCTCCGGAAACTGTCCTTTCCTGATCCGTGCGTGGGCTGAGAATCGGGTTAGGTGACCCTTATTTGAATCGCGCCAACCATTAACGGCACACTGGTGTTGTGGAAATCGACCGGACCACCGATCTGCGTGCCGCGGATCCTGCCGACGCGCCCACGCGCGAGCGGGTCGTCCGGTCGATCCTGGAGCACGGTCCGTCGACCGCCGCGGCCCTCGGCGAGCGCCTCGCGCTCACCCCGGCGGCCGTCCGCAGGCACCTCGACCACCTCCTCGCCGAGCAGGCGATCGAGGTCCGCGAGCCCCGGATCCCGCTGGTGCGCGGCCGCGGCCGGCCGGCCAAGGTCTTCGCCCTCACCGAGACCGGGCGCGACCACTTCGAGCAGCAGTACGACGACCTCGCCGTGCAGGCGCTCCGGTTCCTCGCCGAGACCGGCGGCGACGACGCGGTCAAGGCGTTCGCCGAGCGCCGGATGTCCTTCGTCGAGGAGAAGTTCGCCACCGTGGCCGCCGAGCACCCCGAGCTCACCCCGGCCGAGGTGCTCGCCCGGGTCTTCAGCGGCGCCGGGTACGCCGCCTCGGTGAAGGCCCTCCCGGTCGGCGAGCAGCTGTGCCAGCAGCACTGCCCGGTCTCCCACGTGGCCCACGAATTCCCCCAGCTGTGCGAGGCCGAGACCGAGGCGATCAGCCGCGTGCTCGGCAGCCACGTACAGCGACTGGCGACCATCGCCCACGGCGACGGCGTCTGCACGACCTGCATCCCCCAGCACCCGTCAACACGGGCCGACAAGGCAGAGAGGGTGGTCTCGCAATGACCTCCATCGAAGAGCTGAACCCCGAGCTCAAGGGCATCGGACGCTACGAGTTCGGCTGGGCCGACACCGACGTCGCCGGTGCCGAGGCCAAGCGCGGGCTCAACGAGGACGTCGTCCGCGACATCTCCTCGAAGAAGAGCGAGCCCGACTGGATGCTCGAGCTCCGGCTCAAGGGCCTGCGGCTGTTCGGCCGCAAGCCGATGCCGGTGTGGGGTGCCGAGCTCGACGGCATCGACTTCGACAACATCAAGTACTTCGTGCGCTCCTCGGAGAAGCAGGCCGCCTCGTGGGAGGACCTGCCCGAGGACATCAAGAACACCTACGACAAGCTCGGCATCCCGGAGGCGGAGAAGCAGCGCCTCGTCGCCGGCGTCGCGGCCCAGTACGAGTCCGAGGTCGTCTACCACTYGATCCGCGAGGACCTCGAGGCGCAGGGCGTGCTCTTCCTCGACACCGACACCGCCCTCAAGGAGCAGCCGGAGCTCTTCCAGGAGTACTTCGGCACGGTCATCCCGGTCGGCGACAACAAGTTCTCCGCGCTGAACACCGCGGTGTGGTCCGGCGGCTCGTTCATCTACGTGCCCAAGGGCGTCCACGTGGACATCCCGCTGCAGGCCTACTTCCGGATCAACACCGAGAACATGGGCCAGTTCGAGCGCACGCTGATCATCGTCGACGAGGACGCCTACGTGCACTACGTCGAGGGCTGCACCGCGCCGATCTACTCCAGCGACTCGCTGCACTCCGCGGTCGTCGAGATCATCGTGAAGAAGGGCGGCCGCTGCCGCTACACGACCATCCAGAACTGGTCGAACAACGTGTACAACCTGGTCACCAAGCGCGCCGTCTGCGAGGAGGGCGCGACGATGGAGTGGGTCGACGGCAACATCGGCTCCAAGGTCACCATGAAGTACCCGGCGATCTACCTGATGGGCGAGCACGCCAAGGGCGAGACGCTCTCGATCGCGTTCGCCGGCGAGGGCCAGCACCAGGACGCCGGCGCGAAGATGGTCCACGCGGCGCCGAACACGTCGTCCAGCATCCTGAGCAAGTCGGTGGCGCGCGGCGGCGGCCGGACGTCGTACAGGGGCCTGATCCAGATCAACGAGGGCGCCCACGGCTCGAAGAGCAACGTGCTCTGCGACGCGCTCCTGGTCGACCAGATCAGCCGCTCGGACACCTACCCGTACGTCGACATCCGCGAGGACGACGTCTCGATGGGTCACGAGGCCAGCGTCTCGAAGGTCTCCGACGACCAGCTGTTCTACCTGATGTCGCGCGGCATGGAGCAGGACGAGGCGATGGCGATGATCGTCCGCGGCTTCGTCGAGCCCATCGCCAAGGAGCTCCCGATGGAGTACGCGCTCGAGCTCAACCGCCTGATCGAACTGCAGATGGAGGGTGCTGTCGGATGACGGCCACGGTGTCCAACGAAGCGGGTGTGTCCCGTGCTCTCGAGGTCGACAAGGTGGAGTCCCACCTGCACCCCGAGGGTTCCTTCGACCTCGCGGACCACCCGGTCCCGACCGGGATGGAGGAGATCTGGCGGTTCACCCCGCTCAAGCGCCTCCGCGGCCTGCACGCCGAGGCGGCCTTCGCCGACGGCGCCACCAAGGTCGAGGCCGAGATCGCCGGCAGCGTGACCGTCGAGCACCTCGGTGCCGACGCCGACGTCCGCGGCATCTCCGGCCTGGTCCCGACCGACCGGGTCTCCGCCCGCGCCTGGGCCGCCGCCACCGGCGTAACCCTGGTCCGGGTCCCGGCCGAGGCCGTCGTCGAGGGCGCCACGGTGCTCCGTCACGTCGGTACCGGTGCGGAGCTGGCCGGCGCCGGCCACACCGTGATCGTCGCCGAGAAGTTCTCCAAGGCCACCGTCGTCCTCGACTTCGAGGGCAGCGCGGTGCTGGCCGAGAACATCGAGATCGTGCTGGAGGACGGAGCCGACCTGACCGTCGTCTCCCTCCAGGACTGGGCCGACGACGCCGTCCACCACTCCACCCAGCACGCGCGGATCGGCCGGGACGCCACCCTCAAGCACGTCTCGGTGTCCTTCGGCGGCGACGTGGTCCGCCACGACGCCACCGCCGAGTACGCCGGCCCGGGTGGCTCGGTCGAGATGCTCGGCATGTACTTCGCCGACGAGGGCCAGCACATCGAGCACCGCCTGTTCGTCGACCACACCGCTCCGAAGACGAAGAGCAACGTGATCTACAAGGGCGCGCTGCAGGGCCAGGGCGCGCACGCGGTCTGGATCGGGAACGTGCTGATCCGCAAGGTCGCCGAGGGCATCGAGACCTACGAGGAGAACCGCAACCTGGTCCTCACCGACGGCTGCCAGGCGGACTCGGTCCCGAACCTGGAGATCGAGACCGGCGAGATCGAGGGTGCCGGGCACGCCTCGGCCACCGGCCGGTTCGACGACAACCAGCTCTTTTACCTGCGCTCGCGCGGGATCGAGGAGGCCGAGGCCCGCCGCCTGGTCGTGCACGGCTTCTTCAACGACCTGATCGGCCGCATCGGCGTCGAGTCGCTCGAGGCCAAGCTGACCGAGACCGTCGAGGCGGAGCTCGCCAAGAACGTGCTCAAGCCCTTCTCGGACGGCACCGCCTGATGGCTTTCGTCCGCGCCTGCTCGCTCAGCGAGGTCGCCGACCGCACCCCGCTGCGGGTCGAGGTCGACGGTCTCGACGTCGCGATCGTCCGCGACGGCGACGAGATCTTCGCGATCGAGGACGAGTGCAGCCACGCCGCCGTGGCGCTCTCCGAGGGCGACGTCGCCAACTGCGAGATCGAGTGCTGGATGCACGGCTCTCGCTTCGACCTCCGGACCGGCAAGCCGCTCGGCCCGCCGGCCACCGAACCCGTTCCCGTCTTCCCGGTGCAGATCTCCGGTGACGACGTACTTGTAGATCTAGGAGACAACTGACATGGCAACGCTGGAGATCAAGGACCTGCACGTCTCGGTGGACACCGAGGACGGGCCCAAGGAGATCCTCAAGGGCGTCAACCTGAGCATCAAGGACGGCGAGACGCACGCCATCATGGGGCCGAACGGCTCGGGCAAGTCCACGCTGGCCTACACCATCTCCGGGCACCCGAAGTACACCGTCACCAGCGGCTCGATCACCCTCGACGGTGTCGATGTGCTCGAGATGTCGGTCGACGAGCGCGCCCGCGCCGGCCTGTTCCTCGCGATGCAGTACCCGGTCGAGGTCCCCGGTGTCTCGGTGTCGAACTTCCTGCGCACCGCCAAGACCGCCATCGACGGCGAGGCCCCCAAGCTGCGCACCTGGGTCAAGGACGTCAACGCGGCGATGGACCGGGTCAAGATGGACACCGCGTTCGCCAGCCGGAACGTCAACGAGGGCTTCTCCGGCGGCGAGAAGAAGCGCCACGAGATCGTCCAGCTCGAGCTGCTGGACCCGAAGGTGGCCGTCCTCGACGAGACCGACTCGGGCCTCGACATCGACGCGCTCAAGATCGTCTCCGAGGGCGTCAACCGCTTCAAGGAGAACGGCGACAAGGGCGTCCTGCTGATCACGCACTACACGCGGATCCTGCGCTACATCAAGCCGGACTTCGTGCACGTCTTCGTCAACGGCCAGGTGGCCGAGGAGGGCGGCCCGGAGCTGGCCGACGAGCTCGAGGCCAACGGCTACGACCGCTTCGTCGCTGTGGCGCGATAGGCGGCACCCTGCTGCGTTGTCGTCGCTCGACGGCCCGCTCCGCTCAGAGGCCGCCTTCGCTCCTCCGCCTTGCACGGCACCGCCTCTCGCACCACATCGATCGAATCGGAAGGGAATGGTGATGGAAGGACTTCTCTCGGACCTCGAGGTCATCCGCAAGGACTTCCCGATCCTGGAGCGGACGGTCGCCAACGACCTGCCGCTGGTCTACCTCGACTCGGCGAACACCTCGCAGAAGCCGCAGGTGGTCATCGACGCGATGGTCGACCAGCTCGAGCGTCACAACGCCAACATCGCCCGCGCCATGCACACGCTCGGCGCGGAGTCGACCGAGGCGTTCGAGGCTGCTCGCGACAAGGTGGCGGCGTTCCTGAACGCGCCGTCGCGCGAGGAGGTGATCTTCACCAAGAACGCCTCCGAGGCGCTCAACCTGGTGGCGCGCACCTTCCCGCTCGGCCCCGGCGACCGCGTGGTGATCACCGAGATGGAGCACCACTCCAACATCGTGCCGTGGCAGCTGGCCTGCGAGCGCTCGGGCGCCGAGCTGCGCTGGTTCGGAATCACCGACGGTGGTGAGCTCGACCTGTCGAACATCGACGAGCTGCTCGTCCCGGGCACCAAGGTCGTCTCGCTCACCTGGGTGTCGAACATGCTCGGCACGATCAACCCGGTCGCCGAGATCGCCCGCCGGGCGCACGAGATCGGGGCCGTCGTCGTGCTCGACGCCTCCCAGGCGGCGCCGCAGCTGCCGGTCGACGTCCAGGCCGTCGACGCCGACTTCGTCGCCTTCACCGGCCACAAGGTCACCGGCCCGACCGGGATCGGCGTGCTCTGGGGCAAGCGGCAGCACCTGGACGCGCTGCCCCCGTTCCTCGGCGGCGGCGAGATGATCGCGACCGTGTCGATGGAGGAGTCGACCTGGGCGCCGATCCCGCACAAGTTCGAGGCCGGCACCCCGCCGATCGTCGAGGCCATCGGCCTCGGCGCGGCGATCGACTACATCAGCCACGTCGGGCTGGACCGGATCCACGCCCACGAGCAGGCGATCACCGGCTACCTGCTCGACGGCCTGGCCTCGGTCGGCGGGGTCAGCGTCCTCGGCCCGACGGACCCGGCCCGCCGCGGCGGTGCGGTCTCCTTCGAGCTCGCCGGCGTGCACCCGCACGACGTCGCCCAGCTGCTCGACAGCCGGGGGATCGCGGTCCGCGCCGGGCACCACTGCGCCAAGCCGGCGCACAAGCGGTTCGGGGTGCAGAGCTCGACCCGCGCGTCGTCGTACCTGTACACGACGCCGGCCGAGATCGACGCGCTCATCGACGGGCTCGAGTTCACGAAGAACTACTTCAAGGTCGGCTGAGGTTACGTAGGCATGGATCTCGACGCGCTCTACCAGGAGATCATCCTGGACCACTACCGCAACCCCCACCACGCGGGGCTGCGGGAGCCTTTCGGGGCCGAGGTGCACCACGTCAACCCGACCTGCGGCGACGAGGTGACGCTCCGCGTCCAGCTGGCCGAGGACGCCGAGCGCGGGTACCGCGTCGTCGACGTCTCGTACGACGCCGAGGGCTGCTCGATCAGCCAGGCGTCCGCCTCGGTGATGGCCGACCTGGTGATCGGCCGGCCGCTCGACGAGGCCCTGACCACGCACGAGGCGTTCCTCGAGCTGATGCAGGGCAAGGGCCAGGTCGAGCCGGACGAGGACGTCCTCGAGGACGGCATCGCGTTCGCCGGCGTCGCCAAGTTCCCCGCGCGCGTGAAGTGCGCCCTGCTTTCCTGGATGGCGTTCAAGGACGCCGCGCTCCAGACCCGGACCAAGGAGGAGACCCATGCCTGACCACAGCGACCTTCCCGAGGTGCCCCTCGGCGGCGGCCAGAGCTCATCGCTGGCGACCGCCAGCGAGGACGACATCCTCGAGGCGATGAAGGACGTCGTCGACCCCGAGCTCGGGATCAACGTCGTCGACCTGGGCCTCGTCTACGGGGTCAACGTCGACGCCGAGTCGAACCTGGTTCTCGACATGACGCTCACCTCGGCGGCCTGCCCGCTGACCGACGTCATCCAGGACCAGACCAACACCGCGCTCGAGGGCCTCGTCGCCGACGTCACGATCAACTGGGTCTGGATGCCGCCGTGGGGCCCGGACAAGATCACCGACGACGGCCGCGAGCAGCTGCGGGCGCTCGGCTTCAACGTCTGAGCCGGGCCCGTGCCGCTCGTCCGGGTGCCGCCCGAACGCCTCGGGCGCTGGGTGGACAACTTCGTCGCCCGGCACGGGCACACCGCCTTGGCGGTGACGGACGGTTCCTTGCGCGGAGCTGCCGCCGACGGCTCGTCGTTCGCGGCTGACCCGCCGTTCTCGGGGCGCTACGAGGGGCCTGCGGACGTCGGGACGTTCCTCGGCGCCTGCGTCCCGCCGCAGGACTGGGGGATCCTCCTGGTCCGCAAGGGCGGTTTCGCGGTCGCCCGGGTCCGCGGCACCGCGATCGCCGACTCCAAGGTCGGCCAGCGGCACGTCCAGGGGCGCACCAAGGCGGGCGGGCAGAGCCAGCAGCGTTTCGCCCGGCGGCGGGACAACCAGGCGCGCGTCGCCTACGAGGCCGCCGCGGACCACGCCGCCCGGATCCTCGCCGGCTGCACGGTGCTCGTGGCCGGCGGCGACGAGCAGGCGCTGCGCGAGGTTCTCAAGGACCCGCGGCTGGCCGGGACCGGGGAACCGCGCGGACCCGTCCTCCCCGTTCCCGACCCGCGACGCGCGGTGCTCGAACAGGCCGTGTCCGACGCCTGCTCTGTCACGATTGAGGTCGTCAACGCCTGACCGACGAGCGGAGCCCGACGATGTGGCAGCCCGATCCCTCCTGGGTGCCGCTGCGCGCGGGCGGGGGACCGGCGACCGTCGGGCTCTGGCGGACCCGGGTCCAGGACCAGGACGTCGTCGTGAAGAGGCTTCGCCGCCCGGAGCCGGACGAGGCCGCCGTGCTCGGCGCGCCCGACCACGCCGGCTACTGGCGCCGCGAGGTCGAGGTCGCCCTCGACCTGGAGGCCGTCGACGGTCCCGGCCTGGTGCCCGCCCCGGTGCTGCGGGTCGAGGAGGACGACGAGGGCGCCACGGTCGTGACCGCCGAGGTGGTCGCCGAGCCGCCGCCGGCGCTGTTCGTGGCCGCCGGGCTCGGGAGGTTCGCCGGCGCGCCCTTCCGGGAGGTCGGCTGGGCCTCGCGGCGTACGTTGACCGACCGGCTGGCGATGGCCGAGGCGCGCGGCGGCTGGCCGACCCTGCGACGTACGACGCTCGCGGACGCGGCCGAGCACCTGTGGGCCCGCCGGACGCACTGGCTGGCCGAGCGTGCGGCCGGACCGGCCGGGCGGCTGCACGGCGACGCGGTCCCGGCGAACTTCCTCGCCTCTCGCGGGCAGGACGTCCTGACCGTCGACTGGCAGGGGTTCGGCATCGGCCCGATCGGCACCGACCTCGGCTACTACGCGCTGTCGGCCCGCGAGGACTTCGACGTGCTCCTCGACGCCTACTGCGGCGGTCTGACCGCGGTCGGGTCGGAGGCGGACCGACGGCAGGTCCGGATCGCGGCCAGCGTGATGGCCGTCTACACGGTCTTCAGCCGCGCCGAGTGGGCGCTGGCCCGGATCGCGCCGGGGGAGGGCGCCCTCGCCGGCAAGTACGGTCACCCGTCGGTCGCCCCGCACCTGCGCGCCCTCCAGCGCCAGATCCCCCGGATCGAGGCGCTGCTCGGGAGCGGCTGACGCTAGCGTGCTGGCATGGGTGCACCGGTCGTGGACGTGCGGGGGTTGGTGAAGCGGTTCGGGAGCTTCCRGGCGCTGGACGGGCTCGACCTGCAGGTGGAGCCGGGCGAGGTGCACGGGTTCCTGGGGCCGAACGGGGCCGGCAAGTCGACGACGATCCGCGCGCTGCTCGGTCTGCTCCGGGTCGACGGCGGCAGCGCGCAGGTGTTCGGGATGGACCCGTGGCGCGACGCCGTCGCCATCCACCGGCGGTTGGCCTACGTGCCCGGGGACGTCGCGCTCTGGCCGAACCTCAGCGGCGGGGAGACGATCGACATGCTCCTCCGGATGCGCGGAGGCGACCCGTCTTCGTCGCGGCGCGAGGAGCTGATCGAGCGGTTCGACCTCGACCCGACCAAGAAGGGGCGCGCCTACTCCAAGGGCAACCGGCAGAAGGTGGCCCTGGTCGCGGCCTTCGCGGTGGAGAGCGATCTGCTGATCCTGGACGAGCCGACCTCGGGCCTGGACCCGCTGATGGAGCAGCTGTTCAACGAGTGCGTCGCCGAGCACAGCGCGCGCGGTGCGACGGTGCTGCTGTCCAGCCACATCCTGAGCGAGGTCGAGCGCCTCGCCGACCGGGTCACGATCATCCGGACCGGCCGGACCGTCGAGTCCGGCTCGCTCGCGGAGATGCGGCACCTGCACCGCACCCGGATCGAGGCAGAGGTCGCCGGCCCGGTCCCGGACCTGAGCGCGACGACCGGCGTGCACGACCTGGCGGTCGACGGATCCCGGGTGCGCTGCACCGTCGACCAGGATGCCCTGGAGCCCGTCCTCGCCGCGCTGGCCGGCGCCGGGGTCCGCTCCCTGTCCAGCACTCCGCCCTCCCTCGAGGAACTCTTCCTGGACGCCTACCGCACGGACCCGGTGGCCCCGTGAGCCAGCCCGTGGGCACCCGCGCGGCCGGCTCCCGGCTCACCGGCACCGGGCTGCTGGCCCGGTTCGCGCTGCGCCGCGACCGGTGGATGGCGACCGGCTGGATCGCGGTGCTCGTCGTCGTCTGCTACGCGAGCGCCGCCGGGACGGTGGCCCTCTACCCGACGGCCGCCGACCGGGTCGAGGCGGCCGAGGCGATCAGCTCCAGCCCGGCCATCGTGGCGCTCTACGGCCCGATCCTCGACGTGCACAGCCTGGGCGAGCTGGCGATGACCAAGATGACGGTCCTCTACGCCGTCTTCGTGGGCGTCTTCTTCCTGGTCGTCGTCCGCCGGCACACCCGGGTGGAGGAGGAGAGCGGTCGCACCGAGCTCGTCGGCGGCACCGCCCTCGGTCGCAGCGCGCCGATCGCCGGGGCGGCTGTCGCCAGCGCCGTGCTGGCGGTCGTGCTCGGACTCCTCGCAGCGGCAGCGAACGTCCTCGGCGGGCTCCCGCTCGTCGGCTCACTCGCGTTCGGGGCATCCTGGGCCGGGGTCGGGCTGTCGGTCGCCGGCATGACCGCGGTGGCGTGCCAGCTCTCGGCCAGCGCCCGGACCTGCGGCGCGATCGCGGCGGGGATGCTCGGGGCGGCGTACGTGCTCCGGGCGGTGGGGGACACGTCGGTCGCCTGGCTCAGCTGGCTCAGCCCGCTCGGGTGGTCGACACAGCTCCGGGCGTACTCGGACCCGCGCTGGTGGGTCCTCGCGCTGTACGTCGCTCTGGCCGCGGCGCTGCTCGTCCTCGCGTTCGCGCTCGACGACCGTCGCGACCTCGGCAGCGGCATGCTGGCCGCCCGTCCGGGGCCCGCGACCGGCTCGCCCCGGCTGGCCGACGCGGTCGCCCTCGCCGTCCGGGTGCACACGCCGACCTTCGTCGTCTGGGCGGCCGGGACGGTGGTCCTCGGCTTCGTGATGGGCTCCATCGCCCCGAACATCGGCGACCTGCTCGACTCGCCCGGGACCCAGGAGATGATGCAGCGGCTGGGCGGGGAGGGCGCGATCGAGCAGACCCTGATCGCCGCGGTGCTGTCGATCGCGGCGGCCGTGATCTGCTGCTTCGGGATCTCGGTGGTCGTGCACGCGGGTGCCGACGAGGGCGACGGCCGGACCGAGCAGGTGCTGGCCACCGCGACGTCGCGGGTCCGCACCTGGTCGGCCACGGTCCTGGTGGCCGTCGTCGGCGCGACCGCCCTGCTCGCGGTGCTCGGGGTCGCGGTCGCGCTCGGCTACGGGGGTGCCGGCGACGGGATCGGGGCGGTTCTCGGCGACGTCGTCGGGGCGGCGCTCGGCCAGGCCCCGGCGGTCTGGGTGGTGACCGCGCTCGCTGCGGCCTGCCTGGCGTGGCGCCGGTCCGCGGTGCCGGTGGCCTGGGGCCTGCTGGTGCTGTTCCTGACGCTGGGGCAGATCGGGGAGCTGCTCGACCTGCCGTCGTGGCTGCTCGGGGTCTCGCCGTTCAGCCACGTGCCGGCGATGCCGGTGGAGGACTTCGACCCCGCCTCGGCGGCGGCCCTGACCGGGGTGGCGGTGCTCCTGCTCGGGCTGTCCTGGCTGCGCTACCGCAGCCGCGACATCAGCTGAGCTGGTTGCCGTAGTTCGGGAGCCGGAACGCGCGCTCGTAGTTCCCGCCGGCGAAGTCGGTGGACCGGTTGCCGACGTTGGCCACGATCGTGCTGCCCGCGGCCGTGATCGAGCGACGGCAGCGCTGTTTGCTCGCGGGCAGGCTTTCGCCCTGGTTGCGGCCGCAGATGCTGGTGAAGGTGTAGCCGGCCCGGCGCAGCACCGGGCGCACGTTCGGGACGTCGGTGCGGAGCCGGCCGGTGACGAAGTAGACCTTGATGCCGAGCGCGCGGGCGTGCCGGGCGAAGGTGCGCACCCGCAGCACCGGGTCGGGCCAGGCGTAGTGGGTGGCGATCGAGGTGTTGTCGATGTCGAGCACGACCGCGAGGCCCTGGCCGGTGCCGGCCGCCGCGACCCGGTCGTCGAGGTAGCGGATCGACCCGGACATCGCCGTGCTCACGTCGGCGAGCCAGACCCGCTTGCTCGGCAGCGCGGCCGCCCGCGCGTGCGCCGGGGTCTGCGCGACCACGGGGAGCAGCGAGACGAGCGCGACGACCACCGCCAGTGCGAGTCGGTGCGTCCTCGTCCGGCCCAGCGTCTCCAGCACAGCTCCACCTCTCGGTTCCTGCGGTCCTTCCGCGGGACCACGACGGTACCTCCATCGGCACGCCGCGGCCGGGACTGAGGCGTCGCGTCGGGTCAGCAGCCCCGGGCGCTGATCCGGATCTCCAGAGGTGCGCGGGCGACGCCGGTCACCCCGTCCGCGGTGCGGTAGTCGTAGAGCACCGCGGTGAGGTTCCCGCCCGGGACGGCGCGGAAGTGCAGGAACGGCAGCATCGCCCGCTGGACAGGGAGCTGCGCGCCCACGAGGGCGGTCCGGGACCGCCACTCGACGCTGCGCCGGGTGTCGCGGCCCGGCGTGTACGGCCAGTCCGAGACGACCGCGTCGAGCTGCGCGCCGCCGACGACCGGGGCGACCTGGCCGTCGACCACGCGCACCCCGGTGCCCTCGGCGCGCACGCCGGTGATCTCCAGGGGCTGCGTGGCCGTGACGGGCTCGGACCAGTAGGCGAAGTCGTAGCGGCGCTGGACCCGTTCGAGGCACATCGAGCCGTTGCCCTCCGCCACCTGGAGCGCGGGTCGCGCGGGCGCTGCCGGGGTCGGGCTCGCCGACGGCGCGGCACCGGGGGAGGGCGTCCCGCCACATCCGGTGGCGAGCAGGAGGAGGACTCCGAGGAGGCAGCGACGCATGGCCCGGACCCTACGGCCGCGGACGCGCGCGCGGTGGCTGTTTCAGTCCGCAGGCAGGGTGAGCCAGCCCGCCGCGGCGGCGGTGAACTCCTCGACCGACATCAGCCCGGAGCGCTGCGGGATCCGTCCGAGCACCGGGACGCCGGTCAGCACCGGGAGGTCGAGCAGGTTCTGCTCGGCGGCGAGGTCGGGGGTGGCCGGCCACGAGCCGATGACCACGCCGCCGACCTCGAGACCGCGGTGGGCGATCGCTTGCACGGTCAGGGCGCTGTGGTTGAGGGTGCCGAGCCCGGCGCGGGCGACCACGACGAACCGGACCGGTACGCCGGCGTGCGCGACGGTCTCGGCCAGGTCGATCACGTTCCAGTGGTGGCCGAGCGGGACCAGGACGCCGCCGGCTCCCTCGACCAGCACGTGGTGCTCCGCCTCCGCGTCCACGATGGCGTCGCGCTGGGTCGCCAGGTCGGGCAGGGTGACGCCTTCGAGCCGGGCGGCCGTGTCCGGCGCGAGCGGGGCCTGCAGCCGGACCCCCTCGTGCCCGGGGACCGGGCCGGCGAGGTGCCGGACCGCGTCCAGGTCGCCGTAGTCCTCCTCGGCCATCCCGGTCTGGGCCGGCTTGATCACGTAGGGCTGCTCGCCGGCGGCGCGCAGCGCCACCACGAGGGCCGCGGTGGCGACGGTCTTGCCGACCTCGGTGTCGGTGCCGGTGACGAAGGTGACGGTCACGACAGGATCTCCTGGAGCACCTTGACCGCCGTACCGATCTCCTCGTCGGCCAGGTGGGCGTGCGCGGTCAGCCGGAGCCGGGAGATCCCGTCCGGGGTCGACGGAGGCCGGAAGCAGCCGATCCGCAGCCCGTGCGCGGCGGCCGCGGCGACGGCGGCGACCGCCTCGCGCGGCCCCGGCATCGGGACGGCGAGCAC
>NZ_JBFRDX010000015.1:0-109184 GCF_052114005.1 Marmoricola sp. RAF53 | reverse complement strand
GCGACCGTCCGGGCGGGCGCCGCGGGCGCGGCCGCGCCGGGGTCGGCGGACGGGTCCACGATCGACTCGACCCGCCAGTCGGCGCCGATGACGTCGATCGCGGCCTGGCGCAGGATCTCCTCGCTGCCGCCGCCGACGAACGAGTCGCGGGCGCCGGCGTTCTTGAAGCCGACGGTGAGCGTGCCACCGTCGAGCCCGATCACCTGCGCGTTCTGGCTGAGCAGGATCCAGGTGAAGCGGCGCATCTCCTTGACCTTGTCCAGCACGTCCGGCCAGACCCGCCGGGCGTCGACGAGGCCGAGCCCGCCGGTGACCTGGGGCGCCGCCGGGGCCGTTTCCACCCGAGCCGGTTCGGGCTCACGCTGGGTCGCGACCGGGGTGGCCGGGACAGCCGGGGCGGCCGGTGCTTCGGGAGCCGGGGCCGGAACCTCGGCAGCCGGGGCGGGCGGCGGGACAGGAGCCGGAGCCGGAGCCTGCACCGGCGTCGCCGGGACTTCCCGGACCACCGGGGCCGGAGGGGCCGCCGGGGCGGGGGCCGGAGCCGGAGCCGCGGACGGGGCGCCGCCGGTCATGTCGAGGCGGCGCTCCATCCGGTCCAGCCGGGCCGCGAGCCCGTCGGTGGAGTCGTCGGCCCCGGGGAGGAGCACGCGGGCGCAGATGAGCTCGAGCAGCAGCCGCGGCGTGGTCGCGCCGCGCATCTCGGTGAGCCCGGCGGCGACGCAGTCGGCCGCCCGGACCAGGTCGGCCTTGCCGAAGCGGGCGGCCTGCGCGACCAGCCGCTCGGCCTGGTCGGCCGGGACGTCGATCAGGCCGGTCGCCGGGGCGTCCGGCACCGCGGCCACGATCACGAGGTCGCGCAGCCGGCGCAGCACGTCCTCGGTGAACCGGCGCGGGTCCTGGCCGGTCTCGATCACCTTGTCCACCACTGCGAAGACGGTCCCGCCGTCGCCGGCGGCGAACGCGTCCACCACCTCGTCGAGCAGGGTGTCCGGCGTGTAGCCGAGGAGGGCGGTCGCGACCTCGTAGGTCAGCCCGTCCGGCCCGGCTCCGCCGAGGAGCTGGTCGAGCACCGACAGCGAGTCGCGCGCCGAACCGGCGCCCGCGCGGACCACCAGGGGCAGTGCGGCCGGCTCGATCGGAACGCCCTCGCGGGAGCAGATCTCGGCCAGGTAGTCCGACAGCACCCGCGGCGGGATCAGCCGGAACGGGTAGTGGTGGGTGCGCGAGCGGATGGTCGGGATGACCTTCTCCGGCTCGGTGGTCGCGAAGATGAACTTGAGGTGCTCCGGCGGCTCCTCCACGAGCTTGAGCAGGGCGTTGAAGCCCTGCGTGGTCACCATGTGGGCCTCGTCGATGATGTAGACCTTGTAACGGCTGGCCACCGGGGCGAAGAAGGCCCGCTCACGCAGGTCGCGCGCGTCGTCGACACCACCGTGGCTGGCCGCGTCGATCTCGATCACGTCGATCGACCCGGGACCACCGCGAGCCAGGTCGCGGCAGGACTGGCACTCGCCGCACGGGTCGGAGATCGGGGCCTTCTCGCAGTTCAGCGTCCGGGCCAGGATCCGGGCGCTCGTCGTCTTGCCGCAGCCGCGCGGGCCGGAGAAGAGGTAGGCGTGGTTGACCCGGTTGTTCGCCAGCGCGGTGCGCAGCGGTTCGGTGACGTGGTCCTGCCCGATGACCTCGGCGAACGACTCCGGCCGGTACCGGCGGTACAACGCGAGATTGTGCTCCACAGGGGGAGCCTAGGGCACTGCTCCCCCAGGCTGGCCGTCGCGAGGGACCCTGGGCCGAGTGCCCCTCAAGGCCGAGGCGGGAGCCGATGCGGAACGCCGGGAGGACCGAATCAGAAGGTGCCGAACCAGGTCCGCACGTCGCCGACCGCTCCGGGACAGGCGACGTCACGGTCGCGGCCGTCCTCGACCCACTGCCCCAGGACGCCCGGTCCGCCCTGGAAGGACCAGTCGCCGGCGCACCGGCGCAGCGCCTCGGCCTGGGAGGTCTGCCCGGCCGCACGCCACTCCGGACCGCCGATCCGCAGGTCCCCGACGACCCGTTTCCACAGGTTCGGCGTCGAGTAGAAGCCGACCCTGAACCCGGCGTCGGCGTACGCCTTCGCGGTGCCCTGGACGACGGCCGCGTTCGCGACGGTGTCGGAGCTCCACGCGAAGCCGGTGACCGGCTCCACGTCCACCCAGACGATCGGCGTCGGCAGCCCGGCCGCCTTCAGCGTGCTCAGGTTGAACAGCGCCGCCTGGTAGCCGGTGTTGCGGAGCGCGCCGAGCCGGGTGCTCGCGTCGTACGGGCCGGTGCCGCCGTAGCGGGCCAGCGTGGCGGCGTCCGGGTAGCTGACCACCGCGTACGCCGCCACCGGCAGGTCCCGCTGCCGCGCCCAGCCGACCTGGTCGGCGATGCAGGGGTTCGCCACGAAGGAAGGGCCGTTGGTGAGCCCGATGATGACGAATTGGGCGGCGGCAGTGGGCATGGGCGCGCCCTGGGACCGCTTCTGCGGGATGCCCATCCCCTTCGGGCACTGCGGCCAGCTGACGTCGGCGCCGTACACCCGGTCCGCGGGCTTCGGTGCCGACGGCGGCTTCGGGGTCGCGGTGAGGTCGGGCAGCGGGACGTCGTCGGTCAGGCCCGGCGGGACGAGCTCGCCGTCACCTTCGGGCGTGAGCGTCGAGGACGGGGAAGCCGGTGTCCCAGCGGCATCTGGAGCAGCGCTCCCGTCCCCGCACCCCGCGAGCGCGAGCAGCAGCAGTCCCGCTCCCAGCACCGGCCCGATCCGCATGCCGCCGATCCTAGGTCGGCCCCGGTCTGGCACGGAATGCGAAGGCCCCCCATGCACCCGGAAGAGCCCACCTGCCCTTGCTGCCTTCCGGCCCTGGGGGAGTTCAGTGAGATACCGCCGCATGGGGGGTTGCGGAGCAGTCTAGGAGACCGATTTCGCGAGTCCTAATCCGGGCGGGTAACCTTCGCGGCGGAGGATTCGCATAGTGGCCTAGTGCGCTCGCTTGGAAAGCGGGTTGGGTTAACGCCCTCAGGGGTTCGAATCCCCTATCCTCCGCCAGCGCACCCTTGTGGTGCCCCTGACAACCGCCCGCGGGTCACCTGGTGACCTGCGGGCGGTTGCGTTGGTAGTGACGGGCCTGACGTGCCCTGTTCCCGCAGGCGTCCGAACACCATGCGCGGCGCGGATGCTGCCTGACGAAGTACAAGACACAGCCGGGCGCACGGCAGGCCCGGAGCTCGGAGCCCGCTCCGCCCGCGAGCAGTGCGATGGTGGAACGAGCGAGGTCGGCGACCAGGACCAGGCCCGGCGAGGCCTCTGAGGCGCGGCTGATCTCGGGGACACCACCGTCGGACCAGTGCAGCAGGGGCCAGGTGGGCGCGCTCGAGGCCAGGGCGTTGACGATCTCGACCGCGGCCGCCGTACCGATGGGGTGGGTGACCTCATCCCTCGGGTCATCGGTCCGTCGGGCCGCGAGGGCCCGGGCCGCGTCGCGGAGCTGACGCAGGTTGCGATGGACGGACGCCAGATCCGCGCCGCGCTGCCCGGCCAGCCACTGTGCCAGCTCGGGGGCACCGACCTCCGGCCGGTCAGCGACAGCGGTGATCCAACCCGCCGCATCCGCAGGGGTCGCCAGTGCGTCGTGCACACCCTCACGGTCGGCCCAGATGGTGTTCATCAGTTCTACCGGCAACGGCTCGCCCAACAGGGGTGCAGCCGTGGTCGCGTCCGCCATGCCGACATCCTAACGGAAGAATTCATCTGTATCCATTTGACATGGCCGCACGACTCCGGCAGGATCACCTAACGGCTAGAGAGCACTCTAGACGTTAGGTCAATGAGAGGAAGTCCCATGTCCCGTCTCCCGCAGATCGACCCGGCCACCGCGACCGGGGAGGCCGCAGAACTGCTCGACCAGGTTCAGAAGGCGCTCGGGGTCACGCCGAACATGACCAAGACGATGGCCAACAGCCCCGCGCTGCTCAAGGGCTACCTGGCGCTGTCGGGAGCGCTCGCAACCGGCGCGCTGCCCACGGCAGTGCGCGAGCGGCTCGCCCTGACCACGGCCGAGGCGAACGGCTGCACCTACTGCCTCTCTGCGCACACCTACATCGGCGCCAACGTCGCGAAGGTCGACCCGGACGAGCTCGAGAACGCGCGTTTCGCGAAGTCGAACGACGAGCACACCCAGGCGCTCCTCCAGCTCTCGAACGACATCCTGCACGCACGGGGCGCGGTGTCCGACGACTCGATCGCCCAGGCCCGGGCCGCCGGTGTCACCGACGCCGAGATCGGCGAGGTCGTCGGGCACATCGCGCTGAACGTGCTGACCAACTACTTCAACGTCCTCAGCCAGGTCGACAACGACTGGCCGGTGGTCACCCCGACCAACAGCCTGGGCTGAGCCGGCATGCACGGCTTTCACCACGGCGAGCTCGCCGTGCAGCGCATCGCAGGCGTGCACCAGGAGGCGGCCCGGCTGGAAGGGATGCTGGCCCCGGCAGACCTCAGTCCGGGAATGGCGGGCTTCCTGGCGGAACGCTCGTTCGCCGCGATCACCGCTCGCGACCACGGCGGTCGGCTCTGGACCTCGCCCCTCGTCGGCGCACCCGGATTCCTGCAGGCGGTCGATCCGACCACCCTGCAGATCCGCACCGCACCCGCGGTCGGTGATCCGCTCCACCTGCTGCCCTCCGGGCAACCGGTCGGACTCATCGCCATCGACTACATCCGACGCCGCCGGTTCCGTCTCAACGGCACCCTGACCGTCGCAGTCGACGGCCGCCTGGAGGTGGCCGTCGACGAGGCCTTCGGCAACTGTCCGCAGTTCATCCCTCAACGCACGGTCGACCTCGACGCCGCCCGACCCGCGGACGTCGCCGTTCCCCTCGGTCCTCCGACCGCCGCGGACGAGCAGACGATCAGCACGACGACCAGCTTCCTGCTCGGGACGACTCACCCGCAGCGCGGGAACGACGTATCCCACCGGGGTGGGGCGGCGGGCTTCCTCCGTCGGCAAGGAGACACCTTGTGGTGGCCGGACTACCCGGGCAACAACCTGTTCAACAGCCTGGGCAACCTCCACGTCGACCCCGAAGCAGCTCTGCTCGTCCCTGACTTCGAACGCGGCCTCGCGCTCCACCTGCACGGCACCGCCGAGCTGGTGATCACCGGCGCGACCGAGGACGAGGGCCACACCGGACGACGCATCGTGTTCTCGCCGGAGAGCCACGTCCGCACTCTCCTGCCCGTGATCTCCCGGCTCATCTCCGACTACCCGCGAAACCCGAACGTCGGCCCCTGAGCCGACGTGCCCGAGAAGGGACACCCCCATGAGTGAACGTCGCCCACCGCTGCCGCCCTTCGACCTGCCTTCGGCGCTGGTCAAGGTCCAGGCCGCCGAAGATGCCTGGAACACGCGCGATCCGCATCGGGTCGCCCTCGCCTACACCGAGGACTCGGTATGGCGGAACCGGGACGCGTTCCTCACCGGCCGCGCGCAGATCGTCGACTTCCTCACGGCCAAGTGGGCCCGCGAGCGCGACTACGCGCTCCGCAAGAGCCTGTGGGGCTTCCGCGCGAACCGGATGGCCGTCCGCTTCCAGTACGAGTGGCGCGACCACGCAGACACCTGGCACCGCAGCTATGGCAACGAGCTCTGGGAGTTCGACGAGAACGGCCTGATGCGGCGCCGGGAAGCGAGCATCAACGACGTCGTGATCGCCGAGTCGCAGCGACGCTGGTTCGGTCCCCGAGGGGAGGATGCGCGCGATGGCCGCGACACCCTCCCCCTCGAGTAGCGCCGGGACCTACTCCGCCATCGGGATCCGCACGCCCCGCTCGGCGGCCACCTCGGCGGCACGGTCGTAGCCGGCGTCGACGTGACGGATGACGCCCATCGCCGGGTCGTTGGTGAGGACGCGCTCGATCTTCTCGGCGGCCAGCGGGGTCCCGTCGGCGACGCAGACCTGGCCGGCGTGGATGGACCGACCCATGCCGACGCCGCCGCCGTGGTGGATCGACACCCAGGTAGCACCCGAGGCGGTGTTCACCAGCGCGTTGAGCAGGGCCCAGTCGGCGATCGCGTCGGAGCCGTCGAGCATCGCCTCGGTCTCCCGGTACGGCGACGCCACCGACCCGCAGTCCAGGTGGTCGCGGCCGATCACGATCGGCGCCTTGAGCTCACCGCTGGCGACCATCTCGTTGAACTTCAGCCCGGCCAGGTGACGCTCGCCGTAGCCGAGCCAGCAGATCCGCGCCGGCAGGCCCTGGAAGTGCACCCGCTCGCCGGCCATCGTGATCCACTTCCGCAGCCGCTCGTTCTCGGGGAAGAGCTCGAGGATGGCCTTGTCGGTGGCGGCGATGTCGGCCGGGTCACCGGAGAGCGCGGCCCAGCGGAACGGGCCCTTGCCCTCGCAGAACAGCGGCCGGATGTAGGCCGGCACGAAACCGGGGAACTCGAAGGCGCGGTCGTAGCCGCCCTTGCGGGCCTCGTCGCGGATGGAGTTGCCGTAGTCGAAGACCTCGGCGCCCTTGTCCTGGAATTCGACCATCGCCCGGACGTGCGCGGCCATCGAGGCCTGGGCCTCCTTGGTGAAGCCCGCGGGGTCGGCCTCGGCGCGGGCGTGCCACTCCTCGAACGGCACCCCGACCGGCAGGTAGGACAGCGGGTCGTGCGCGGAGGTCTGGTCGGTGACGATGTCGATCGGCGCCCCCATCTCCAGCAGAGCCGGGAAGTCGACCGCCGCGTTGCCGAGGACACCGATGGACAACGGCCTACGGGCGTCGCGGGCCTCGACGGCCAGCTCGACGGCGTGCTCCAGGGAGTCCGCCTGGACGTCGAGGTAGCGGTGCTCGATCCGGCGGGTGATCCGGGACTGGTCGACGTCGATGCAGATCGCGACGCCGTCGTTCATGGTGACGGCGAGCGGCTGCGCGCCGCCCATGCCGCCGAGTCCGGCGGTCAGGGTGATCGTGCCGGCCAGCGTGCCTCCGCTGTGCTCGTTCCGGCCAGAGGCAGCGAGCTTGTCGGCCACCGCGGCGAACGTCTCGTACGTCCCCTGCAGGATGCCCTGGGTGCCGATGTAGATCCACGACCCGGCGGTCATCTGGCCGTACATGGTCAGGCCGAGGTCCTCGAGCCGGCGGAACTCCTCCCAGTTGGCCCAGTCGCCGACCAGGTTGGAGTTCGCGATCAGCACCCGCGGGGCCCACTCGTGGGTGCGCATCACACCGACCGGCTTGCCGCTCTGCACGAGCAGGGTCTCGTCGTCGGCGAGCGTGGAGAGCGAGCGCACGATCGCGTCGTACGCCTCCCAGCTGCGGGCGGCCTTGCCGGTGCCGCCGTACACGACGAGGTCCTCGGGGCGCTCGGCGTTCTCGGGGTCGAGGTTGTTCATCAGCATCCGCAGCGGCGCCTCGGTCTGCCAGGAACGAGCGGTGAGCTCGGTGCCGTGCGCGGCGTGGATGGGGAGGCGGGGGTTGCCAGAGGCGGGCGTGGTCACTGCAGGTCTCCGATCACGGACTGGGCGGCGGCCAGGACGGCCCCGCTGCGGACGAGCTCGACGGCGTTCTCGATCTCCGGCGAGAGGTGGCGGTCAGGGCCGGGGCCCTCGATGCCGTGCTCGCGGAGGAGCCGGACGACGGCAGCCGTGGCCGGCGAGGGCTCCAGCGGGGCGCGCAGGTCGAGGGCGCGGGCGGCGGTGAGGACCTCGACGGCGAGGACCCGGGTGAGGCCGTCGACCGAGCGGCGCAGCTTGCGGGCCGCGGACCAGCCCATCGAGACGTGGTCCTCCTGCATCGCCGAGGACGGGATCGAGTCGACCGAGGCGGGGGCGGCGAGCCGCTTCATCTCGGAGACGATCGCGGCCTGGGTGTACTGGGCGATCATGTGGCCGCTGTCGACGCCGGGGTCGTCGGCGAGGAACGGCGGCAGGCCGTGGTTGCGGGCCTTGTCGAGGAACCGGTCGGTACGCCGCTCGCTGATCGAGGCGACGTCGGCGGCGACGATCGCGGCGAAGTCGAGGACGTAGGCGACCGGCGCTCCGTGGAAGTTGCCGTTGGACTCGACGCGGCCCTCCGCCGGCAGCACGACCGGGTTGTCGACCGCGGAGGCGAGCTCGCGACCGGCGACGGTGCGGGCGTGCGCCAGGGTGTCGCGGGCGGCACCGTGCACCTGCGGCGAGCAGCGCAGCGAGTACGCGTCCTGGACCCGGTTGCAGTCGGGTCCGCGGTGCGAGGCGACCACCCCGGAGTCGCGGAGCAGCGCGACGAGGTTGGCGGCGGAGGCGGCCTGGCCGGGGTGCGGGCGGATCGCCTGGAGCTCGGGGGCGAAGACGCGGTCGGTGCCGAGCTGGCCCTCGACGGACATGGCCGCGGCGATGTCCGCCGTACGGAGCAGCATCTCCAGGTCGGTGAGCGCGAGCACCAGCATGCCGAGCATGCCGTCGGTGCCGTTGATCAGCGCGAGCCCCTCCTTGGCGACGAGCTCGACCGGGCGGAGCCCGGCGGCGGCCAGCGCGTCGGCCGCGGGCATCAGCGTCCCGGCGGCGTCGCGGACCTGGCCCTCACCCATCAGCGCGAGCGCGCAGTGCGAGAGCGGCGCGAGGTCGCCGGAGCAACCGAGGGAGCCGTACTCGTGCACGACCGGGGTGATGCCGTTGCTCAGCAGCGCGGCGATCAGCTCGGCGGTCTCGCGGCGGACGCCGGTGTGGCCGGTCGCGAGGGTGGAGAGCCGCAGCAGCATCAGCCCGCGGACCACCTCGCGCTCGACCTCGGGGCCGGAGCCGGCGGCGTGCGAGCGGACCAGGGAGCGCTGCAGCTGGGCGCGCATCTCGACGGGGATGTGCCGGGTGGCGAGGGCGCCGAACCCGGTCGAGATCCCGTACGCCGGCGTGGGTTCCTCGGCGAGCTTGTCGACGACCGCGCGGGCCTGGTCGATCGCGACGAGGGCGTCGGAGGAGAGCCGGACGGCAGCACCGTCGCGGGCCACCGCGACGAGATCTTCGAACGAGACGGGGCCGACCCCGACCTCGACGGTGGCGGAAGAAGTCATGGCACCATGAAACGCTCCTGAGGCGGCCGCCGACCAGGGGGCGAGCAGTCCGCCTGTCTCGCATCTGAGACGCGTCACCCTCGCGAGCGCGTCCATTATTCGAGACAATTTGTCTTACATTGTGGATGGTCATACGGTGGTGAGCGTGAATCCACAGCGCCCACGCCCCTGGCTGATGCTGGCGCTGTCCACGCTCGGGCAGTCCGCCTCGTCCGCCGCGGTCAACGGACCCGCCTTCCTGATCCCGGCGCTCCACGACGGCGGGCTCAGTCTCGCCGCGGCCGGCTGGATCGCGGCGGCGTCGATCGCCGGCAGCGCCTGCACGCTCGTGCTCTGGGGCGCGGTCGTCGACGCCACCGGCGAGCGGTTCGTGCTGGTGAGCAGCCTGGCGCTGAGCGCGCTCTTCCTCGCCGGCGCGGCCTGGACCCACGAGTCGACCGCCGCGCTCGGCACCTTCCTCTTCCTCGCCGGGGCCGCCTCCGCGGGCACCTCCTCGGCCAGCGGACGCGTCGTCGTCGGCTGGTTCCCGCCGCGTCGTCGCGGCACCGCGATGGGCATCCGGCAGATGGCCCAACCCGTCGGGGTCGGCCTGGCCGCGATCGCGATCCCCGTGGTCGCCGCCGCCTCCGGGATCGGACCCGCCCTGGTGGTGCCGGCCGTCTTCGCCGGCATCACCGCGCTCGCCTGCGCTGCCTGGGTGCTCGACCCGGCGCGCCCCGCGCGACCGGCCGACGTGGCCGCCGCCAACCCCTACCGCGGCGACACCTACCTGGCCCGGATCCACGCCGTCTCCGTCCTGCTGGTGATCCCGCAGTTCACCGTCTGGACGTTCATGCTCGTCTGGCTCCAGGTCGGCCGGGACTGGAGCCCGGGAGCCGCCGGCGCGCTCGTCGCCTTCGCCCAGGTGCTCGGCGCGGTGGGGCGGATCGGCGCCGGCCACCTCTCCGACGTGGTCGGGTCCCGGACCCGGCCGCTGCGCTGGGTCGCCGTCGCCGCCGGGGTGACGATGCTCGCCGTCGGCGTCACCATCCGGCTCGACCTCGGCATCGCGGTCGCGCTGATCGTGCTGGCCTCGATGGTGACCGTCGCCGACAACGGGCTCGCGTTCACCGCGGTCGCCGAACGCGCCGGCCCGTTCTGGTCCGGCCGCGCGCTGGGCATCCAGAACACCGGGCAGTACCTCACCGCCGTCGCCGTCCCGCCGGTGATGGGGTTCCTGGTGCCGCTGTGGGGCTACGGCCTCGCGTTCGGCCTGACCGGGCTGTTCCCGCTGCTGGCCGCGCCCCTGGTGCCGCGCGACGAGCCGGCCCTGGAGCACGCCGACATCTGAGCGACCGCCCGTCCGCTCGTCAGGCCCTAGGCTCCGAGGCATGGGTCAGGTCCCCGCCGCCACCAAGGCGATGCGCGTGCTCAAGTTCCTGGCCGGTCAGCCGGACCCGGTCCCGCTGGACCGGATCATGCGGGCCTGCGACCTGCCTCGCTCCACGGCGTACCACCTGATGACTGCGATGGCCGAGGAGGGCTTCGTCTTCCACCTGCCCGAAGAGCGCCGCTACGGACTCGGCGTCGCCGCCTTCGAGGTCGGCAGCGGCTACACCCGGCAGGCTCCCCTGCAGCGGCTGGCCCGGCGCCCGCTGGCCGCGCTGGTCGACCAGGTCGGCGAGTCCGCGCACCTCGCCGTCCCGCACGGGCGCGACGTCCTCTACGTCATCGAGGAGCGCGCCCCCGGCCGGCCGCCGCTGGTGACCGAGGTCGGCGTACGGCTGCCGGCGCACCTGACGGCGAGCGGCCGGGCGATCCTGGCCGCGCTGCCGACCGCGCAGATCCGCGCGCTGTACCCGGACCGGGAGGCGTTCGTCGAGCGCACCGGGATCGGGCCGAGCTCACTCAGCGCGCTGCGGGCCATCCTCGGCGAGGCCCGCCAGCGCGGGTACGCCGTGGAGGACGGCGAGATCACCCCGGGGCTCGCCTCGATCGCGGCACCGGTGCTCGACCACAACCAGGTGCCGCTCGCCGGCGTCGCGGTCACCTACGTCCCGGCGACCGCCGACGTCCCCGCGATCGCCGAGGCCGTCCGGGGCACCGCCGCCGCCCTGAGCCGGCGCCTCGGCGGGCACTGAGTCCGCGACGACGTGGGCCGTGCGGGGCGGAGACGCGGAAACCGTCACCTGGCCGAGCGTGCCTGTCGCTGATCGAGCCACGCGCCGACCTCCGCAGCGACGGACTCCGGCATGGTGACGTGACCCGGTCGAGCGAAGGTGAACACGTTGGCAGGCACGGAGTCCGCTCGCCAGAGTCGCTGCAGGGCCCAAGGCACGACGGGATCACGGCGGTTCACCACGAGTGCAATGTTCTTCCTCGCTTGCGTCCCGATCCGATGATGATCGGCCCAGGAGTCGTAGCCGTTCGGGGAGATCGTGGCGCAGGCGCGGTGCATCCTGGCGAATGCCGAGGTTCCCGCCGGCCAGTGCGAGTACATCGAGCAGGTACCGGCCAGGTAACCGACTCGCTCGTGCAGCGCGGTCCCTGCCCCTGTTACCAGCGCGACCCGCGAGGCCACCTGGCGGAGGGACACCGCACCCACGCGATCGACCTTCCCGCCGTGCCGCCACAGATTTCTGAGGAAGGCCTCGTTCTCCTGGGGGCTGTAGCTCATCCCCAGGAGGGCGAGTTGGACATCGTCCGGATCGACCTGATCGTCACCGCGGAGCAGCTGACCCAGGATCTGATATCTGCGCGCGCATTCGGACCTCGCGCAGGCCGACGTCCAGACGATGGCGCGCTCGGCCGCTTCGAGCCGGCTTCGAACGATCGTCGTCGCCGAGGTTCCCAACGGCGGCGCCGGCGACTCGATCACCGCGAACCCGCCCCGGGCCGTCACGCGTTGGACTGCCGGTAACGCACGGACGGCTCCGTACGAGGCCGCGTAGACACCGTTCAGACTTCCCTCCTGCTTCTCGAACGAGACAAGGGCGCGCGCGTACTCATGGACATCGGTAACCAACCGGCGCCAAGGGCAGTGATCCGGGTCGCGGCGCGATTCTGCAGCCAGCTCCGCCAGGCACCGTGCACTGACCTCGGTCTCGGTCCACGGCTCGGCCAGGACAACGAGGTCGAAGCCGGTGGTCCACGTGGGCAGCGCGGCACGGCTTGCTCCAGGATCGAGCGGACTGGTGCCCGGCCCTCCAGCGTCCCAGAGCAGGTATCCATCGGAGTGCTCGCGCCGAGTCGGATAGATCACCGCCGTTTGATCCCCCGCCAGGCGCAGGCAGCGTCGGCCTCGGCGAGAGCACAACTGGTCACGATCGAACGGCTTCGCCGGTGCCACACGCGGACGAGAAGGGACAGTGTCGGTGGGGTGCTTCCCGTCCAGAAGCACAGAAGGACGGACACCCGCGAGCGCTGCGACGAAGACGGCGACGACGAGCCAGACCGTCCGAGTTCCTCGCCAGGCTCCGGCCACGTCAGATCGCATCTCGACGTCTCGCTCAGTCGAGCCAGGCCGGCGTCGTGGTCGCATTCAGCCTGACGGCCCGCCACCAGGCCAATTCCGAGGCGCTCGGCTCGGGCCCTCGAAAGGACACCACCACCGGCACGCCGTTACCCAGCGTGCGGTGGATGGTGGACGCCCCACGCTGGCAGTGGTCGACGTCGGGCACCTGGGTGCACACCTCCACCGTCGGGGCGCCGCCCAACGGATCCGGTCCGAAGGTCGAGCTCCGGGCGACGACCATGCCGTGGCCATCCGTGTTGGTGAACCCCGGGCCCAGCCAGCGGTAGTCGCGCGGGAGTGACCCGGGCAGCGCCAAGGGCACGCCTGGATTGTCCTGAAGGTACTCACCTACTGCTTCCGCAGTGATCTCTGAACGGTCCTGCCCGGCGGGGGCCGGGACAACTTCGGTGGTGGCGAGCAGCAGGATCGTCGTCGCCGCCGCCGCCGCGACAACCGCTGCTGGCCTCCACGGAACCTGGGCAGCGCCGCGAGTCGGCATCAGTGGTCCACGCCGTTCGGGGTGCAGGTGTCGCCGGCGTCGTACTGGTCGCAGACATAGTTGCCGGAGTCGTAGAAGAAGACGACGCGCTGAAAGTCGTGCTGGGACCCGGGCGTGCCCTGCTTCGCCTTCCAGGCGACCGCGTACCCCGCGGAACGACTGCCGCCGTCAAGGAACGCTCCCTGGTCCATCTCGATCCAGTAGCTCCCCGGGTTGTTGGCGTTCCGCCAGACCTTGTAGTCGTCACGGTCGGCGAAAGTGATGCTGGTGCCCACCGCGAGGGCCGAGACGGACACCGTGATGGGGCTTCCTTCGTTGCCGTGAAAGTTCGACGCCGGCTCCCAATCGACCCAGTTGACGAGACCCGGCTCGATGGAGTCGTACGGGTAGGACTGGACCCGGAGCTTCGCCACTTTCGCGTTCGGGCCGGTGCGCTCAAACGGGTGGGCGTCGCCCTTGCGCTTGTAGGAGTACCAGGTGTAGCTCGAGTTCCCGTCGTTCATCAGCTTCTCGCGCTTCCACACGAACAACGCATCTCCCATGCCCTTGACCGTCAGGACGTACTGGCCGTCGCCGTCGTTCGTCCAGTAGGGAGACATCCCGGGCCCGCCGCCCTCCGCGGTAACCTCCTCCGACTCTGCAGCGTCAGCGGAGACCTCCACGAAGCCGTCGTTGACGTTGACGGTCACCTTCGAGACGTCCAGGGTCGCCGGGACTGCCAGCACGACGTCGCCACCCGCGAGCGACACCACGTCGACCGCTTCCTCGTCGAGGCTGCCGCCTTCACGCTCGGACGCTGCGAGCAGGACGTCCTCAGCATGCTTCTCGGTCCGCGTCAGTTCGCCGGGATCGTCACCGACGGACGCTGAGCGAGCCTCGGCGATCTCGCTTTCCGGGATGACCAGCGTGGCTTCCGCTCCCGGACCCACGGTTTGACCGGCGATCTCCGGCACGATCAGGTCCGATGGTTCCGGCTGGTCGGCTGTCGCGGGTGACGTGAATGCCAGCACCAACAAGACAGACCAGACGGCTCCTGCGGATACGCGGCACAGCGTTCCTCGCTTCACTGCGAATTCCTTTCAGCCCGGTCGCCGGCGGTCGCCGACCCCTCACCGGGAGGACTGCGCACGGATCCGACCGCTTACGCGGCTTTCGGGCAGACTTCGGGTCATGGACGAGAGCGAGGCAGCCCGGCGCAAGCTGCGCACCCGTGCCCGCACCCTGCTCACCGTCGACGAGACCGTCGAGCAGATCGGCCAGACCACCCAGGACCTCGGGCTGGCGCTGGCCGACTTCAACACCGCGCTGAACCGGTTCAACGACTCGCTCGACCGGTTCGCGACCGCCGCCGACGAGCTCAGCAAGGTGGCGACCCGGCTGGACGACATCGTCACCAAGATCGAACCGCTGCTCACCGTGGCTACCGCGCCGCTGGCGATGGCCCGCAAGGTCTGGGGCGGCGGTACGCCGCGCCCGTAACGCGCCCGCGCCCCGCACGTTGACCGGGTGTCACCGACCCCAGGAGTCCCCGTGCGCGTCCCGGCTCTCGTCACCGCCGCCCTGCTCGCCCTCACCGGCGGCCTGATCGCGGCCCCGGCCCACGCCGACGACGCCCCCGGTCCGTGGGCCCCGCTGGACCGACCCGGACCTGCGCTGACCGTCTCCGAGGCGGCGTTCCGGTCGGCGTTCACCTGTTCGGGCGACCTGGCCGGCAGCACCCTGGAGCCGGTGCTTCTCAGCCCGGCGACCGGCGTCACCGCGGCGCAGAACTACTCCTGGAACTGGGAGCCCGCGCTCACCGCCCAGGGCCGCCCGTGGTGCGCGGTGACGATGCCGACGCAGACCCTCGGTGACATCCAGGTCTCGGCGGAGTACCTGGTGCACGCGATCCGCGCCATGCACGCAGCCGCGGGCCGCCAGATCGCGGTGCTGGGCCACAGCCAGGGCGGGATGTCGATGCGCTGGGCACTCCGGTTCTGGCCGGACACCCGCGCGATGGTCGACGACGTGATCGGGATGGCCGGCGACAACCACGGCACCACCCTGCTCGACCCGGTCTGCGTCCAGGGCCTCACGACGTGCGCCCCGCAGGGCTGGCAGCAGCGCAGCAGGTCGGCGTTCGTGGCCGCCCTGAACAGCGGGGCCGAGACCTTCGCCGGGGTGTCGTACACCGAGATCTACACCCGCACCGACGAGGTGGTGCTCCCGAGCACCGGGGCGAAGCCGTCGTCGGCGCTGACCACCGGTGCCGGCCGGATCACGAACGTCGCGACGCAGTCGGTCTGCCCGCTGGATCTCGACGAGCACCTGACCGTCGGCACGATCGACCCGGTCACCTACGCGCTCGCCCAGGACGCGCTGAACCACGACGGTCCCGCGGACCCGGCGCGGATCAACCGGTCGGTCTGCCTCTCGCTCCTCATGCCGGGCGTGAACCCGCTCGCCCTCGACCGCAACCTCGCCCTGCTCGGCGGACTCCCGCACGTGCTGCTGGTCCCGGTGCCGTTCGTGAACCTGGCCGGAGCCCCGCAGCTGGCGGCCGAGCCGCCGGTCCGCTGCTACGCGCTGGCCGCCGGCTGCCCCTGAGCGACCGAGGCGCGAGACAAGCCGTCTCGTTCCGCGTGACCCCGCTCACGCCCGGTCGTTGGGCAACTGTTAGGTACTCGCCGGTAGCAAGGATCCCCCGCCATGCGATCTGTCGTGCGTCCCGCGGCACGCCCCACCCTCCGCCTCGCCGTCGCCGTCTGGGTGGCGTCCGCCCTGGTCGGATCCGTGCTGGTCCTCAACCACGGCGACCAGCCCGCCGGCTCCGGTCCCGGCTCCGGGGCCCCGGGCGCCGACGAGCTGAAGAAGTCGTACTCCGCGACGGCTGCGAACACGACGAAGAAGCCGGGCGACGGCACCGTCTTCAACGCCGACGGCACGCACGCGCACGACCCGGGCAGCCCGCCGCACGACGACAACGACCCGAAGACGAAGAACGCCATCTCGCGCTCGGCGACCACCGCGGACGCCGACACCGTCGACCCGACCACCCCGGCTGCCGCCCGGGTGCACGAGTCCTCGGTCGCCGCCCAGCGCGCCGAGCGTCCGGTGCCGCTGCGCGCGGCCGCGGGCGACCCGGCCCAGCCGTCGGTACCGACCGACCGCTACAACTTCTACAACTCCTGCTACGGCCTGCAGAACACCGGCAACGGGCGCTGGCTCGCCGGCACCGGGATGGCCGCGACCAGCGCGGCCGCGAGCACGCCGCTCTACTTCAAGCCGACCGCGCTGGGCACCTACCTGCTCTACGCGCCGGACGGCACCTACCTCGGCGCGAAGTCCGGGAAGGCGGCGTACGCGACCCAGCCGGGCGCGGCCGTGAACTGGACGGTGACCCAGGTCGGCACCGGCGTCTTCCGGCTCTCCCTCCCGGGCGTCGGCTACCTCGCCTCGGACACCGCCCTCGGCGCCGTCGTCGTCGGTTCGCCGAGCTCGCGGACCCAGTTCCGCCCGCTCAAGCGGACCGGCTGCAAGACCTTCCCGGAGATCACCACCAACGTGGTCGGCCGCCCGGCGGCCGGCGTCTCCAGCTTCCAGGAGACCCGCGGCTACATCGACGCGCACACCCACGGGATGGCGTTCGAGTTCCTCGGCGGCGACCTGCACTGCGGCCGCCCGTGGTCGCCCTGGGGCGTGACCGTCGCGCTCAAGGGCTGCCAGAACGACGGGCTCAACTCCGTCACCGGCGCGGCCGTGGAGACCTTCCTGTCCGGCAAGCCCGGCGCGGACCCGGTCGGGTGGCCGACGTTCAAGAGCTGGCCGGCCCCGAACGCGCTGCTCCACGAGGGCACCTACTACAAGTGGATGGAGCGCTCCTGGCAGGCCGGGCAGCGGCTGCTGGTGAACCTGCTGGTCGAGAACAACCAGCTCTGCACGCTCTACCCGATCAAGCGGAACTCCTGCGACGACATGACCTCGATCCGGCTGCAGGCCAAGGACATGCACCTGATGCAGTCCTACGTCGACGCCCAGCACGGCGGCCCCGGTCGCGGCTGGTACCGGATCGTCACCACGCCGGTCCAGGCGCGCCAGGTGATCAACGCCGGCAAGCTCGCGGTCGTCACGGGCATCGAGACCTCGGTGATCTTCGGCTGCCACCTCTACCTCGGCAACCCGACCTGCACCACCGGCTCGATCGACAAGCAGCTCGACGAGGTCCAGCGCCTCGGCGTCGTCCAGATGGAGCTGGTCAACAAGTTCGACAACGCGCTCGCCGGCGTGGCCGGCGACGAGGGCCAGACCGGCATGCTCGTCAACGCCGCCAACATGCTCGAGACCGGCTCGGCCTGGAAGATGAGCACCTGCGCCCCGAACGACCCCGAGGTGCACGACAAGGACCAGACGCTGAGCGTCCCGGTCCCCTCGCAGGACGGCCTCTTCGGCGCCCTGCTCTCGGTGCTGCCGGGCAACATCCTGGCGCCGATCCTCAACGTCCTCCCCGCGCTGCCGGTCTACCCGGCCCAGCACCACTGCAACTCGCTCGGCCTGACCCAGCTCGGCGCGTACACCGTCCAGGGCATGGTGAAGCGGAAGATGCTCTTCGACCCGGACCACATGAGCGTCAAGGCCCGCAAGCAGGCGCTCGCGGTCACCGAGGCGATGCGGTACCCGGGCGTCGTCTCCAGCCACTCGTGGTCGACCCCCGACGCCTACCCGCGGATCCTGCAGGACAAGGGCTTCGTCGCGCCGTACGCCGGCGACAGCACCGGGTTCGTCGGCAAGTGGAAGCGGATGCTCACCTGGGCCAACCCGCGGATCTACTGGGGCATCGGCTACGGCGCCGACATCAACGGGCTCGGCGCCCAGGGCAACCCGCGCCCGAACGCGGCGGCCAACCCGGTGCGCTACCCGTTCACCGGCCTCGGTGGGGTGAAGGTCTACCAGCAGGTCAGCGGCTCGCGCGTCTTCGACATCAACAAGGACGGCGTCGCGCACTACGGCCTGTACCCCGACTGGGTCGAGGACCTGCGGGTCCAGGCGGGCTCGAAGATCGTGAGCGACCTCCAGCGCGGTCCGGAGGCCTACCTCCAGACCTGGGAGCGCGCGTACGGCGTGAAGCCGGACGCCTGCACCAACCCGTCGCTGCGCCGCTACCCGTCGTTCTTCAGGACGAAGCTGCGCAAGGGCGCCACCTGGTGGACCGTCGTCCAGAAGGCCGGTCAGCCGCACCGCCGCCTGGACAAGCAGTTCACCTACTGCGCCAAGCGCGGCAAGACCGTGACGGTCAGGTTCAACGCGCGGGGCCGGCTGGTCGCGGTCAAGGGCTGAACGGAACCGGTCGAAACGGAAGTTACCGTGGGGTAGCGTTTCTCACACCGAGCACGGATGACCGTCGCCCGCGCGGGGCAATACCCTGTCCCCGATCGACTGACCGAACGACCGGCGGCTGCGCCGGAAGGCTGGAGTGACCTCCGTGAGTACGACGACCACGCTCATCCTGGGCCTCATCCTCAACGCGATCGCGCTTCCGCTCGCCGCGAAGCGGGTGATCTTCCTGCAGAAGCTGATCACCAACGGCAAGCCCGCGCCCGACCGCATCGAGGGTGTCACCAAGCGCACCAGCCAGGCGATCAAGGGCCAGCTCGTCGAGGTCCTCGGGCAGAAGAAGCTGCTCAAGTGGTCGGTGCCCGGCATCGCGCACGCGTTCGTGATGTACGCGTTCCTCATCCTCGCCACGGTCTACATCGAGGCCTACGGCGTGCTGCTCTCGCAGAACCCGCAGTGGCACCTGCTCTTCATCGGCCAGTGGGGCCCGCTCGGCTTCCTCCAGGACCTGATCGGCGTCCTCTGCCTCGTCGGCCTGGCGATCTTCGCGGTCATCCGCCTCAAGAACCAGCCGAGCAAGCTCGGTCGCAAGTCGCGCTTCAAGGGCTCGCACACCGGCGGCGCCTGGCTCGTCCTGTTCATGATCTTCAACGTCATCTGGACGATGTTCCTGTTCCGCGGCGCCTCCGAGGCGGCCGGCAACCTGCTCTACGGCAAGTGGGCGTTCGCGTCGTACGGCGTCGGCCAGGCGCTCGGCGGTCTCGACGAGTCGGCGATCCACAACCTCGAGCAGGTCGGCCTGCTGCTGCACATCGGCGTCATGCTGGTCTTCCTGATCATCGTGCTGAACAGCAAGCACCTGCACATCTTCGTCGCGCCGATCAACGTCATGTTCAAGCGCCCCGACGCCCCGGTCGCGCTGGGTGCGATCAAGCCGATGATGTCCGAGGGCAAGGCCATCACCCTGGACGACGTCGAGGACATGGACGAGGACACCGTCCTCGGCATCGGATCCATCGAGGACTTCTCCTGGAAGGGCATCCTCGACATGGCCAGCTGCACCGAGTGCGGCCGCTGCCAGTCCCAGTGCCCGGCCTGGAACACCGAGAAGCCGCTCTCGCCGAAGATGCTGATCATGAACCTCCGCGACCACGCGTTCGCGAAGGCGCCGTACATGCTCGCCGGCGGCGAGAACGCCCCCGAGGGCAAGGTCCCGGCGGCCGCGCTCGCCGAGGCGGAGCGCCCGCTGGTCGGCGAGTCGCTCGGTGAGTTCGCCTGGCACCCCGAGGGTGGCGCGGTCATCGACAACGACGTCCTGTGGTCCTGCACCTCGTGCGGCGCCTGCGTCAACCAGTGCCCCGTCGACATCGAGCACGTCGACCACATCATGGACATGCGCCGCTACCAGGTGCTCGTCGAGTCGAACTTCCCCGCGGAGCTCAACGGCCTCTTCAAGGGCCTGGAGAACAAGGGCAACCCGTGGAACATGAACCCGAACGCCCGGATGGAGTGGGCCCAGGGCCTGCCGTTCGACGTGAAGGTCGTGGGCGAGGACGTCGAGACCCTCGACGAGGTCGACTGGCTGTTCTGGGTCGGCTGCGCCGGCGCGTACGAGGACCGGGCCAAGAAGACCACCCGCGCGACCGCGGAGCTGCTGGACCTGGCGGGCGTCTCGTTCGCCGTCCTCGGCAACGGCGAGACCTGCACCGGTGACTCGGCCCGCCGCGCCGGCAACGAGTTCGTCTTCCAGGCGCTGGCGACCGAGAACATCGCCACCCTGACCGAGGTCAAGGCCAAGAAGGTCGTCTCGACCTGCCCGCACTGCATGAACACGCTCAAGAACGAGTACAAGCAGATGGGCATCGAGCTCGAGGTCATCCACCACACCCAGCTGCTGAACCGACTGGTCCGCGAGAAGAAGTTGACCCCGGTCGCCTCGCAGGGCGCCAGCCGCTCGATCACGTACCACGACCCGTGCTACCTGGGTCGCCACAACCAGGTCTACTCGCCGCCGCGCGAGCTCCTCGACATCATCCCGGGCGCCGAGCTCAAGGAGATGCCGCGCAACTCCGAGCGGTCCTTCTGCTGCGGCGCCGGTGGTGCCCGCATGTGGATGGAGGAGACCATCGGCGAGCGGATCAACGTCAACCGCACCCAGGAGGCCGTGGCCACCGGTGCCGACCAGATCGCCGTCGGTTGCCCGTTCTGCCGCACCATGCTCGAGGACGGCCTGACCAGCGAGCAGGACGCCGGTCGTGCCCGCGAGGAGGTCGAGGTCCTCGACGTCGCGCAGATGCTGCTCGCGTCGGTCAAGGGCGAGGAGTACAAGCCGAAGACGGCCACGAAGGCGCCTGCCGCCAAGGCCGCTCCGGCCGCTCCCGCGGAGCCCGCTGCTCCGGCCGCTCCCGCCGAGGCCGCTCCGGCTGCCCCGGCCGCGGGTGGCTCGCTCTTCGACACCCCGGCCCCGGCGGCCGCCGCTCCTGCGGCAGCCGGCTCGCTCTTCGACACCCCGGCTCCGGCCGAAGCCGAAGCGCCGAAGGCGGCGGCTGCGGCGGGTGGCTCGCTGTTCGACGTCGCCCCGACCGAGGAGAAGCCGGCTGCTCCGGCTGCTCCCGCGGCTGAGGCTCCGAAGGCCGCCGACCTGGGCGGCGGCTCGCTCTTCGACATCCCGGCCGCCGAACCGGCTGCCCCGGCTGCCCCGGCTGCCCCGGCTGCTCCGGCTGCCGCGGCTGCTCCGGCCGTCGAAGCGCCGAAGGCCGAGGCTCCGAAGGTCGACCTGGGCGGCTCGCTGTTCGACATCCCGGCCGCCGAACCGGCTGCCCCGGCTGCTCCGGCTGCCGAGCAGAAGGCCGAGGTCGTCGAGGAGACCGCCGAGGAGGCCGAGGAGAAGCAGTCCGAGGCACCGAAGCCCGCGTCCTCGGGCGAGGCGAACGAGCCCAAGACCGACGCGAACATCAACGAGGCCGGCTCGCTCTTCGACCTCTGATCCCTCGTCGCTGACCCGGCGCAGAACTGCACGATCAACATGCAGGTTTGCGCCGGGTCGCTGCTTTCAAGACGCACACCCGCGCCTGGTCGGCGCATTCATGGGGCACATCTGCGCCGGGTCGGCGGATCCTACGGGTGCGTAACTTCGCGTCCGGCGGCTTCGTTGACCCCAGGACACCTGGGAGGACTTACCCGCATGCGCCCCATCACGAGCACCGCCGTCCGACTCACCGCCGTCGCTGCCGCGACCCTCGCCCTCAGCGCCGGCGCGCTCACGACCGCCGCCACCGCCCGCCCGGTCGGCGCGGCACCGGCTCCCGCCGCGATGGCCGCGCCGGCCGCCGCGCCGGCCGTCGCGTCGGGCTGGACGCCCCGCCCGGAGAGCTACCCCAAGACCACCACCGTCGCGAACCTGCCGATCCCGATGGACGACGGCGTCGTGCTCCGCGGCGACCTGATCCTCCCGGCCGGCGCCGACGGCAAGGCGGTGGGCGCGAAGTTCCCGGTGCTCGTCACCATCACGGCGTACAACAAGAGCGTCCAGCAGTACGCCGGCGGACTCGCCGGCGGCGCGGCCGACTACCTGGTGAAGCGCGGTTACGCCCAGCTCACCGTCGACGCCCGCGGCACCGGCGGATCGGCCGGCCAGTGGTGCGCGTTCTGCACCCGCGAGGACCAGGACGCCGTGCAGATCATGAACTGGGCGCACGCGCAGTCGTGGAGCAACGGCTCGACCGGCATGACCGGACCGTCGTACATGGGCATCTCGCAGATCTTCGCCGCGGGCGGCCGCCCGGCCGGCCTGAAGGCGATCTTCCCGCAGGTGCCCGCCGCCGACGTCTACCGCGACGTGGTCGCCTCCGGCGGTCAGCTCGACGTGGGGTTCATCCCGCTCTGGCTCGGTCTGGTCACCATCACCGGGCTCGTCCCGCCGACCACCCCTCCGTCCGACCTGAGCCCGCTGACCAGCCTGGTCGACCACCTGCTCGGCGCCGGGACGTTCACCGTGCCGCTGCTGACCAGTGCCGTCGGCGGCGGCGAGCCGGCGTACGACGGCGACTTCTACACCCAGCGCTCGCCGATCAACGTCGCCGGCAACATCAACGTCCCGACCTTCTTCGTCAGCGGCGAGTACGACCTCTTCCAGCGCGGCACCCCGCTGCTCTTCGAGAACCTGCAGAAGCGCGGCGTGCCGACGAAGATGGTCATCGGCCCGTGGAACCACCTGCAGGCGTCCTCCGGCGCCGAGGTCGTCAAGGCCGGGCTCGGGTCGCTCGACGAGCTGAAGCTGCGCTGGTTCGACCGGTACATCAAGGGCATCGCCGACCCGGCGCTCGACGCCGACATCCCGCCGATCACCTACTACGAGCAGGGCACCGGCGCCTGGCAGGCCGCGCGCTCGTGGGTCGGCGACCGCAGGGCCGCGTCGTTCCGGCTCTCCGGCTCCGCCGCGACCGGCTCCGCCGACGGAGCGCTGACCCAGGGCGCCGTCACCGCCGGGACCGCGCCGGTCTACCCGATCCCGGTCGCCGGTCTCTGCACCCGCTCGTTCGACCAGTGGACCGCGGGGCTGCCCAGCCAGTTCCCGTTCCCGAACCCGTGCCTGACCGACAACAGCCTCAACGACAAGACCGGCGTCGTCTTCAAGACCGCACCGCTGACCAGCCCGCTGGCGTTCCAGGGCCCGATCAACGCCCGCCTGTACGTCGACTCGGTCGGCGGCGACGGGATGCTGTCCGTCGCCGTCGAGGACGAGGCGCCGGACGGCACCGTGTCCCGGCTCAGCGGCGGTTGGCAGGTGATCTCGCACCGCAAGCTCGACACCGCGCGGTCGCGCTACCTCGACGGCAAGCTGATCCAGCCGTACCACCCGTTCACGAAGGCCGCCCAGGTCAAGCTCGCCGGCGGTGCCGTCGAGCCGGTCGACGTGGAGATCTTCCCGACCGGGTCGAAGATCCTGCCCGGCCACCGGCTGCGGATCGCGGTGCAGGCGTTCGACGTCCCGCACCTGCTGCCGACCCTGCCCGACCTGCTCGGCACCCTGACCGTGATCACCGTCCACGCCTCCGCGCAGTACCCGTCCGAGCTCACCGTCCCTGCGGTGGCACCGGCCGGCTCCCGGACCGCCGTGTCGATGGCGAACGCCGTCGCGAAGCGCGGCAAGGCGAACCGGGCCGCGATCGTCGTGACCCGGCCCGCCTGGGGCCGCACGGCCGCCGGTCGGGTCAAGGTCTGGATCGACGGCCGGTACGCCGGCACCCGCACCCTCAGCGCCGGCCGGAGCACGGTCGTCGTCCCGGCGAAGGTGAACCGCACCCAGGGCCGGCACCGGCTCAGGGTCGTCTACCTCGGCTCGGCGACGACCTCGCCGTCGACCGCGGTGACGACCTGGCGGGTCCGCTGACCCGGCACGACCTGGCGTGACGAGAACCTCCGGTGGGGTTCCGGAGGTCCTCGCCCTCTTTCCGGGGGGTACTGCTCCCGGGGGTCAGCTGCCGCCGCTGATCCGACCGTCCCCGGGCGGCAGGTTGTAGGTGAGCTGGAAGTAGTCGGTCGCGTTGCCGAGGTGCTGGTACACCGCGGAGGTGCACGGCTGCGAGAAGTGGCCGCCGCCGAGGAAGAACGCGCCGCTGTTCACGCAGGTGGCCGGCTTGCCCTCGTAGAGCCCGTCCGCGGGGAACCAGATCGCGGGCACCGACGGCGAACCGCGGAACCAGGGGTGGTCGAGGCCGAGGCAGCCGACGTACGTGGTGTCGTTGAAGTACTGCTGGTACGCCGCGTCCGCCGCCACCTGGCCGGTGACCTTCCAGACGACCTGCTTGAACGCGTCACCCGAGGTGTCGTTGAAGGTCGCCGACGGGCCGGGCATCGCGCAGGCCGCCAGCGGCGGGCCGCCGATCGTGACCGTCAGCGTGTGCGGCGAGGTCGAGGCCTCGGTCGTCGCGGAGATCGTCGTCGTGGTCGGACCGTCCACGAACGTCGAGGTCGGCGAGCTGCACGTCGAGCCGGCCGGGCAGGCCGTCGTGGAGAACGTGCCGGCGCCGTTCGACGTCGCGGCCGAGCTCGCCACGTTGGAGAAGCCCGAGGTGCCGATCGCGTTGGCCGAGGTGGCCCGGTAGAAGTACGTGGTGCCGATGACGACCGTGGTGTCCTGGTAGTCGCCGGTCGGGAGCCCGGTGGCGAGCGTGGTGAACGGCCCGGTCGCCGCGGGACCGCGCTGGATCGCGTAGCCGGTGATCGGCTGGCCGCCGTCCGACGCGCTCGTCCAGTGCAGCTGGATCGACCCGACCTGGCTGGTCGCGGTGAGCGTCGGAGCGCTCGGTGCGGTGTCCGGCGGCGGCGCGACCTGGACGGTCGTGGTCCCGGCGCTGGCCGCGCCCAGCAGGTCGCCGGCGTACGACGCGGCCACGGTGTTGGTGCCGACCGGCAGCGCGCTGGTGGTCAGCGTCGCGGTGCACGAGGTGAGCACGCAGGAGAGGCCGGAGGAGAGCGGGGCGCTGCCCAGGCCGGTGGCGGGCCCGCCGGTCGAGGTGCTGAACGCGACCGACCCGGTCGGGGTGAGGATCAGCCCGCCGAGGTTGAGGATGCTGACCTTGGCGGTCAGCGTCACCGGCGTCCCGACGATCACCGAGGTGGCCGAGGCGGTCACCTTCGTCGACGTCGGAAGCGGTCCGGCGGCGCCGGCCGGCGCCTGGACGCCGAGCGGGACGGCGGCCACGAGACCGAGGGCGGCCAGCAGGGAAACAGTTCGGGTGCGAAGACTCATGGTGGGCACCTTCGGTGTCGAAGTGGGAGGAGTGCCCCGAGAACGGGGGCACGTCTTCACACCCCCGGATTCCAGGTTCCGTCGGGTTCCACGTCGAGGTAATGGCCCGACCGGGTGGTTTCGCCCGTGGTCGGCGGCGTCTAGTTTCGGAACTGCGCAGCAGATGAGGAGAAGTGGGGGCATGCCCTGGATCTGAGCGCCCGGACGATGGACACGGTGGGGGACGGCGCTGATCTGTCCGCCTTGGTCCCGTATGTCCCGGGCCTGGTCATCGAGTGGCTGGAGTCCGCCCCGGAGGCGACCAGCCGCACCGTGCACGGCACCGCCGTCTTCGCCGACATCTCCGGCTTCACGGCGCTGACCGAGCGGCTGGCCCGGAAGGGTCGCGCCGGCGCGGAGGAGATGGGCGACATCCTCAACCTGGTCTTCGACCAGCTCCTCGGCCGCGCCTACGAGTACGGCGCCGGCCTGGTGAAGTGGGGCGGCGACGCGGTGCTGCTGCTCTTCGACGGGCCCGGCCACCTCGAGCGCGCGGCCAAGGCGGCGGCGGAGATGCAGCGGGTGATCCGGCAGGCCGGGCAGGTCACCACGTCGTCGGGGAAGGTCCGGCTGCGGATGTCGATCGGGCTGCACACCGGCGACCTCGACTTCATGCTCGTCGGCGCCTCCTCCCGCGACCTGGTCGTCTGCGGACCCGGTGCCAGCACGGTCGCCCGGATGGAGGCCGCCGCCGGCGCCGGCGAGGTCGTCGCCAGCCCGGCTGCGGCGGAGCTGCTGCGCGCCGCCGGCGCCCGGCTCGGCGGCACCCGGGGCGGTGGCCGCGTGGTCGCCGATCCCCCCGCGGTGGCCACCCTGCCCGAGCCGTTGCGCGGCGCCGTCCGGGCCGACCTGCGCCAGGTCGTGCCGGCGCCGCTCGTGGAGCACCTCGTCTCCGGCCGGGTCGAGCACGAGCACCGCAACGTCGCGGTCTGCTTCGTGGAGTTCTCCGGGGTCGACGACCTGCGCGAGGTCGCCGGGCTCGACGCCGCGACCCGTGCGGTGGCCCGGGTGGTGGCGGCCTGCCAGGAGGCGGCCGACGCGCACGAGGTCACCTTCCTCGCCTCGGACCTCGCCCCCGACGGCGGCAAGATCATCCTGATCTCGGGTGCCCCGCGCACCGTCGGCGACGACGCCGCCCGCGTCCTCATCGCCGCCCGCCGGATCCTCGACAGCGAGCAGGAACTCACCCTGCGCGCGGGCGTGAACACCGGCCGGGTCTTCGCCGGCGACTACGGTCCGGCCCGGCGCCGGGTCTACTCCGTCACCGGCGACTGCGTGAACCTCGCGGCCCGGCTGATGGCGAAGGCGGGGCCGGGTGAGCTGGTCGCCAGCGCGGCGTCGCTGGCCCGCTCCCGGACCCGGTTCAGCACCGTCGCGCTGGAGCCGTTCGCGGTGAAGGGCAAGAGCAGCCTGATCGACGCCGCGACCGTCGGACCGGTGGCGCGGACGACCGGCGCCGCCCAGGCCGGCGGCCTCCCCCTGGCCGGTCGGGACGCCGAGCTGCGGACACTGCTCGACGCCGCGGCCGCCGCCACGACCGGCTCGGGCAGCAGCGTCGAGCTCGTCGGCGAACCGGGGATCGGGAAGTCCCGGCTGGCCCAGGAGCTCGCCGCCCGCGCCGGCCTGGACGTGCTCTGGATGGACGGCGACATATACGCGACGAGCACGCCGTACGAACCGTTCCACCGGCTGTTCGCGCAACGGCTCCGGATCGAGCGCGGCGACGAGCGCGCCGTGCTGCGGCGGCTGCGCGCCCTGGTCCGCGACCACGCCCCGCACCAGCTCCCGATGCTGCCGCTGCTCGCCATCGTCGCCGGCATCGACCTGGCCCCGACGCGAGAGGTCGACGCGCTGGACAACGCTGTCCGCAAGCACGTCCTGGAGAGCGTCACCAGCGAGGTGCTCGGGGCGGCGCTGGACCGGCCGACGCTGATCGTCTTCAACGACGTGCACTTCATGGACGAGGCCACGACCGACCTGCTGGACCGGCTTGCCCGGGACGCCGCCGGGCGGCCGTGGTTGATCGTCGCGACCCGGCGGCCGAGCTCGCAGTGGCAGCTCGACCCCGGCCCAGGTCGAGCCTCGGTCACCCTGGGACCGCTTGCCGACGACGCCGCGGACGCGCTGCTGGCGGCGGCGATGGGCGACCGGCAGGTCCCGGCGCACCGGACCGCCGCGCTGGTGGCCCGGGCCGGCGGCAACCCGCTGTTCCTCACCGGCCTCGCTGCCGGGGTCGACGCCCTGCTGGCCGACGAGGGCCTGCCCGACTCGATCGAGGCGATCATCGCGTCCCGGATCGACCGGCTGGCGCCGCGGGACCGGACCTACCTACGCTCGGCGGCGGTCCTCGGGATGTCCTTCGACCCGGCTCTGCTGCGCGCCATCCTCGGTTCCGTGGACGGCGCCTGGCCGGTGCCGCCGCGGCTCGAGGACCTCGCCGAGTTCCTCACCCGGACCCCGGACGGCGACTACGAGTTCGTGCACCACCTGGTCCGCGAGACGGCGTACGAGGGCCTGCCGTTCCGGCGCCGGGTCCACCTGCACGCGGTGACCGCGGACCTGGTCGTCGGGCGGCTCAGCGGACGTCCCGACCGCGACAACATCCTCAGCCTGCACAGCTTCCACGGCGCCCGCTACCTCGACGCCTACATGTACTCGCGCCGCGCGGCGGCGAGCGCCCGCGAGCAGTTCGCGAACGCGGAGGCGGCCGAGTGCTACGAGCGTGCCGTGGCCGCGGCGCGGCACCTCCGCGCCGACCAGCGGCACGAGCTCGGGGCGGTGTGGGAGGAGCTCGCCGAGATCTACGAGGCCCTCGGGGACATCGAGGCGATGGGCTCGGCGCTGAAGCAGGCGCGGTCGCGGAACGGGACCGACCCGCACTCGGTCGCTCGGCTGGCGTTGCGCACGGCGGTGCACCGGCGCCTCAACGGCCAGTACGCCGACTCGCTGCGCTGGGTCACCCGGGGACGCAAGGCGCTCGACGGCCTGGACGACGCCGAGGCGCACCGGCTGCGCGCCCAGCTCGCCGAGCGGTACTGCCAGGACCGCTTCGCCCAGGGCCGGTACGACGACGCGATCCGGTGGGCCGACATCGCCGTCGAGGAGGCCCGGACCGGCCACGACGCCCGCACCCGGGCCCGGGCCCTGGAGTTCCGCAACCTGGCGCTGAGCTTCTCCGGTCGTCCGGTCGACCTGGACCTGGCCGGGGAGTCGCTGGAGCTCTTCGCGAGCATCAACGACCTCAGCGGGCTCGCGCGCGGTCACAACGCGGCCGGCCTGCTCTACCTGGAGGAGGGCCTCTGGGTCGACGCGCTGGCGCACTACCGGGCGTCGGCGGACACCTACCGGGTCCTCGGCCGGCAGCTCGACATCGCGCTCCAGGAGGCGAACGCCGCCGAGATCCTCATCCACCAGGGGCACCTGGACCAGGCCGAGGAGCTGCTCGCCGACGCGATGAAGGTCTGGCGCGGCACCAGTGCGATCGGCGAGCGCGCGTTCGGGCACAGCCAGCAGGGCCGGATCGCGATGGCGCGCGGCAACCTCGAGGAGGCGGAGGGCCTGCTGGAGCGGGCGCGCGCCCTGCACCTGGAGATCGGCGAGGCGCACGAGGCGCAGGCGGTCGGGGCGCTGCTCGCCGAGTGCCGCCTGCTCCGCGGGAACGCGGCCGGTGCCGTCGCCGCGGCGAGCGCGCTGCTCGACGACCACCCGCCGGAGTCGCTGGTGCGGGTGCTACACCGGATCGCGGGCACCGGGCTCATCGTCCGGGGCACCGGCGCGGCCCGGGACGAGGGGATCGGCCGGCTGCGGACGAGCCTGGAGGCGGCGCGCGCCGCCGGCGCGGACCACGACGCCGCGCTCGCCCTGCTGGAGCTCGTGCGCGCGGGCGCGGCCACGGCGGAGGAGTGCGCCGCCCTGGACGTGCTCCGGCGCGACGTCGCGGAGCGGTGCGGCGTCACCCTCCCGGAAGTTTCTTCGCAGATCGCGTAAGCAGGCGACTCGGCGTCAGGTCTTGAAGAGTGTGAGCGGGCGGTGGTGTGTACCCGAGGCCGCCCCGCCCGCTCACGCCCAGGCATGACATCGCCGTAGCGGCTGTGTGACATCACAAGGGTGTTGACATGACATCATCATGATGTCATCGTGGTGCGCATGGACATCACCCCGTACGTCGAACGCCTCCGCCAGGACCTCGCGCAGACCGCGGCCGCCGGCGACGAGCAGATCCGTGCGGCGGCCGAGCGGCTCGCCCTGGCGCTCGACCCGAGCATGCGGCTGGCGCTGATGGAGACGCTCTCCCAGGCCGCCGCCGAGATCACCACCGAGATGCGCACCGGCTCGGTCGACGTACGGCTGGTCGGGCGTGAGCTCGAGTTCGTCGTCGACGACGGCGATCTGACGCCGCCGACCGCCGCCCCGTCGGCTCCCCTCGATGCCGAGGACGAGGACGACGCCGCCACCGCGCGGATCACGCTGCGGCTGCCGGAGAGCATCAAGACCAAGGCCGAGGAGCTGGCCGTCAAGCACGGCAGCTCGCTGAACACCTGGATCGTCAACGTGCTGCGCACCGCGACCCGGGAGAACGCCATCAACATCGACATCGACCTGTCGAGCATCCCGTTCGGCGCCATGAAGGATCCGTTCAGCGGAGGAAACCCCGGCGGCAACCGCCGCGGCAAGCGCATGACCGGCTGGATCTGAGGAGAACACCATGGAGAAGACTTTCGCGACCCCCGAACCGGTCGAGCTGTTCGTCGAGCTCGGCACCGGCAAGCTCCTCACCACCGCGACCGGTACCGACCGCACCGTGGTCGACATCGCCGGCCCGCGCGCCGAGGAGTTCACCGTCCAGCAGAGCGGCCGCAAGATCGCGGTGATCGCGCCGCACGGCCGGTTCTTCGGCCGCTTCGACTCCCACACCGTGACCGTCACGCTGCCCACCGGCAGCAGCCTGGCCACCAAGACCGGCTCGGCGGACACCAAGACCGTCGGCACCCTCGGCACCGTGGCGCTCAAGACCGGCTCCGGCGACGTCGAGCTGGACCGCGCCGAGGGGCCGGTCGTGATCGAGAGCGGCTCCGGGGACATCGAGGGCTTCGTCCTGGCTGACGAGGTCAGGATCAAGAGCGGGTCGGGCGACATCGACCTCGGCGAGCTCGGCGGCAAGACCGGGATCTCGACCGGCTCGGGCGACGTGATGATCGCCGTGGCCCGCGGCAAGACCGTGGTCAAGACCGGCTCGGGCGACCTCCAGGTCAAGCGTGCGGACGCCGAGATCTCGCTGGTCACCGCGTCCGGTGACCTGACCGTCGGGAACGCGCCGAGCGGCAAGGTCACCGCCAAGAACGTGTCCGGGAACGTCTCCATCGGCATCCCCGAGGGCACGCCGGTGTGGACCGACATCAGCACCGTGACCGGCAACGTCCGCAGCAACGTGGCCAGTGCCGGCAAGCCGGCCGAGGGTCAGCCGTACCTGGAGCTGCACGCCAGCACGGTCAGCGGCGACGTCCGGCTGCACCAGGTCTGACCGGACCAGCGACGGGACGGGAGGAGGACAACCCCATGTGGCAGAGCACTCCGAGCGACGAGCTCGTCAACCTGAACATCAGCGGCCGGGTCCGCCCCGACCACGGCTCCCACCGGTACGGCAAGGAGACCCGGCGGTGAGGGGCCCGTCAGGACCGCATCGCGACGCCGCGTCGCCAGTAGCCCATGAACGCGACCCGCGTGCGGTCGACCTCGAGCTCGCTGACCAGCGCACGGCGCAGGGTGGTCACCATCCGCGACTCCCCGGCGATCCAGGCGTAGAGCCCCTCCAGTCCCGTCGCCGGGTCGGCGGACCGCCCCCGACCTGGCTCGACCTGGACGTCGGCCCCGGAGGAGGAGTACGTCGGCGTCTCCCAGAGGTCCGGGTCGACCTCCGCCGGTTCGGCCCATTCGCCCGCCTCTAGTCCGACGTGCGCGCGGACCGCGGGGACGACGCGGCTGCCGGCCTCCGCACGGCCGCGGACGAGCCAGCAGAGCTCGACGCCGGCCGGGGCGACGAGGTCCTGGACGTCCGCGGCCTCCGGCACCTCGAGGAACACGTGCCCGCGGGCCTCAGGGGCCAGGAACGTGAGGATGCTGGCGATCGCCGGGACCGCGGTCTCGTCGCCGACGAGCAGCAGCCGGTCGGCGCCGTCCGGGATGTCGAACTCGATGCCGCCGAACTGCTGGCCGCGTCGCGGCGCCAGGGTGAGCACCCGGTCCCCCGGCCGCGCGGCGAGCGCCCAGGCGGCACCCGGTCCGGCCAGCCCGTCCTCGTGCACCACGAAGTCGACGACGAAGCGGGTGTCCTCGCCGTCGCCGAGCACCTCGCGGATCGTGTAGGTCCGCAGGTGGCCGCGCTCGGCCTCGGGCCGTTCGAGCCATGCCCCGAGCCAGCTCTCGTCGGCTCCGCCGATGTCCGGGAGGTCGCGCCCCTCGGCGGCGAAGATCAGCTTGAACCGCTGGTCGTAGCGCGGGCCGTCGACGCCGAAGTGCGCGAGCTCGGGGCTGGAGAACTCGACCCGGACGAAGGTCGGCGAGATCCGGGTGACGGTCTCGGCGCGGAGCTCGGTCAGGAGCAGGGGCAGTGCGGACGCGGTCGTCATAAGGGCACCCTAACTTAGGGTGCCCTTACTTCTATATCTGTGTGCGGTGGAAGTTCGCGTAGGACCGCGACGGCGTCGGACCGCGCTGGCCCTGGTACCGCGAGCCGTACTTCTCCGAGCCGTACGGGTGGTCCGCCGGCGAGCTGAGCCGGAAGAAGCACAGCTGCCCGATCTTCATGCCCGGGTAGAGCTTGATCGGCAGCGTCGCCACGTTGGCCAGCTCCAGGGTCACGTGCCCGCTGAAACCCGGGTCCACGAACCCGGCGGTGGCGTGGGTGAGCAGCCCGAGGCGGCCCAACGAGGACTTGCCCTCGACGCGGGCGGCGACGTCATCGGGCAGCGTGCACACCTCGTACGTCGACCCGAGCACGAACTCCCCCGGGTGCAGGATGAACGGGTCGTCCCCCTCCGGCTCCACCTCGCGGGTCAGGTCCGACTGGTCCACCGCGGGGTCGATGTGCGGGTATTTGTGGTTCTCGAAGACCCGGAAGAACCGGTCGAGCCGGATGTCGATGCTCGACGGCTGGATCATCGACTCCTCGAACGGTTCGACACGGATCCGGTGGGCGTCGATCTCGGCAAGGATGTCGCGGTCGGAGAGCAGCACGCGGTCACGCTACCGGCCCTCGTAACATCGATCCATGCCGTTCCACCGTTACGTCGCCCTCGGCGACTCCTTCACCGAGGGCGTCGGCGATCCCGACCCCGCCCGCCCCAACGGACTCCGCGGCTGGGCCGACCGCGTCGCGGAGGTGCTCAGCGCGCAGACCGACGACTTCGGCTACGCGAACCTCGCGATCCGCGGCCGCAAGCTCAAGCCGATCCTCGCCGAGCAGCTCGAGCCGGCGATCGCGCTCGGTCCGGACCTCGTCACGATCCACGCCGGCGCCAACGACGTCCTGCGCCCGAAGGTCGACCTGGACGACCTCGCCGCGGCGTACGACGAGGCGATCGGCAGGCTCGCCGGCACCGGCGCGCACGTCGCCCTCTTCACGATCTTCGACCCGGGCGGCTCCGGGATCTACGCCGCCCTGCGCGGCCGGATGGCGATCTTCAACGAGCACGTCCGCGAGATCAGCGAGCGGCACGGCACCACCCTGGTCGACATGTGGCGGATGCGCGACTACGACCCGGCGCAGGTCTTCGACACCGACCGGATGCACCTCAACGCCGTCGGGCACCAGCACATCGCGTTCGCGGTCCTCGACGCGCTCGGCATCGAGCACGACGTCGAACCGCTGCCGCGTCCGGCCGTCCCGGTGCTCAGCGCGCGGGAGCGGCTCAGCGCGAACGCGACCTGGACCCGGGAGTTCCTCGGCCCCTGGATCCACCGCCGCCTCACCGGCCGCTCCTCCGGCGACTCGATCGACCCGAAGCGCCCGGCCTTCGCCCCGATCACCGCCTCGGACTGACCTCAGTCCAGACGGGCCTGGATCTCCGACCGCAGGTCGCGGTAAGACGTGAAGGCTCCGATATGGACCCAGCGCACGCGTCCGTCGCGGACGATCACGGTGGTGGGGATCCCGTTCGGGATCAGCACCCGGCGGAGGCCGAACATGACGTCGGCGCTGGCGTCGGAATAGTTCGCGAACGTCACACCCCGGTCCGACATCTCCCGGGCGGCGTACGTGAGCTTGTTGTCGCGGCTGACCCCGACAACCCGTACGCCGGCCCGGCTGAGCCTCTCCAGCCACGGAAGCTCAGCCCGGCAAGGGGCGCACGAGCTGGCCCAGAAGTTGACCACCGTCGCGCCGGTGAGGTCGAGGCGCCTCGGCCCCCGTTCCCCGATGCGGTCCATCCGAGCCGCAGCCCCGGGCATCGATAGGTCAACGAAGGCCCAACCCTCGCGGGCTGCGCCGCGGCCAGGCGCGGCATTGACGCCGCCCTGCCCCGAAGCGCTGTGCGGCGGCGGTGAGCCGCATCCGAGGAGCACCCACGCCATAAGGAGGAGGGCGACGAAAAGACCTCCCCACATCCATCGCGACTTCATCACATCGTCCTCCGTCCGAGATCCCGCGGAAGTCAGCCAATCTCCACGCCCTCTTGGAGGACGCGCCGCGTTCGCGACCGATTACGCAGACGTGCGGCGTGCCGACCGTTCCACTGCGCATCTCCGCGGCAACTGTCGTAAGCGGACGGGTTCGCGGGACGTCTTACCGACAAGACGCGCCGCAGGGGCGGCGGGGGAAGAAGATCGAGAGGTCAGAGGAATGTGGCGCAAACTGGCGTACGTCGCTGCGGCCGTTGCACTCAGCTGCGGGTGCTCCTCTGCCGATCAGCAACGCCCTTCCACATCCAGCCACCGCCCGACAGAGCTTCCGCTCTCTGCGAGCGACGCCAGGTTGGCACTGGCTCATTATCAAATGGGCGCGGACCCGCGCTCCGCTAGGGAGATCGTCGGCGCCACCGCCGCCATCGTAAGGATCGAGCGTTTCGACAGTCATGCGGTCGTTACAGCGCGAGGGCAAAGCCGGTTGGGGAAGAAGCGCACGGTATTCGCCGAGCTCGCCCTCGACCCGGACATCGGTTGGTTCGTGGCAAACGCTTGGGATCGACCGGGTGGGCGTTTCACCTGGGCCACCTTCGAAGGCTCCTCAGGTACAGGTTTCGCGTGGGACGGCCTGCCTGCCGGAAAGCACATCTCAGTGGGCGGTCAGCTCCTCCGCTCAAGCAGAACCGCTGACATGGAACTAGTTCATTCACCAATCAACGAAGATGAGGTATTCCTGCAATGACATTCTCGCGATTCGCGGCCACCGTGGCAGCCTTCGCAGCGATCCTCGCCGCAATGAGCGCGGCACCGGCGCACGCTGCGGACGAAACCTCCTGTAGCGGGAGCTACCAGGGCGACAAGATGGCTGCCAAGGCATACACGTCCCGCAGCACCCACATTATTGGCGGCGTCGGCGCGGGCATCGACAGCTACGTCCTCGGGGTACCGATCACCTGCGATGTCTCAAACTCGGAGGACGCAGACAACATTGTCGACACGTACCTGCAAGGCACGATCTACGCCTATGACTCAAACGCTCGCGCCTACACCTACTGCATGGGCCTCACGCCGGGGTGGCGGGGCTACTGGTCGACGGCCAACCAGTACTGGTCGACCGACATGGACCTGAATCCGGCGAACTTCTGCGGCTGGAAGACGAAGCCAATCAAGGTCCGCACGATTGCCAAGGGTCAGTGGAAGGACGGCACCATCAAGACGGCCACGACGTACGTTACCGACTCGGCCCTGTGATCTGAGATCAGCCAACTATGACGTCACGCTGGCGATCTGCTGTCATCGGCCTCGGGGGACTCGCCCTCCTCGGCGCGTTGGTCCGGGTCCTCAATCTGGATCCGCTCGCACCGCTGCGCAGCCTTGGAGGAGCCTCGCGCTGCACGGTCGTGGCCGTCCTGGTCGTGACGGGCCTGATCGCTGGGCGAATCCTCGACTGGTTCGCCTCGCGCCGTCACGACGGCCGTGGCCGGGACCGCAGCTAGGCGACACCCGCCAACAACATAGAACCGGCCGGGACCACCAGGTCCCGGCCGGTTCTTACGTCTGGTTCAGCTCTGCGTTGCCTTGATCTCGATCACGAAGACCAGGGTCTGCCCGGCAAGCTCGCTGCCCGAGCCCTTCTCGCCGTACGCGTACTTCGGCGGGATCGTGACGACGAGCTTGGTGCCGACCTTCTGGCCGACCAGCGCGGAGCCGAAGCCCGCCACGACATCGGTCGTCCGGAACGGCACCGGCTGCTTGCCGTAGCTCTGGTCGAAGATCTTCTTGGTGTCCCAGCTGGTGCCCTGGTAGTCGACGGTCACCTGGTCGCCGGCCTTCACGACTTCGCCCTTGCCGGGCTCGAGGACCAGGAGCTTGAGGTCGGGGGACGGCTTGCCGGCCGGCAGCGTCAGCGTCGGCTTGCCGCTGGCGTCGAACTTCACCGTCGGCTTGTCCGAGGTCCAGGCCTGCGGGACGAGCGGCTTCTTCTTGCCGATCACGTCGGTGACGATCACGACGGTGTCCGTCCCCTTGATGCCGGCCTGGGCGTTGCCCTGGTCGCCGTACATGTCCTTGGCGGGCACGGTGACGACGACGCGGGAGCCGAACGGGACGCAGGAGATGCCGGCGGAGAACGCCTCGATGACCTGGTCGTCGCCGACCGTGAGGGACAGCGGCTGGGTGCCGAGCGACTTGCCGTCGCCGCCGAGGTAGGCGCTGACGATGGTGTCGACCTCGTCGCCGTCGGCGGTGGTCGCGCCGTCACCCTTGGTCACGACGGTGCGCTGCAGCTCGTCGGCCTTGAGCGGCTTCTCGAACGTCGCGGTCTGGGTCTTGCCGAACTCGCCGGTGACCTTGACGGCGTCGCTGGCGTCACCGGACTTGATGTCGCAGCCGCTCGCCTTCGCGGTGTCCGACGCCTTCGACGAGGCGTCCTTGCTGTCCTTGCTGTCCTTGCTGTCCTTGCCGTCCTTGCTGCCGTCGCTGCCGCACCCGGCGAGCAGGAGGGCACCGGCCGCCAGCAGGGCGACCGGCACGGTCCGGCGGAGGGAGGGACTGCGCAGCATGAGGAACTCGATTCCGGAGGAAGTAGGTGGACGGCCCGCTCACGCTTCCGCATCGGGACCGGTGAACAGTCTGCCAAGTGGCACAAGCCGCCGGGTGCGATCCCGGATCGTGATCGGAGTCGGCTACGATCTCTCCACGTCGGTCCGCGAGGGCCGCACGCGGATGTAGCTCAGTTGGTAGAGCGCGACCTTCCCAAGGTCGATGTCGCGAGTTCGAGTCTCGTCATCCGCTCCAGCTTTCCTCCCGTGCGGTTGACTTCGTCCCGTGCGCACGCCCCCTCGAGATCACCGACCTGCTGTGGTCGTTCGACGACAGCGGGCGCACGACCGGAAGGGCTACGGCGCTTTCTCGGCGCCCGTCCGCAGCCGCTGACCTGCTCGCTAGGCTCGCGGGATGACCGAGTTCACCGGCTTCCCCGAGGCGGCCCTCGACTTCTACGACGACCTCGAGATGGACAACACCAAGTCCTACTGGGAAGCGCACAAGCAGGTCTGGACGGACGCGGTGAAAGCGCCGATGACGGCGCTCACCGACGCGCTGGCCGAGGAGTTCGGGGCCGCGAAGGTGTTCCGGCCGTACCGGGACGTGCGGTTCGCGAAGGACAAGACGCCGTACAAGACGCACCAGGGGGCGTTCGTCGCCGCCGGTCCCGCGGTCGGCTGGTACGTCGAGATCTCGGCGCGCGGGGTGCGCAGCGGCGGCGGCTTCTACGAGGCCGGCGGCGCCAACCTGGCCCGGATCCGGGAGTCGATCGACCACGAGGCCACCGGCAAGGAGCTGGGGAGGATCCTGGCGACTCTGGAGAGGAAGGGGTTCGAGGTCGGCGGCGACAGGCTCAAGACCTCCCCGCGCGGGTACGACGCCGACCACCCGCGGATCGAGCTGCTCCGGTACAAGTCGATCACCGTGGGCCGCCCCTACGGCTTCGACAAGGTCATCCACTCCCCGGAGCTGGTCGACGCGGTCCGCCAGGACTGGCGGGCGATGAAGCCGCTGGTCGAGTGGGTCTCCGCGCGGGTCGACTGACCGCTGCTACGTTCCCGCCCATGACTCTGATCCAGGTCAACGGCAAGCAGGTCAACATCGAGGACACCGGCACGCCGGCGGGCGACCCGGACGCCCCGGTCCTGGTGATGGGGCACGGGCTGCTGTTCAGCACGTCGATGTGGCGCGAGCAGGTGGCCGCGCTGCGGGCGTCGTACCGGTGCGTGACGGTCGACTGGTGCGGCCAGGGCGCGACCCCGGCGGTTCCCGGCGGCGCCGACATGGACTCCCTGTACGCCGACCTGGTCGGTGTGATCGAGCACCTCGACGTCGGGCCGGTGCACTACCTCGGCCTGTCGATGGGCGGCTTCGTCGGCCTGCGGCTCGCCGCCCGACGGCCGGACCTGGTCCGGACGCTGACCTTGATCGACACCTCGTCGGGCCCCGAGGACCCGGACAAGGTGAAGAAGTACCGGCTGCTCGGGACGATCTACGGGCTGGTCGGCCTGAAGCCGCTGCTCGGCCAGGTCGCCCCGATCATGTTCACCCCGGCGTTCCTGAGGACCCCGGCCGGCAAGGACGTGGTGGCCACCTGGGTCGGCGAGCTCGGCGGACAGCCGCGGCGCGGCACGAAGCAGGCGATCCTCGGGGTCGTCGACCGCGAGCCGGTCCACGACGAGATCGGCGCGATCACCGCCCCCACGCTCGTCATCGTCGGGGCCGAGGACGTCGCCACGCCGGTGGCGAAGGCCAAGCGGATCGCCGCGTCGATCCCCGGCGCCCGGCTGGAGACGCTGCCCGGGGTCGGCCACGTGAGCACGCTGGAGGCACCGCAGGCGGTCAACGCGCTGATCCTGCCGTTCCTCGCCGCTCACGCCTGAGTCCACCGGGCGTTCACCGCCCGGCCACTCCCGCGGTTCACGCTCGGGGCATGGCACGACGGAAAGTCATCTGGCACATCGGACCGGCGGACCCGGGGACCGAGTTCCTCGCCACCGCCCTCCAGGCCGCCCGACCGGAGCTGGCCGAGCACGGCGTCGCGGTCCCCTCCGGGGCCTGGCACGAGATCGAGGACCAGATCTGGGCCCACAAGGGCGTCTCGCTGCTGAGCACGCCGGGGATCGCCCGCGCCGACCAGGCGAAGGTGGCGCTGCGGCTCGCCGGACTGCGCGACCTCGAGGTGCACCTGGTGCTGCTCGTCCGCGACCTGCCGACCCAGGTCTACTCGGCGTGGCAGGCCGGTCTCCAGCAGGGCAGCACCACGTCGCTGACCAGGTACGCCGACCGCCTGCTCGACCCGGTGCGGTCGCACTGGCAGGCCGAGGAGTTCTGGGTCGGCCACGACCTGGACCGGATCCTGCCGCTGTGGACCCGGGCGTTCCACGCCGACCGGGTGCACGTGGTCGCCGCGCCGCGTGACGCCGACGGCCTGTGGAGCGCGCTCACCTCGTTCGCCGGGGTCACCGACGTGGCCCGGCCGGAGGGCTACGTGCCGCCGGCGCTGGCAGCCGATCTCGACGCCGAGCGGGTCCTGGACATCACCACCCGCTGGGCGAAGCTCGTCGCCGACCGTGGTTTCGACGCGCACGGGTCGCTGATCACCGCGTCCGCGGAGGCCGTGGTCCCGTCCGGCGCCGAGCAGTGGGAGGCGCTGGCCGAGCTGCTGGCGGCCACCACGGGCGAGGTCGAGCGACTCCGGGCCGAGGTGGCCCGGCTCCGCGCCGAGAACGCGGACCTGGACCGCAAGCGCCGCAAGCACAAGCGCCGGCTCGCGGAACTCACCGCCGGCGACTGACCCGCGTGGGTTCTGGGTCACAACGCGTTCTGCTTGCACGGTCAACGAACTCGGCGCATACTTGTTGTTACTGACCAGTAAGTAACCTGCGGTCATGACATCCGAGAACGAAAAGGGTGGGTTGTGAGCCACTACAAGAGCAACATGCGCGACATCGAGTTCAACCTCTTCGAGGTGCTGAACCGGGACGAGCTGCTGGGCAAGGGTCCGTTCGAGGCGATCGACGGCGAGACCGCCCGCACCATCCTCAGCGAGATGGACCGGATGGCGCGTGAGGACCTGGCCGCGTCGTACGAGGACAGCGACCGCAACCCGCCGGTCTTCGACCCGGCGACGAACAGCGCTCCGCTGCCGGCGGCGTTCAAGAAGAGCTACCAGACCTACATGGAGTCGGAGTACTGGCGCCTCCAGATCAACGAGGACCTCGGCGGCACGCCGGCCCCCTCGTCGATCGTCTGGGCCATGGGCGAGCTGATCCTCGGCGCCAACGCGCCGATCTGGATGTACGCCGCCGGCCCGTCGTTCGCCGGCGTGGTCCACAAGAACGGCACCGACCGCGACAAGCAGATCGCCCGGGTCATGGTCGAGAAGCAGTGGGGCGCCACCATGGTCCTCACCGAGCCGGACGCCGGCTCCGACGTGGGCGCGGGCCGCTCCAAGGCCACCCTCAACGAGGACGGCTCCTGGAACATCACCGGCGTCAAGCGCTTCATCACCTCGGCCACCAACGACATGACCGAGAACGTCATCCACCTGGTGCTGGCCCGCCCGCAGGGCATCGACGGCGTCGGCGGCCCGGGCACCAAGGGCCTGAGCATGTTCATCGTGCCGGAGTGGCACTTCGACCACGAGACCGGCGAGCTGACCGGCGAGCGCAACGGCGCCTACGTCACGAACGTCGAGCACAAGATGGGCATCAAGGTCTCCAACACCTGCGAGGTCACCTTCGGCGACCCGCAGGTCGGCGGCGGCGAGGCGGCCAAGGGCTGGCTCGTCGGCGAGGTGCACAACGGCATCGCGCAGATGTTCCAGGTCATCGAGAACGCCCGCATGATGGTCGGCACCAAGGCCATCGCGACGCTGTCGACCGGCTACCTGAACGCGCTCGAGTACGCCAAGGAGCGCGTCCAGGGCGGCGACCTGACCAACCAGGCCAAGGACGCCCCGCGCGTCACGATCACGCACCACCCCGACGTCCGCCGGTCGCTGATGACCCAGAAGGCGTTCGCCGAGGCGATGCGCGCCCTGGTGCTCTACACCGCGTCCTGGCAGGACCAGATCCAGCTCGCCGAGCACGACGGCGAGCGCAACGAGCTGGCCGAGCGGGTCAACGACCTGCTGCTGCCCATCGTCAAGGGCTACGGCTCGGAGCGTTCCTGGGTGCTGCTCGGCACCGAGTCGCTGCAGACCCTCGGCGGCTCGGGCTTCCTCCAGGAGTACCCGATCGAGCAGTACGTGCGCGACGCCAAGATCGACACTCTCTACGAGGGCACCACCGCGATCCAGGGCCAGGACTTCTTCTTCCGGAAGATCGTCAAGGACCAGGCCAAGGCGCTCACCCACATCAACAACGAGATCGACGCCTTCATCAAGAGCGAGGCCGGCAACGGTCGCCTCAAGGTGGAGCGCGAGCTCCTCGCCAAGGGCCTGGAGGACGCCGGTGCGTTCGTCGGGAACATGATCAACACCCTGATGAGCGCCGACGAGTCGGCCGAGGGCGGCAACATCCAGAACATCTACAAGGTCGGCCTGAACACCAGCCGCCTGCTGATGGTCCTCGGCGACGTCGTCTGCGCCTGGCTGCTGCTGCGCGGCGCCGAGGTCGCGCTGGAGAAGCTCGCCGGCGAGGTCTCCCCCGCGGACAAGGCGTTCTACGAGGGCAAGGTCGCGGCGGCGCAGTTCTTCGCCCGCGAGAACCTGCCGAAGCTGACCGCCGAGGTCGCGATCGCCGAGGCGACCGACCTGGCGATCATGGAGCTCGACGAGAGCAGCTTCTGAATCAGCACCGCCTGATCTGACGCTCGAAGGGGTTTCGAGACGGGCCTGGCGGCCTTCCTCAACCACCGGTGGTGGAGGAAGGCGCTCCGGCGCTTGTCTCGAAACCCCTTTCGTCGTTCCCGGACGCGAGCACCGGCAGCAGCGCCGGCCGCTTGGCGGTCCGCCCGGTCCCGGGACCGCGGCCGCGGAGCTGGCGGTAGAGGAACGGCATCAGGAACGTCGCGAGCCACCACGCGTCCCGGCGTACGACGGTCAGCCGCGAGGCGCGCACCCCGTCCACGTCGGCCCACGAGTGGTCGCTCCCCGGCAGGTCCAGCAGCTCGGCCATCGCCGCGGCGATCCTGGTGTGCCCCAGGACGCTGCCGTGGATCCGGTCGTGGCTCCACATCGCCGGGTCCGCCGCCAGCTCGAGGGAGAACAGGTCGAGCACGTCGACGTCGTACCGGGCGGCGAGCGCGACCAGCCGGGCGTTGAGCTCGGCCTCGCGCGGCCGCAGCCAGCGCATCACGGGCAGCATCATCGCCACGTCCGGGAAGGTCATCGTGAGCACCCGGCAGCCGGTCCCGGTCAGCGCGGCGATCGTGGCCTCGACGTGCTCGACGGTCGCGTCGAGGTCGAAGTCGTGGCGCAGCACGTCGTTCATCCCGACCACGACGACGGCCAGGTCGGGCTCCAGCGCGAGCGCCGCCGGAAGCTGGACCTCGCGCACGTGCCGGGCCCGGCAGCCGCGGACCGCGAGGTTGGCGTAGGTCAGGTCGGGACTGGTGGTCTCGGCGAGCAGCCTCGCGAACCGGTCCGCCCAGCCGCGTACGCCGGTGAGGTCGTCACCGTCGTTGAGTCCTTCGGTCTGCGAGTCGCCGAGGGCGACGAACCGCCGGTACGTCGTGGCCACAGCGAGAAACTACCCGGTGCTGCCCCGGGGCTATCCCCTAGCCTGGAGGCCGGACGTCGGGAGGAGCGCGCGTGGGCCTGGGGATCGGAACCGTGCTGGTGCTCGCCGGCCTGGCGTTCGTCGCCGGGCTCGGCTGGCTGCCCGACGAGTCGGAGCCGTTCGGCTGGACGCTCGTCGTGCTCGGCGTCGCGGTCGCGGCGGTCGGACTGCTCGTCAACGCCCGGCGGCACCGCGGCGACCGGGCCTGAGCGTCCGGTCAGGCGGCCGGCTGTGGGCGGCGCAGCCGCGAGCTCCCCTCGAGCGCCTCGAGGAAGGCCTCGACGACCCGGCTCAGCGCCGGGGCGGCCTGGGCGTCGATGTTGACCGGCGCGTCCAGCGGGGACGGCTCCAGCGGCGTCGGCGACTCGATGAACCGGTCGAGGACGAGGAACCCGTTGACGACGTGCCGCGCCTCCATCGAGGTCAGCACGGGACGCAGGGCGTAGTCGAGGGCGAGCGCGTGCGCCACGCTGCCGCCGGTCGCGAGCGGCAGCACCGCCTTGCCGGCGAGGCCGAACTGCGGCATCAGGTCGAGCCAGGTCTTGAGCAGCCCGGAGAACGCGGCCTTGTAGACCGGGGTCGCGACGACCACGCCGTCGGCACGGTCGAGCCGGGCGGTCGCGTCGACGATCGCCGGGTCGCCGAACTCGGCGTGCAGCAGGGCCTGCGCCGGCAGGTCGCGGATCCGCAGCACGTCGACGGTGTGGCCCTGCGCGGTGAGCAGGCCGGTGACGTGGCCGAGCAGGACCGCGCTGCGCGACACCTCCATCGGACTGCCGGAGACGGCGAGGACGTGGGCCATGGGAGTGCTCCTGTCGGTGGGTACTTCATTTAAGTCTAGCGGCTTACTATACTTTATCTCTCACCGCCCGGCCCGGCGCGTCCACGGACACCTATGCTGCGGGCATGACCCTTCGAGACGAGCCGGGACGGCTCTCCTCAGGACCAGCCGACGCCTCCCGCCTCGCCGACCTCGTGGAGACCTGGCGCTCCGCGATCGCCGAGTTCGTCGCCCTCGCCCGCGAGATCCCCGAGGACCAGTGGGACCTGCCGACGGACCTCGACGGCTGGAGCGTCCGCGACAACGTCGCGCACACGGCGCACCTCGAGGCCGTCCTCGCCGGCGCGCCCGAGGAGACGGTCGAGGTGGCCGAGGCGCCGCACATCAAGGACCTCGGCGGCCTGTACACCGAGCAGGGCGTGCTCGCCCGCCGCGGCCGCGGCCTGCCCGAGCTCGCCGACGAGATCGAGACCGCCGCGGCGACCCGGCTCGCCGAGCTCCGGGCCGACCCGCCCACCGACGGCGCCGCCGCCCCGCCGCGCACGCCGGCCGGTATCGGCTGGAACAACGACACCCTGCTGAACAACCGGCCGCTCGACGTCTGGATGCACGAGCAGGACGTCCGGCGAGCGACCGGCCGCCCCGGCGGGTACGACGCCCCGGCAGCCGACCACACCCTGGCCCGGCTCGGCCGCGCGCTGCCGATGGTGCTCGGGAAGCGGGTCGCCCCGGCCGCCGGCACCTCGGTCCGCCTGGACGTCACCGGCACCGCGCACTCCTGGTCGGTCCTGATCGGCGACGACGGCCGCGCCACCGCGGTCGAGCAGCTCGCCGACCCGACCGTGCTGATCACCCTCAGCCCGGAGGACTTCGTCGTGCTCGCCGGCGGGCGCCGCCCGGTCGAGGCCACGGAGCCGACGTACGACGGCGACGCCGCGCTCGGCCGCGCCGTGCTGAGCAACCTGGCGGTGACCCCGTGACCCGCACCCGTTGGACCCTGGCCGACGTACCGGACCTGAGCGGCACGCGTGCCCTCGTCACCGGCGTCACCGCCGGGCTCGGGACCGAGACCGCGCGCGAGCTCCTCCGGACCGGCGCCGAGGTGGTGCTCGTCGCCCGGTCCGCGGACAAGCTCGACGCGACCGTCGCCGGGCTCGCCGCCGAGATCCCGCACGCCAAGGTGCACCCGGTGATCATCGACCTGGCCGACCTCGCCTCGGTACGCCGCGGCGCGGCCCAGGCCGCCGAGATCGGCCCGCTCGACCTGCTGGTCAACAACGCCGGCGTGATGGCGCTGCCGTACGCGGCGACCGTCGACGGGTTCGAGCGCCAGCTCGGCACCAACCACTTCGGCCCGTTCCTGCTCACCGGGCTGCTGCTGCCCCAGCTGGTCGCCTCGGGCCGCGGCCGGGTCGTCGCGGTCGCCTCCCAGGCGCACCGCCTGGCCCGGCGCGCCCCGCTGGGCGACCCGCGGCAGCACACCGGCCGCTACTCCAAGTGGGGCGCGTACGGCGCCTCCAAGCTGGCGAACCTGATGTTCACCTTCGAGCTCGACCGCCGGCTGCGCGCGGCCGGCCTGCCGGTCACCGCCCTGGCGGCGCACCCCGGCTACTCCGCGACCGAGCTGGTCGGCAAGACCGGCGGCGTCGGCGGCTCGATCATGACCGCGGCGACGACGCTGCTCGGCCAGCGCGCCGAGCTCGGCGCGCTCCCGACGATGATGGCGGCGACCGCGGACCTGCCCGGATCGACCTACGTGGGCCCGGACGGGCCGGCGCAGATGCGCGGCTACCCGCGGGTGGTCAAGGCCCGCCGGCTGGCGTACGACGAGGACGCCCAGCGCCGGCTCTGGTCGCTCAGCGAGGAAGCGACCGGGATCCGGTACCCGTGAGCGTCCCCGGGGAGGTCCTCCGTCCGATCACCCCGGCCGACCACGCGCGCGTGCTGGCGTGGAACCAGGCGCACGTCGAGCTGCTCGCGCCGCTGGACGAGGCCCGCCTGGCCGCGCTGCTCGGGTGGACCGAGACCGCCGCGGTCCTCACCCACGAGGGCCGGGACGTCGGCTTCGTGCTGACGTTCGGCCCCGGGTCGGCGTACGACTCGGAGAACTACCGCTGGTTCGCGGCCCGGAACCCGTCCTTCGTCTACCTCGACCGGATCGTCGTCGACCCGACGGTGCGGCGGTCCGGCCTCGGCACCCGGGTGTACGACGCCCTGGAGGCGGATGCCGCGACCCGCGCGCCGGTGTTCTGCCTCGAGGTCAACGTCGACCCGCCCAACGACCCGTCGCTGGCCTTCCACCGCGCCCGCGGCTACGTCGAAGTCGGCAGGCAGCAGGCCGGTGACCACGGTGACCACACCGTCGCCCTGTTCGAGAAGTCGCTGACCCGGCGCGCGGATTCATAGCCCGATCGGACTACCGGCGGCCTCCGTCCACGTCATATCTGACCAGATCGTCTTTCAGTTTGGCCGCCACCCCTGATGATCTGCGTGCCGGACGTACCGGCGCACCCGAGAGAAGGGCCCGCGTGGAGCTCACCACCGCACTCACGACGCCGCGCAGCAGACGGGGCCGGCCGCTCCGGCTGCCCACCGACCGGGCGCCCCGGACCGGGCTCGTCGTGGACTCCCGACCGCGGCTCTCCTGGCTGCTCGCGCTCTCCCGCCTGCACTCCGGCCGTCCCGAGCACCTGAACCGCGAGGCCTTCGGGCGCGCGCTCGTCCAGGTCGGTGTCAACGCCGACCAGAGCCGGATCAGCCGCTGGGAGTCCGGGTCGATGCAGCTGCCCGGGCGGGCGTTCTTCGGTTACGAGTGCGTCCTCGGCACCCCCGCCGGCGGCTACGAGCTGCTCGCCGACCAGGTACGCCGCTCGCTCGACCCCGACGCCGCCGCGCCGCGCCTGGAGCTGGCGGCCGGGTACGAGACCGACGGCGGCCGGCTCGACGGGCTGTTCGCGGCCATCGCGGCCTGCGAGCACGACGGCACCGACTGGATGCGTCTCGCGGGTGCGCTCGAGCAGCACCGCCAGCTCTACCTCTCCGCGCCGGTCTGGGCAGACCTGTGCGCGAAGCTCCTCGACGAGCTGGTCCGCTCGACGGGGATCGCGCACCTGCGCCGCCAGGTCACCGCGGAGGCGGTGCTGCGGCACCCCGAGGGCGGGCGCGCGATGCTCGCGGCGATCCGCGACCTGGCGAGCACCTGCGGCGCACCGAACCTGGCCTTCGCGACCCGTCCGCTGCGCAACGTCCCCGGACACGAGGTGAACCGCCTGTTCGTGGAGATGCTCGCCGCGCCCGGCGCCCTCCGGCAGGCCGCCTCGCAGATCATCCCGGTCCGGCTGGCCCGCGGTCTGTTCAGCGACTCCTGCACCGACCTGCTGCTGGCGCACCTCGGGCAGCTGTTCCGGGGCCGCGGCCGACCGGGGATCCCGACACAGGCCCTCGACATCATCGCCGCGCTCCCGCCCGGACCGCAGGCGGCGCTGCTGGCCCGGATCCCGGCCGGCGCGCAGCACGAGGCCCGGCTCGTGCTCGAGCACGGCGAGCTGACCAGCCCGGAGCGGGCCCGCCGCGTGACGGCCGCGATCTGCCGGCGGATCGCCGACCCGCAGGGCATCTCGGTCTCCCACGACTCCGACCCGATGCTCGCGTCGCTTGTGCACGAGGCCCTGTTCCACGTCCACGGCGAACGGCGGCACCTCGCCTCGGTACTGCTCGGGGCCAGCCCCTACGCCCACAGCCTGCCCGCGGCGGTCGTGGCCGCCGCCGGTGAGCTCGACCCGGGCACGATCGGACGCTGCCTGACCCTGGTCGCGGACCTGCGGCCGCCCAGCGAGGTCGTCGCGCCGGTGCTCGCCTGGGCGTTGCACCACCCGGAGGCCCGCGTCCGCGGCCGGTCGCTGGTGGCGCTCAGCGGCGTCGCCACCGGACTGCCGGAGACCGCCACGCAGCAGGTGGTCGAGGTGGCGCGCGCGGACCCGGACGCCTCGGTCCGCGCACTGGCCGTGAACCTGCTCGGGATGGCCGGCGCCTGCTCCCTGGACGCGCTGATCCGGGAGGGGCACACGAGCACACCCGTGGCGGCCTGGTGGCGGCGCGGAACGCCCGTCCTGGAGGACCGCCCGGCCTCGTAGGATCCGACGGTGCCCCGACCCAGCGTCAGACTCAGCGCCCGCGACCTGATCGACCTCGTCCTCGACGACGGCTCCTGGGCCGGCTGGGACGCCCCGCCGGTCTACGGCGCGATCGCGGCGTCGTACGCCGCCGACCTGGAGGCCGCCCGGGAGAAGTCCGGGTCCGACGAGTCGGTGCTCACCGGCGAGGGCCGGATCCACGGCCGCCGGATCGCGGTGCTCGTCGGGGAGTTCTCCTTCCTGGCCGGGTCGATCGGACAGGCGGCGGCGACCCGGCTGGTGGCGGCGATCGAACGGGCCACCGCCGAGGGGATCCCGCTGGTGGCCGCGCCGGTCAGCGGAGGCACCCGGATGCAGGAGGGCACCCCGGCGTTCGTGCACATGATCCGGATCTCGGCGGCGATCGCGGCCCACAAGAGCGCCGGGCTGCCGTACCTCGTCTACCTGCGCAACCCGACCACCGGCGGGGTGATGGCGTCGTGGGGCTCGCTCGGGCACGTCACGGTCGCCGAGCCGGGCGCCCTGGTCGGCTTCCTCGGGCCGCGGGTCTTCGAGGCCCTGTACGGCAAGCCGTTCCCGGATGACGTGCAGACCTCGGAGAACCTCTACGCGCACGGCATCATCGACGGCGTCGTCGAACCGGCCGGGATCGCCGCCCTGCTCGACCGGACGCTCTCGATCCTGCTGGCCCGGCCGGCGGAGCCAGGCCCAAAGTCCGGACCAGAGTCCGGCCCGGAGTCCGGACCCGGGCCCGTCGACGAGCCCGTCGGCGAGGTCGAGACCTGGGACGCCGTGCTGCGCTCGCGGCGTCCGGACCGCCCCGGCGTACGCCGCCTGCTCCGGTACGCCGCCTCCGACGTCGTACCGCTCAACGGCACCGGCCAGGGCGAGGCGGACCCGGGTCTGATGATCGCGCTGGCGCGGTTCGGCGACTCCCCGTGCGTCTTCCTCGGCCAGGACCGGCGCGGCCAGACCAGCGACCGGCCGATGGGGCCGGGGGCGCTGCGCGAGGCGCGTCGCGGGATGCGGCTGGCGGTCGAGCTGGGCATCCCGCTGCTGACCGTGATCGACACCCCGGGGGCGGCGCTGAGCCCGGAGGCGGAGGAGGGCGGGCTGGCCGGCGAGATCGCGCGCAGCCTGGCCGACCTGGTCTCGCTGGAGGCGCCGACGCTGTGCCTGATGCTCGGCCAGGGCAACGGCGGCGGCGCGCTGGCGCTGCTGCCGGCGGACCGGGTGGTGGCCGCGCAGCACGCCTGGCTGTCGCCGCTGCCGCCGGAGGGCGCGAGCGCGATCGTGCACCGTGACACCGAGCACGCCCCGGAGATGGCCCGCGCCCAGCGGATCCGGGCGCTCGACCTGCAGGCCGCGGGCGTCGTGGACCGGATCGTCGCCGAGCACCCGGACGCGGCCGACGAGGCCGAGGCGTTCTGCCACCGGCTCGGAGCGGTGCTGGAGCACGAGCTCGCCGCGCTGGCCCACGCCGACCTGTCGGCGCTGCGGGCGGTCCGGTCGCTCCGCTTCGCGACCCCGCCGCCGGCGTAGCCCCGGACCAGCCCTCGACAAATAGAACGCGTTTCAGTTCCAATAGCGCGGTGAGAACCTACGTCGTGAGCGGCGCCGCCTCCGGGATCGGGGCGGCCACCAAGGACAGGCTGGAGCGGGACGGTCACCGGGTGATCGGGGTCGACCTCGCGAAGGCGGACGTCGAAGCGGACCTGAGCACCCCCGCGGGGCGGGCCGACGCGGTCGCCCGGGTGCGCGAGCTGGCCCCGGACGGGATCGACGGCGTCGTACCGTGCGCGGGCATCGCCGGGTACACCGGCACCGACCCGGCGCTGCTGATCTCGGTGAACTACTTCGGCGCCATCGCGCTCGTCGAAGGCCTGCGCGACCTGCTGGCCAGCGCCGGGGGCGGGTCCGTCGTCCTGCTGGCGTCCAACTCGGTCACCTGCCAGCCCGGCTGGCCCGAGGGCCCGGTCGACGCGTGCCTGGCCGGCGACGAGGCGGCCGCGCGCGCGGCCGCGGCCGAGCAGGAGGCCGTCAACGTCTACCCGGCCTCGAAGTTCGCGCTGGCGACCTGGGCGCGCCGCGAGGGCGTGAAGCCGGAGTGGGCCGGCGCCGGCATCCGGGTGAACTCGATCGCGCCCGGCCTGATCAGCACGCCGATGACCGACGAGCTCCGCAAGGACCCGGTGTTCGGGCCGTTCGCGGACATGTACCCGAACGCGCTCGGCCGCCCGGGCCGGCCGGAGGAGGTGGCGGCGCTGATCGCGTTCCTGCTCTCCGACGAGTCCAGCCTGCTGGTCGGGAACATGATCCTGGTCGACGGCGGCACCGACGCCATCCTCAACGTCGAGCCGCCGCGGAGCACCGAGAAGACCACCTTCCCGAGCAGCTGAGGCGGCTACTATCAACGGACTTTGTTAGAAATCCGTACCCTGCCGGGCTCCCGGCCGTTGGAGAACACATGACCCGCGCTCGCCTGATCGCCCTGACCGTCCTCGCCGCGCTGCTCTCGCTGGTGCCGATCCAGTACGCGTCCGCGAACGGCCTGCTGCCGATCCCGTCGCTGCCGACCGACTTCCTCACGTCGTCGTTCAGCGGCACCCCGGCGACCGCGAACCCGCTGCCCCACGAGCCGATCAAGCAGAACCCGCACCTGTCGGCCAACGGCACCAACTCGATGCACAACGACGCCTACGCCTCCGACGCCTACGAGGTCAGCGGCCCGCTCGGCAGGAACCTCCAGGTCCGGTCCGCGACGTACGGCGTCTCCGAGTGCGCGACCATGGCCTTCGACTCCCGCGGCCGGATCGTCGGGCTCTGCGGCGACCTCACCGGCTTCAAGATGCGGCTGATCGACCCGACCACGCTGCAGACGATCGGGTCGGACCTGACCACCTCCCAGCGCAACCTGCTCACCCTGCAGAACCCGTTCACCGACATGTGCGGCGGCACCTACTTCTCGCTCGACGACCACGACGTCGCCTACGTGCTCACCGTCAGCAAGCAGGTCTGGAAGGTCCGCGTCGACACCGGCGGCTTCACCAAGCTCGGCGCGTACGACGTCGCCGGCGCCGTCCCCGACGGCGACTGCCTGATCGCCACCCTGCCGGACTGGTCGGGGCGGATCTTCTTCGTCACCCAGCAGGGCCGGGTCGGCGTCATCGACCCCGACACGGGTGCGGTGAAGACGATGAAGTTCCCCGACGGCGAAGGCATCTACAACTCCATCGCGGGCGACGAGTCCGGCGCGATCTACATCGTCACCGACCACACCTTCTACGCGGTCGACGCGGACGCCACCGGCCAGCCGAAGGTCCGCTGGTCCGAGACCTACGACCGCGGAACGCAGCAGAAGCCGGGCCAGCTCTCCCAGGGTTCGGGCACCACGCCGACGGTGATCGGCGACGACCTCGTCGTCATCACCGACAACGCCGAACCGCGGATGAACGTCCTCTTCTACCGCCGCAACGGCGGCGACGGCGACCGGCTGCTCTGCAAGGTGCCGGTCTTCAAGGCAGGCGCCTCGGACACCGACAACAGCCTCGGCTACGCGGGCGGCGTACCCGGCGGCCCGCGTTCGGTGATCGTCGAGAACAACTACGGCTACGAGGGCGTCCAGAGCACGCTTCTCGGCCAGACCACCGCCGGCGGCGTGGCCAAGGTCAGCCTCAACCCGGACAACACCTGCCAGGTCGACTGGACCAGCCCGGTGATCTCGCCGACCCCGGTCCCGAAGGTCTCGCTCGGCAACGGGCTGGTCTACCTCTACACCAAGCCTAAGTCGTTCCTGCTCGACGACAGCTGGTTCTTCACCGCCCTCGACGTCCGCACCGGTGAGACGAAGTGGAGCCAGCGCACCGGCAACGGCATCCAGTGGAACAACCACTACGCGTCGATCTACCTCGGCCCCGACGGGGCGGCGTACATGCCGACGCTGGCCGGCCTGATCCGGTTCAAGGACAAGTAGCGTAAGCGATCCACCGTCGCGGGAGTCCTCTGGGTAACGGGACCGTCCAGGTCCTCCCCGAAAGGACCCTGCTCGTGCTGCGTGCCCCCGTCACCACCTCCGTCGCCGCCAGCCTCGTCCTCTTCGCTGCTCCCGCGGCGATCGCCGTCGGGTACGACGGCCAACGGACCGGCGCCAGGATCGCGGGGGACGTGTCCATCTCCTCGACGACGACGGTGCTTTCCGGCCGGGTCTGGGACACCCGCGCGGACGGGTTCTGTGCGCGCCTCCGGGGCAACTGGGACGTCCCGCTCGCACCTGACCACGGATTCGACGTGGCGAAGGCCTGCGGAAGCGGCTCCAGCGCCTACGGCATCAGGAGCGACGCGGTCGACCAGCACGCCCGCGACTTCGAGGTCCGCGCGTACACCGAGGACGACCACACCGTGATCTGGCAGGGCACCAACGGGGACGCCTGATCGTGCCCGAGGTCGGAAGGCCGACGCTCGTCCTGCGCGACTTCGGCGCCCGACGGCTAGGAGACCGACTCCGGATCGATGTCGATCTCCGTCCCGGGGTGAACCTGCTCCTCGGAGTGAACGGGATCGGCAAGTCCGCGATCCTGACCGCGGTTGCCGATCCGAGGGCGCGCACCCGCGGCAGTCACGCCGAGCTGCGCAACCGCATCGTGCCGGGAGCAACCGGTGAACCGTCGCTCGCACTGCTCCCGCAGAGACCGGCACTGCCTCGCGGTCTCACCGTGGACGAGCTGCTCCGGTACTGCTGCTGGATCCGCGGCGCGGAGTACGCCGCGATCGCACCGGTCGTGGACGCCGTGGACCTGAGTTGCCTGGGCGGGCGGCGCGCTGACCGGCTCTCGGGCGGCGAGACGCAACGGGTCAACCTGGCGATCGCCTTCCTGGGCCACCCCGAAGTGGTCCTGCTCGACGAGCCCACCGTCGCGCTGGACCCCGTCGCGAGAGCGGGCTTCATCAGGGGCCTGCGTCGACTCCTGCGTCCTGACACGATCGTGCTTCTCACCACCCACCTCGAGTCCGATCTCGAGGCAGCGGACCGGGTGCACGTCCTGGGAGAACGAGGCATCTCCTGGCAGGGCACCGTGCAGGGCGTGCTCGACCTGAGCGAGGACGGTCAGCTGCACACGGCGCTGGCGCGCGCGGCGCACCCGTCGACGGTCTTGCGGCCGTGACTGGCTGGTGGCTGCTGCTCCGACGAAGCACCGCGCGGTGGTGGACACCCCCGGGGGTGGTCCTGCTCGTGCTCCTGGTGGCGGATCAGGTCGGCACGGCGAGCACCTCGATGGCCGCCTCGTCGGAGGCCGCCCTGGCGGCGCTCGTGTGGACGCCGGCAACGGTCCTGACGGGGTACCTCAGCGTTCGCTCGACGGGCCCGTCCTCGCGCCGCGACGCCCTCGCGCTGCGGAACTCGCGGGCGCAGTCGTGCCGTCGGGCGCTGACGGCGCTCGCGGCTCCGCTCGCTTTGGCATCGCTCGGCTGGGCATCGTTCTGGACGGCCACGAGCATCGTGGCAGCGCGCGCCGGCGTCCCGCTGTACTGGTCGATGTCCGTCACCGGATTCGCCATGGGCACCGTCGGAACCACCCTGGGTTGCTGCCTCGGCACCCTCCGCGCGCCCGCCTGGGTGGCAGCGTGCGTGACCGGTGCGGCCTATCTCGCCGGCGTCATCTGGAACTACATTCCCTCGTCGGCGGCAGAGGTGCTCGTCGCCCCGTACTACCCCCTGTTCCTGTCCGATGCCCTGCCGAGCACCGGCCGCCTGGGTGTCCAAGCCGCCTGGGCCGGGACGGTGCTCCTGATCGCACTCGCCTCGTGGAGCGGGATCCTCAGGCGTGGCGCCGCGGCCGCGGCCCTGGCCGCGGCTGCCGTCGCCTGCTCGGCGGCCACCTCCTGGACGCCCGCGACGACGCTGCGCTCGGACCGGCTGGTGCTCGACTGCCACCGGTACCGCGGCCTGACCATCTGCACCTGGCCCGACCACCGCCCGATCCTTCCCGCACTCCGTGCCGGGGCCGACCGCGCCCGACGGTTGACCGCCGGTACCGGACTGACGCTGCCTGCTGCGCTGACCGAGAGCGACAGCCGGGGAACGCCGTCCGACCTGTCGAGCCGTCTGCGGGCGGACGTCGTCGTACTGCTCGCCACCACCCGTGCCGATTCCGACGGAGTGGCCGCAGCGCTGGTCTCGGCGGCCCTTGCCCGCCCCTCCGGCTGCCCTGTCAACACTCGCGCGCCCGGCGCCGGCCCTGCGCTGGCCCCGGCCAGTGCAGCGCGCTCGCTGGTGGAGCTCAACCAGTGGGAAGGACGCGAGATCGACGACCCGGCCATCCACCGATGGCTGGTCGCGGCCACGGAGGCCGGTCGTCGGTGCGAACCCGCGCCACTCCCGTGAGCCACGTCTGGAGATGGCTCCGGGTGCGGCGGCTCGGGCAATACCTCGTCACCTCGGCCGTGGTCGGACTCGGCGGACTCTGGCTCGGCGCTCGCCTGGTACCGGTGCCGGGCCAGCTGTTCGCCGATGTCCTCGGCGTTCCGCTGGTGTACGTCGCGCCCCTGGTCGTCGCGGTGTCCCTCGCCCACGGCGTCCCCGAGGGTGATCCGTGGTTCGAGCGCCGACCTCCAGGACTGCGCAGCGCCACGGTGATCGCCGTCGGGCTCGCGGTTGCGTTTCTCGTCCCGCTCGTGAGCACGGGCACCACCGAGGTGTCGACGGTCGCGGCCCGCGACGGGGTCCTTCTCTCCGGCCTCGTCCTGGCACTGCGCAGTCGACTCGACGCGGCGGCGACCACAGCGGCCGTGATCGTCCCCAACCTGGTCATCTGGACCTTCGGCTGGGACGCGACCGGCACCCCGCGCGACTGGGCACTGCTGCTGGCGCCCGCGAGCTCGAACGTCGCGGCCGCCGTCGCCGCCGCGGCCTTCGTCACCGGAGCCGGTCTCTACCGACGCCGACGCTGGCCGGCCTGATCCGGTTCGAGGACAAGGAGCCGGAACACGCGTGACCCCGCCCGCCCCGGCGTCGTTAACGGGGTGTGAACACGACGCACTGGAAGACGCAAGCAGCCTGGCTCTGGCTGCCGCTCTTCCTCGTCCTCTGCGCGGTCCTCGGGTTCTACCGCAGCTACGCGGGTCCGGGAATCGGTGCGGAGAGTGACGTCACGTCCTGCCCCGACAGCAGCCACCTGACGCAGTTCCTGGGCTGCCGCTAGGACGCAGGGGCCGACGCGGCCCCTCGCCCGCTCACCTGGTTCGGGGGAACAGGGCGATCGGACGAGGGGTCGTGCCTGCGCACTAGAACAACAGCGCCGCCGCCGGGTCCTCCAGGATCGAGGCGACGTCGGCGAGGAAGCGCGACCCGCTCTCGCCGTCCACGTGCCGGTGGTCGAACGACAGCGTCAGCGTCGCCACGTCGCGGATCTCCAGCGATTCGTGGCCGTCGGCGTCGGTGACCACCCACGGCTGCCGCTTGGTCGCGCCGAAGCAGAGGATCGCGGACTCGCCCGGGTTGATGATCGGCGTACCGCCGTCGACCCCGAAGACCCCCACGTTGGTGATCGTGAAGGTGCCCCCGGCCATCTCGGCCGGCTGGGTCTTCCCGGCCCGCGCGGTCGCGGTCAGGTCGCCCAGCGCGCCCGCGAGCTCGAGCATCGACAACGAGTCGGCGTCCTTGATGTTCGGCACGACCAGTCCGCGCGGCGTGGCCGCGGCGATGCCGAGGTTCACGTAACGGCGGAACTCGATCTCCTGGGCGGCCTCGTCCCAGTAGCTGTTGACCAGAGGCGTACGACGCACCGCCTTGAGGCACGCGGTCGCCAGCACCAGCAGCGGTGAGACCTTCACGTCGGCGAACTCGCGCCGGGACCGGAGCCGGGCGACGAACTCGGTGGTCCGGGTGACGTCGACCGTGACCCACTCGGTGACGTGCGGCGCGGTGAACGCGGAGCTCACCATCGCCTGGCCCATCATCTTGCGGACGCCCTTGATCGGCTCGCGCCAGGAGCGCTCGCCGGCGGGGACCGCGGACCCGGCCGGAGCAGCACCGGGGGACGGGATCTGGTAGCCGCCGGACGCGGCGGCCTCGACGTCGGCGCGGGTGATCACGCCACCGGCGCCGGTCGGCTGGCACGCGGCGAGGTCGACGCCGAGGTCCTTGGCGAGCTTGCGCACCGGCGGCTTCGCCAGCGCGGCCTGCTCGACCGGTGCCATCGGCGGCGGTACCGCGGCCGGCGTCGCCGGGACCACCGGCTCGTCGGCCTCGAACACGTCGCCGGTGTTGATCACGCCGGGCGCGAACGCACCCTGGAGCTGGAGCTGGGTGTTGGCGCCGGCCTCGGTGCGCGGCGACGCGGAGCCCTTGCGGGCCCGCCGGATCGGGCCGCGCTCGGCCTTGTTCCGGCCGACCAGGCTCTCCCCCTCGCCACCGCCGCTGGTGGCGGGGTTGGACAGGTCGATCTCGCCGATGTCGGCGGCGGCCGGGGCAGCCGGAGCGGCGGCGGCCGGGGCCGCGACGCCGTCGTCGATCCGGATGATCGGGGTGCCGACCGCGACGGTCAGCCCCTCCTCGACGAGCAGGGCCTCGACGGTGCCGGCGTACGGCGACGGCAGCTCGACCAGCGACTTCGCGGTCTCGATCTCGACGACGACGTCGTTGATCTTGATCTCGTCGCCGACCTGGACCTTCCAGGAGACGATCTCGGCCTCGACCAGGCCCTCACCGACGTCAGGGAGAAGGTATTCAGACAAGGCAGGTCCTCTCAGAAGGCGATGCTGCGGTCGACGGCATCGAGCACCCGGTCCAGGTCGGGGAGGAACTCCTCCTCGAGCCGGGCCGGCGGGTACGGGGTGTCGAAACCGCCCACCCGCAGCACCGGGGCCTCCAGCGAGTAGAAGCAGTGCTCGGTGATCCGGGCCGCGATCTCCGAACCCATGCCGAGGTTGACGTGCGCCTCGTGGACGACGACGGCGCGGCCGGTGCGGCGTACCGAGTCGTAGACCGGGCCCATGTCCAGCGGCGACAGCGTGCGCAGGTCGATCACCTCGACCGAGCGGCCCTCGCCGGCGGCCGCCTCGGCGGCCAGCAGGCAGGTCTTCACCGTCGGGCCGTAGCCGAGCAGGGTCACGTCCGTGCCGGCCTTGATCACCCGCGAGGAGAACAGCGGCGCCGGGGTGGCGCTCTCGTCGACGTCGGCCTTGTCGGCGTGGTACTGCCGCTTCGGCTCCAGGAAGATCACCGGGTCGTCCGACGCGATGGCCTGCTGGATCATGAAGTAGCCGTCGACCGGGTTGGAGCAGGTCACGACCTTGAGACCGGGCGTGTGCGCGAACTGCGCCTCCGGCGACTCCGAGTGGTGCTCGACCGCGCCGATGCCGCCGCCGAACGGGATCCTGATCACCATCGGCATCCTGATCGCGCCGTGGGTCCGGTAGTGCAGCTTGGCGACCTGGCTGACGATCTGGTCGTAGGCCGGGTAGACGAAGCCGTCGAACTGGATCTCGCAGACCGGCCGGTACCCGCGCATCGCCATGCCGACCGCGGTGCCGATGATCCCGGACTCGGCCAGCGGGCTGTCGATCACCCGGTCCTCGCCGAAGTCCTTCTGCAGGCCGTCGGTGATCCGGAAGACGCCGCCGAGCTTGCCGACGTCCTCCCCCATCACCAGGACCTTCGCGTCGTCCTCCATCGCCTTGCGGATCCCCGCGTTGAGGGCCTTGGCGAGCGTCATCCTGGTCATCGGTGCGCTCCTTCGCGGTGTCCGACTTCAAATGTGGCGAGGTAGGCGGCGAACTCGTCGCGCTGCTCGGCGAGCTCGGCGGTCTGCTCGACGTAGACCTGGTCGAAGATGTCGAGCACGTGCTGCTCGGGCATCGACCTGCAGCCCTCGCGCAGCCGCGCGCCGGCCTCGTCGGCCTCGGCCTCGACCGCGTCGAAGAAGTCCTGGTCGGCCAGTCCGTTGCGGGTCAGGTAGACCTTCACCCGGGCGATCGGGTCGCGGAGCTTCCAGTACTCGACCTCCTCGCTCATCCGGTAGCGGGTCGGGTCGTCGGTGGTGGTGTGCGCGCCCATCCGGTAGGTGTAGGCCTCGATCAGCATCGGGCCGTTGCCCTCGCGGGCCCACTCCAGCGCCGCCTGGGTGACCGCGTGCATCGCCAGGACGTCGTTGCCGTCGACGCGGACGCCGGGGAAGCCGAAGCCGCGGGCGCGCTGGTAGAGCGGGATCCGGGACTGGCGCTCGGTGGGCTCGGAGATCGCCCACTGGTTGTTCTGGCAGAAGAACACCACCGGCGCGTTGTACGACGCGGCGAAGATGAAGGACTCGTTCACGTCGCCCTGCGAGGAGGCGCCGTCGCCGAAGAAGGCCATCACCGCGGTGTCGCGGTCGGGGTCGCCGGTGCCGACCAGGCCGTCGCGCTGGACGCCCATCGCGTAGCCGGTCGCGTGCAGGGTCTGCGCGCCGATGACGATCGTGTAGTTGCCGAAGTTGTGCTCGTGCGGGTCCCAGGCACCCTGGTCGACGCCGCGGAAGAGCCCGAGGATCCGGAGCGGGTCCAGGCCGCGGCAGAGCGCGACGCCGTGCTCGCGGTAGGTCGGGAAGACGTAGTCCTGCGGACGCAGCGCGCGGCCGGCGCCGATCTGTGCCGCCTCCTGGCCGAGCAGCTGGGTCCAGATGCCCAGCTCGCCGTGGCGCTGCAACGCGGTGGCCTCGATGTCGATCCGGCGGGTCAGGACCATGTCGCGGTAGAAGCCGCGGATCGTGGCCGCCTCGTCGGGACCGCCGTCGAAGTGGTAGTCCGGGTTGCTCACCCGGTCGCCCTCGGGCGTCAGCAGCTGGACGAATTCGGGGCCGCCCTCGGCGCTCGGCGCCAGGTACTCGGTCATACGCACCTCTCCAGATCCATCAGGGCCCGGACGGAGTTGCCGTCCGGGCGTCGGTAGATCGCAGTCCGTTCCCCCGAACGTGGGTGGTGCTCAGGTGTGACGCGGACCACAGTGATTCCACGGTACCCAGAGGAAGCGCCGACGCCCTAATCAAGTCGGGCACCCGAAAATCGGGCATCCGAAAATCGGGTGTCCGAGGAGAGGACCGTGATCGTCGCCGTTATCCGGGTGCACCCTGGCCGGTGGCTGCGGCACAGTGACCGGGTGACCGTCTCGCCGCCCGCCGCCCCCGCCACCAAGCGGGTGGCCGCGTCGGCGGGCATGGTCGCGGTCGCCCTGGTGATCGTCTACCTGGTCTGGGGGTCGACCTACCTCGGCATCCGGGTGGTCGTCGAGGAGGCCCCGCCGCTGAGCGGGATGGGCGCGCGCTACTTCACCGCCGGCGTGCTGCTCGCGCTGGTGCTCGCGTTCCTGCACCGGTCCGGCGGCGGCTTCCGGCGGCTGCTGGTCACCCGCCGCGAGCTGCTCGGCTGCGCCACCCTCGGGCTCCTGCTCCCCGTTCTCGGCAACGGCCTGGTCTCGGTCGGCGAGGACCGCGGCGCGCCGTCCGGCGTGACCGCGCTGCTGATCGCGATCGCGCCGCTGATGATCGCCCTCTTCCGGTTCCTCTCCGGGGACCGTCCCCGGGCGTGGAGCCTGGTCGGCGTGCTGCTCGGCTTCGTCGGGCTCGCCTACCTGGTGCTCGCCGGCCGGAGCACCGGTGGATCCGACCGGGTCCCGCTCGACGCCGCGCTGATCGTGCTCTTCGCCAGCACCTGCTGGGCGTTCGGCTCCTGGGTGCAACCGCGGTTGACCCTGCCCGGCGACGCGTTCGTCATGACCGTGCACGAGATGTGGATCGGCGGGCTGATCCTGCTGGCCTCGGGCTTCCTGCGCGGCGAGCGGCTCGACCCGGCGTCGTACTCGGCGGACACCTGGGTGGCCTGGGCGTACCTGGTCGTCTTCGGCTCGATGATCGCCTTCTCGGCGTACGTGTGGTTGCTCGGCAACGCGCCGATCTCGCTGGTCGCGACGTACGCCTACGTGAACCCGGTCGTCGCCGTGGTCCTCGGCGCGCTGATCCTCGACGAGCCGATCACCCACGCCGTGCTCGTCGGTGGAGCCGTGATCGTGGCCTCGGTGGCGATCGTGATCTCGGTCGAGCGGGTCCGGTCCCGGTAGACCATTCTTCCCAAAGGTCCGGTATCGGCCCTATCCTGCCGGGGAGCCGGCACGCCCCAGGCGCGCCGGTCGGGGGAGGGAACCCGGTGGTGCCGATGTCCGCGAGCGCCGACGTTGTCGCGCACGGCGTGCACTACGCCGTGCTCGCGGTCGGCCTGGCCGGGGTCGCCGTGCTGCTCGGACCGCGGTTCACCCCGGAGCGAAGCCGCCACCGCGACCCGCACGACGCCCGGGTGGCCGAGCTGCGCCGCCGGCTCGACGTCGGCCGGTCTCCCGAGATCGCCGTGCCCGCGCTCGGCACGACCAGGCTGCTCCTGCCGGTCGCCGTCGTCTCCTCGGCGGCAGCCGCCGGCGTGCACGCCGCCGTCGGGCCGGCGCACGTGCGCGAGGGCCTGCTGCTCGGCCTCTTCTTCGCCGGGTCCGCGCTCTTCCAGATCTCCTGGTCGGTGGTCGTCGCCGGCCGGGGCAGTACCCGGCCGCTGCTGCTCGCCGGGGTGGTCGGCAACCTCGCGTTCCTCACACTCTGGGCGGTCACCCGCACGGTCGGGCTGCCTTTCGGGCTGCTCCCCGGTCCCGAGGCCGTCGGGCCGTGGGACCTGGCCTGCGGGGCCTGGGAGGCGAGCGTGGTCCTCAGCTGCGCCGCGGTCCTGCGCCGCGGCCACGGCCGGCACCGGCTGCCGCCCTGGTCGCGCTGGACCGGAACGGCCCGCACCGGCGCCCTCGGCTCGGCGGCGGCGCTGGCGTTGCTCGCGGTGAGCGGGGCCGGATCGTGAGGGCCGGATCATGAGGGCCGGATCGTGAGGTACTGAGATGGAGTCCTGGAGTCTCGGACTGTTCTGCAACGCGTTGATCGCGATCGCCTACCTGCTGATCACCGCGGCGATCGTCGTCCCGCTGACCCGCAGCCACCAGCTGCGGACCAACCCGCTCGGCGCGGCGACGGCGGCGATCTTCTTCACCTGCGCGGTCCACCACGGCGCGCACGCGCTGCACATGCTGCTCCCTTCGCTCGGCATCGACGACGCCCAGGGACTCGCCATGCGCACCGCCTGGGGCTGGCCGCTGGCACTCTGGGACGCCGTCGGTGCCGTCTGCGCCATCTACTACTGGACGCTGCGGCGCAACTACTCCTCGCTGATGCACGGCGCCCAGCTCTTCGAGGACCTGCGGCAGCGCGAGCGGCAGGCGCTCGAGCTCAACGACACTGTGCTGCAGGGCCTCGTCGTCGCGAAGCTGGCGCTCGATCTCGACCAGGCGGACAAGGCCCGGGACGCGCTCGACTCCTCGATCGACTCGGCCAGCCGGATCATCACCGGCCTGCTCGGACCCGGGAACGGGAAGGACCCGCTCGCGCTGGTCCGGAGCGCACCCGCCGACCTCGACGGGTCCGCCGACCGCGGCGACCGCGACCCGACGTGAGCCCGGGACGAGTTCCGGCGTGAGCACCGAGATGAGCCCCCAGACGACCACCGGGACGAACGCCGGGCCGCAGGGGAAGCCGCGGGTCGTCATCATCGACGACACCGCGGACCTGCGCGACCTCCTCCGGCTCGCCCTGCAGCGCGGCGGCCTGGAGGTCGTCGGCGAGGCGGCCGACGGCCGGGCCGGGATCGACCTGGTGCGCGAGACCCTCCCCGACCTGGTCCTCCTCGACCTCTCGATGCCGGTCCTGGACGGCATGACCGCGCTCCCGGAGATCCGCGCACTGGTGCCCGCGGCCAAGATCGTGGTGCTCTCCGGCTTCGACGCCCTCCAGCTCGCCGAGCGCGCCGTCGCCGCCGGCGCGGACGCGTACCTGCAGAAGGGCATGCCGCTGCACCGGATGCTCGCCCGGATCCGCGAGGTGATGGAGGGCCGCGCCGCCCCGGCCGCTCCGTCGCCGGGCACGGTGCCGCCGGCCCGGTACGACGCCCTCGCCCTGGCGCCCTTCGGCGTGCTCGAGGTCGACGGCATCCCGCCGTACCGGGTGATCTCGCTGAACGCGAGCGCCCGGGACCTGCTCCCGGCCGGGACCGGGCCCGGGACGCCGCTGCCGGTCGCGTCCCCGGCCCTGGCCGAGCTGCTCGCGACCAGCACCCGGCTCGACGACGGCCCCTTCGACGCCCGGATCGGCGAGCAGGACAGCCAGGTCACGGTGCGGTCCACCCCCGGCTCGCACTACCTCTACTTCGAGCCGCGCGGGGACGAGGTGGGCGTGCTCCGCACCGCCATCGCCACCACGGCCCACGAGATCCGAGGACCGGTGGCCGTGCTGTCCGCGCTCGCCGAGACGATCTCCGAGGCGTCCAGCGAGGTCCCCCTCGACGACGAGCAGCAGCTGCGGCTGGTCGCCTCGATCGCCCGCCAGGCCCGGATGCTCGACAGCATCACCTCCGACCTGCTCACCGCGGCGCAGATCCAGCGCGGCGCGCTGCGGGTGGCGCCGACGATCACCGACCCGCGTTCGGTGGTGGAGACCACCGTGGACGACCGGCACCTCGACCGGACCGTCCGGCTGGAGGTGATGGACATCCGCAAGGTCGTCGCGGACCCGCTCCGGCTCGGCCAGATGCTCGGCAACCTGCTCGGCAACGCGCACAAGTACGGCCGGCCTCCGGTGGTGGTCCGAATCCGCGCGGCCGGGGAGGACGGCATGGTCGCCATCGACGTCGAGGACGCCGGCGACGGCGTTCCCTCGGAGTTCCGCGACCAGCTGTTCCGCGAGTTCACCCGCGCCTCGGGCACCAGCGCCGCCGGCACCGGCCTCGGCCTGCACGTGGTGCAGACGCTCGCGCTCGCCCAGGACGGCCGCGTCGACTACACCGCGGCGGACGGCGGCGGTTCGGTCTTCACGATCACGCTGCCGGCCGCGGACTGAGCGCACGCCCCGGACACGCGGCGACGCGTGCCCGGTGGCCACCGGACACGCGTCTCCGGGCGTCGTCGGTCTGCTGGGACCCCGGATGCGCCAGGGGGCCGGCGCACCGGGCAGTCCGACGTTCATGCCCAGCCCCCGGGCGTCGGAAGCAGTGGGGTCGTGACCCACGGCGCCGGCGTACAGGAAGAGCAATCCCTCCGCCCTGGGCGAGCGGGGCCCACCTACCCCTCCTGCGCCCCGTCGGGCCGAGTGCGGATCCGGGACCGTCGGGCCCCGGCTCGCAGTCGGCCCGACCTGGCGCCTCCCCCAAGGAGACAAGTCCACGACGGCCCCCCGTTCCGCGGCAAGAGACCGGGTGTCCGGATCGTCCCGCGGCCTAGTCCAGGGACCGTCCCCAACCAGGGTGAACGGGACAAAACGTCACCCGGACACAGACGTGCCCGGACCGGCGGGGGAGTCGGCCCGGGCACGCGTGTCCGGAGCTGCACGCACCATTCGCTCGTCAGGCCCCGTGGGGTGTCGGCACGCCTGACGTGGTGCGCTCGGGGCTAGCTCCGACGTCGTGGGATCCTGCCGCCGAGGACGACGGTCCCGCCGACCAGGGTCAGACCCAGGCCGAGGAGCAGGATCCAGAGGTCGGGTCCGCCGGTGTTCGGCAGGCCGGTGCCTCCCGAGCCCGGCGGGTCGACGACGACCACCGGCGCGGCCGGCTCGATCGCCCGGGCCTCGTCGGTCACCTCGTTGGAGGTCAGGCTGTGGTGCGCCGGCCCGACCGCGAGGGCGCGCGCGGCCCGGAGGCCGAGGACCTGCGGCGGGCTCGGCGGGGTCGAGAAGTCCAGCTCGTCCCAGTCGAGGTAGCCGACGTTCCACAGCAGCCGCGAGTAGACCCCGGAGACGCCGAAGTCCGGCGCGTCCGGCAGCTCCGGCATCCGGACCACGAACTCGACCGCGCCGGTGGCGTCGCCACGGACGTCACCGGGCTCCTGGCCGGCGGTGGTCAGCTTCCAGGTGACCAGTCCGGTGACCGCGTCCTCGGTGCTGGTGCAGGTGAGGGCACCGGTGCACGTCGAGGACCCGGCGACCAGCACACCCTTCCCGGTCGACGTGGTGTCGAGCGGGTTGAAGCCGGGCACGTAGTCCTTGACGGTCACGTCGTGGAAGAGCTTGGTACCCGTCGCCTTCACGTGCACGACGTAGCGGATCTCGTCCCCGAAGTCGACGGCGCCGTCGCTGAGCACCCAGCCGTTGGTGACCGGGTCGCGCTCGTAGTCCTCCTTGGTCAGGATCGCGATCTGGCCGGTGGCCGGGTCGCGGAAGGTGATCGGCTCCATCACGCCACCGGCGACGAAGTTCTCGTCGTCGACCACCACCGTGACCGAGCCCTCGCCCTCGACCGGCAGGGCGTAGCCCGCCGGCGCCTTCGTCTCGGTCACCGTGAACGAGCCGGGCAGGAGCGCGACGTCGAACACCGCGACCCCGTCCTCGCCGGAGGTGGCCGTCGCGATCTTGTCCTCGCCGTGGAAGAGCGCGAACTCGGCGCCGGCCAGCCGCTCGCCGGTCTCGAAGTCGACCTTGAGCACCGACAGCTTCGTCGACGGCGGCGTCACCGCGGTGGTGGTGCAGACGAGGCAGGTGCCGCCGTCGCCGGGGACCGCCACGTTGGTGAGGGTCTCGTCCCACCGGTCGGCCCGCACCCGGACCTGGTAGCTCAGCTGGACCGTGTCCCCGGCCGCGATCGGCGGGAGCGTCCAGGTGAGCTTCTTGGTCGCGGCGTCGTAGGCGGCCTGGTCGGCCGGGTCGATGCTGTCGGTCAGGAGCTCTGCGTCGTCGACCACCTTCGACAGGTCGTCGACCACGGTCGCGTCCGGCAGCGTCGTCGGGTTGATCGGCGCGTCCGAGTCGTTGTGCACGGTCAGCGTGTAGGTGATCGTCGTCCCCGGCGCTCCCAGGTACGGCGGCAGCACCTCGCCACCCTGGGTCACGCTGCTGCTCTTCTCCAGCGTGTACGACGGGGTGTCGTTGTCGGTGGTGCACTCCTCGACCCCGGCCGCCACCTCGGCGTCCGGGCAGTTCGTCGAGCCCGGGCTGGTGACCAGGTTCGGCAGGTCGACCCCGTAGGCGTCGTCCGCCACGTGGACGGTGAATTCCATCGTCGCGTCGGTCGCACCGAGCTGGGCGATCGTCCAGGTGAGGACGTGCGTCGCCGGGTCGTACTCCGCGGTCGAGCCGTCCGGAGCGGTGAACTGCGGGTCGCCGTCCAGGGAGGGCACCAGGGCGGAGAGGTCGTCCTTGACGACGACGTTCTTCGGGTCCACGCCGGCGGTCTTGTGGGCGGTGAGCCGGTAGGTGACGTCGGTGCCGACCGCGATCGGGCCGTCACCGTCGACGTTCTCCTTGGCCACCGTCCAGGTGCCCGCGTTGACGCAGATCGTCGCCGTGGTGCTGTCCTGGCGGTCGGTGGGCTCGCTGCCGTCGCCGCCCAGCCAGGCGGTGTTGACGAAGTCCGGCCCGCACGAGCCCGCGGTCTCCTCGGGCACGCTGAGCTTCAGCGCGTACGGGAACGTGGTCGAGGTGCCGTTCTCGTTCCAGGCCACGTTGCCGAGCAGGACGCCGTCCGGACCGTCGGTCTTGTCGTCGTAGACCGCGATGGACTTGTCGACCTCGGCCGGCGCGTGCCAGCTGATCGAGCCGGCGGGCGTGCTCGCCGAGCCGCTCTGGCCCCAGGTGGCGCTGGCCGCGAGGGTGCCGGCGTACGGCTTGGTCGGCTGGTTCGCGAAGGTGCACTCGAAGCCGATGTCGACGTGGTCGCCGGAGACGATCTGCAGCGGGAGCAGCCCGGGCACCGCGTAGGTGCAGGTGCCGCCGGTGCCGATGTTCGGGAGGCTCTGGACACCGGTGAGCGAGATCGGGTCGATCCCGGCGTCGGTGTTGTCGTTGGTCACCGTGACGGTGCCGGAGACCTTCCACGCACTGTCGACCGGCGTCCCCGGCGTCACCTTCACGAGGTAGTCGAAGGTGTGCTGGTAGCTGTCGATGTCGACCTTCTGCGAGGTCTTGTCGCCGTCGATGAACTTCTGGATGGTCCACGGGTAGGTGCGGGTGAAGTCACCGACCGCGGTCCTGGCGATGCTCAGGCCGAGCGGGTTGCAGACCTGGACCCGGGCGGTGTTGTTCGCGGCGCTCTTGTCCGCGTCGAGCGAGGCCCCGCCGTCGCCGACGATCTTGACGACGTTGTCGCGGTTTCCGCAGGTACCGCCGTCGGGCAGGTTCGGGATCTCGATGTCGTACTCGATGACCTTCTTGCCGCCGGGAAGCGCGTGCACCGCGTCCCAGGCGAGGTCCCAGGTCTGGTCGTCGGAGGTGTCGGCCGGGGTGGTGTTGTCGTCGTGCAGCACCACCGTGGAGTTGACCAGCGTCGTCTTCCAGTTGGCCTCGGTGATGCCGAGGTCGCTGGTGGCGTGGTCCGACGGGGTCGCGGCGGTCGCGGCGTTCCAGTTCGCCACGGCGCTGATCGTGCCCGTGTAGCCGGGCTTCACGCCGCCGAAGTTGCACGTGTACGGGAAGTCGCGCGAACCGCCCGCCGGCACCGAGGCCGGGAACGGGCCGGTCGCGGTGCAGCTGCCGCCGCCGCTGTAGGTGACCGGCAGGCTCGTCAGGGCCACGGCCTCCCAGGCGTTCGGGTTGTGGACCGTGATCGTGCCGGTCATCACCCAGTCGCTGTCGAGGCCGTCCCCGGCGGTGACGGTGACCTGGTAGTGCGCGGTCGCCTTGCCGCCGTCGACGGTGACCTTGGGCGTCGTCGTCTTCTTCTCCACGCTCCACGGGTAGGTGCGGGTGAAGCCGCGGGCGTCGACGCGGGTGATCGACAGGTCGGCGCCCTCGCAGACCTTGCCGTACGCCGAGTCCTGGGTGATCTCGGTCTGCCCGGCGCCGAGGACCCGGGCGGTGTTCTTCAGGACCGCCGAGCAGGTGCCCGGGGTGACGTCGACGGTGCTCGAGTACACCGGCGAGGTGTTCACGGTGCCGTCGTTCGGGTTCCAGGTGATCGTCCAGCCGCCGGGGAAGACGTGGTGGTCGTCGGTGATCGTCACGGTCTTGTCGACCGCGGTGGTCTCGGCGCCGAAGGTGTAGCCGGCGGTCGGGTCGACGTGGAAGTCGTCGCCCCCGAGGAGGTCGGACTGCTCCTGCGGGTAGGCAGAGCGGTCCCACGTGACGTGCGCGGTGTTGGTGCCGCCGTCCGCCGGGATCCCGTCGAACGTGCAGACGTACGGATACGGGGTAGGGCCTCCGGGCGGGACCGCGACCTCCTTCGTCGCCGAGCCGGCGACCGTGCAGGTCGCTCCGGGGAGGTCGTCGCTCAGGTCCGCGGTGACGGCGGCGGCGTTCGGGTTGGTGACGTAGATGTTGCCGGTGACCTGGTGGGCCGACGTGGTGCGGGCACCCTCGGTCACCGCGACCCGGTAGTAGAGCTGGTTCGCGTTCGGGTCGGTGCCCGGGACGTTCTTGACCAGCGGCTCGTCGTCCTTGGTGGCGGACTTCCAGCCGTCGACGCCGTTGGCCGAGACCTGCTTGTCGATGCTCCAGCCGTAGGTCGCCGTGTACGACGGCACCGCGGTCTTGGTGGCCGTCAGCGGCTTCCACCTCTTCGGGTCTTTGAAGGTGACGGTCTCGATCTCGCTCGGGTCGACCTGGACCGGGCCCTGGGAAGCCGGGCTGGCGAGCAGGTAGCCGGCCGGCGCGTCGGTCTCGGTGACCGTGTAGGACTCGTCGGGGTCGACCGGGCTGATCTCGATGACGCCGACGGCCGGGTACTTGTCCTTCGCGTCGTTGTCCTTGATCGAGTACGGCGTGCCGTCAGGCAGCGTCGGGTCCGGGTTCGGGCTCACCGAGAAGGTGGCCAGGCCGATCGGGTTGCCGGCGAGGTCCTGCTTGTTGATGACGAGCTTGCCGCAGGTCGACGGCGTGCTCACGCCGAGCGGCGTGACGTAGTCCTGGAGTGCCGAGGTCGCGAACGAGTTGCCGGTGACCGAGCGGATCGAGGTCGACCCGAAGGAGCCGGAGCAGTTGCCGGCGCCGAAGAGCAGGGAGATGTTGATCGCGCCCTCGAAGAACGTGCCGTCGGAGTTGACCTGCTGGGCGAACACGCCGCTGGGGATCGGGATGGTGCACCAGCCCGCGGCGGTGTTCTTGATGGCGAAGCAGGATCCGTTGCTCCACGACGGCGAGCTGGTCAGGGTGTACTTCTTCGCGTCGCTGAAGACGATCGCGGCGCTGCCGGTGCTGGAGAACCGGAAGAGCAGGTCGCCGGGCGACCGGTTCGGGACCGGCTTCCCGCCGCCGTTGGTGGTCGGCCCGAGCTGGTTGTACTCGAGGTCGTACTGGCTGGTGCCGCCCGAGGTGGAGTCGTTGGTGATGGCGAAGAAGCCGTAGACCTGGCCGCCGGAGACCCGGGAGTGGGCCCACGCGGTGCCGATGTCGCTCTTCCCGTTCGGTGATCCGCCGATGCTCCAGCTGGTCGGCGGGTCGTTCTCCGAGCTGCCGCCGGTGAAGCCGGTGCTGTCGCCGAACCCGTCCTCGACCATCGAGCCGGTGGTGTCCCAGTCGAGACCGCCGCCCTGGACGCAGGTGTTGCCGTCGATCTCGAACCCGCCGACGACCGGGTTGGGGCCGCCGGTGCAGGCGATGGCGAGCGCGTTGACGACCGGCGCGAGCGCGCTCGCCGCGAAGGTGCGCGTCCGCGGCGTGGAGGGGGCACCGGGCGCGGTCGCCGGCGCGTCCGTCTGCTCCGGCTGCGGGGCGGGATCGTCGGCCTTCGCGGTGTCGGCCGGAGGCGGGGCGTCGTCCAGGTGCTCCGCGGGAGCCGGCTCGGCCGGCGCCGGCGCGGGCGCCTCGGAGGCGGGGTCGGCGGGCGTGCCGGAGTCGGCGGGCGCCTCGGCGGCGGCCGCTCCCGGGTCGACGGGCGCGTCGTCGGCGAGCGCCGGGGTCGGGCCGAGCGCGAGGAGCGCGGCGACTGCTGCGGCGGCGACGGACGCGGTGATCCGGACCCTGCGGTTGTTCATCTGTGAAGCCCCCAGAAACTGCGCGGAGCACGTGCGGGCCCCCACGGCCGCACCTGCCCCACGAAACGATCCGGCGACTCTTTGCCCCCCGGCTGCCGGAACGGGCCGACGACCCCAGGACGTCGGTCCGCCCCGCTAGTGGACGCTGAGGCTCACCCGCACGCAAGGCGCGCCAGGGCCCTCGGGACCCCCGGCCTAGTCAGCGAAAAGGGACTTTTCCGGATGTTCTTCCCCGCGCCCGCGAATCGGGCAGGAGGGGTGTGACATTCCGGCGCGCTGCGGCGCTGACAATGCCGCGCTACGCGTCCCGGAACCGGGCGGCGACCTCCAGCAGGACGTCGTTGGCGGCGCTCTCGCCGATGGTCACCCGGACTCCTTCACCGGCGAACGGGCGGACCACGATCCCGGCCGCCTCGGCAGCGGCGGCGAACTCCGCGGTCCGCTCCCCGAGCCCGAACCAGACGAAGTTCCCCTGGGCGTCCGGCAGCTCCCAGCCCTGGTCGGCGAGGGCCGCGGTCACCCGCGCCCGCTCCGCCACCAGGGCCTCCACCCGGGCGAGCAGCGCGTCGGTGGCGGCGAGGCTGGCGATCGCGGCGACCTGCGCAGGCGAGCTCACCCCGAACGGGAGCGAACAGGCCCGGACCGCCGCGGCGATCTCCTCGGGACCGACCAGGTAGCCGATCCGGAGCCCGGCCAGCCCGTAGGCCTTGGCGAAGGTCCGCATCGCGACCACGTTCGGCCGGGCCGCCAGCGCGACGCCGTCCACCGGGTCTTCGTGGCGGACGAACTCGCGGTAGGCCTCGTCGACGACGACCAGGACGTGCGACGGCACCCGGTCCAGGAACGCCACCAGCTCGGCGTGGCCGACCGCGGGACCGGTGGGGTTGTTCGGGGTGCAGACGAGCACCACCTTGGTGCGCGGGCCGATCGCCGCCGCCATCGCGTCGAGGTCGTGGCGGCCGTCCGCGGTCAGCGCGACCTGGACGGAGGTGGCACCCACGACCGAGACCGCGATCGGGTAGGCCTCGAAGGAGCGCCAGGCGTAGACGACCTCGTCGCCGGGATCGCAGTAGGCCTGCAGCAGGTGGTAGAGCACGGCCACGCTGCCGGTGCCGGCGGCGAGCTGCTCGGGGCGGACGCCGAGCCGGTCCGCGAGGGCGGCGTACAGGTCGGTGCAGCCCATGTCGGGGTAGCGGTTCATCACCGCGACGGCGCGGGCGACCTCCTCGAGGACGCCCGGCAGCGGCGGGTAGGGGTTCTCGTTGGAGGAGAGCTTGAAGACCTGCTGGCCGGGGCGCGGGACGGGCGGGCGGCCGGGCACGTACGCCGGGATGGTGGCGACGGTGGCCCGGGGGCGCGGCGTGGGAGTGGATGTGCTCACCCGGGCAGGCTATGCCGTTCCGGCGCTGCCTAGAGTGTTCGGGTGCCCGCCCGGAACCCTGCTCTCGGAGTCGGGCTCGTCGTCCTCGGCGCCACCTGCTTCGTGGTCAACGCCGGGGTCTCCCGGGTCGCCCTGCGTGCCGGTGTGGATCCGGCGATGCTCACCACGATCCGGGTGACGAGCACGGAGGTGCTGCTGCTCGCGGTCGCTCTCCTGGTACGCCGCTCGGCGCTGCGGCCGCCGCGCGGCCGGCTGCTCGTCCTGGTCTTCGCGCACGGCCTGATCGGGGTCGCCGCGCTGCAGTGGACCTACTTCGTCGCGATCGACCGGCTGCCGGTCGGCATGGCCCTGCTGCTGGAGTACCAGGCACCGATCATCGTCGCGCTCTGGGCGTGGCTGGTGCAGCGCCAACGGGTCCGGGCGCGGCTGTGGCTCGGCCTCGGCCTGGCGGTCGTCGGGCTCGCCGCCGCGACCGGGGTCTGGGAGGGCGCGACCTTCGACACCGTCGGCGTGATCGCCGGCTTCGGCGCGGCGATCTGCTTCGCGGCGTACTTCCTGATCGGCGAGGCCGCCGTGGGTGGACACGGTGCCGAGCTCGATCCGCTGCGGATGATCCTGTGGTCCTTCGCCACGGCGACGGTCGTGATCAACCTCTTCGAGCCGATCACCGGGTTCGACACCGGCATGCTCGACGACTCGGTCTCGCTGCTGGGCCGGTTCGCCGACGTGCACGTTCCGCTGTGGGCGGTGCTCGGCTGGATCGTCGTCCTCGGCACCGTGGTGCCGTTCTTCGCCGAGCTGCTCGCGCTGTCGTTCGTCACCGCGACGACGGTCACGCAGATCGCCATGCTGGAGCCGATCGGCGTGGCCGCCCTCGGCTGGTTCTGGTTCGGCGAGTCGCTCGGGGTGATCGCGGTGCTCGGCTGCTTCGCCGTCGTCGCGGGCATCCTGCTGGCGCAGTCGGCCCGGATCGACCAGCGCGAGATCGCCGAGCCACCGCTGATCACGTGACCCTGGTGGGCGAGGTCGCGCAGCAACCGTCTCGAAACTTCAGGCGCTGACGACCTTCGCCTCGCCGGTGCGCAGGTCGCGGCCGAGGGTCACGTCGAGCGGGTTGGTGAGGCAGCGGATCGCGCCGCCGCCCTTGACGAACTCCTCGACGCCGACGATCACGACCTCGAAGTCCCAGGCCTCCAGCTGCGCGCGGACGCGGTCCGGGCAGGCGGGCATCAGGATGGTCCGCCCGATCACGATCGAGTTGGCGCAGAAGGACATCGCCTCCTCCTCGCTGAGCACCAGGGCCTCGGGGACGAGGTCGAGGAGCTGCCGGGCCGAGGCCTCGGTGAACGCCGCCGGGCAGACCATCGCGCGCTCGGAGTCGAGCGGGCAGAAGGACAGGTCGAGGTGGTACATCCCGGGGTGCACGATCTCGAGGCCCTGCACCCGGACGTCCAGCTCGGTGGCGAGGTGCTTCAACGCGAGCCGCTCGGTGCGCGGGCCGAAGCCGACGACGAGGTCACCGCGCCAGGCGAAGGCGTCGCCGGCCTCGAAGTGCGCGCCGACGCCCTGGGCGCCGACCGAGACGGTCGCGAACTCGTGGTCGCGGAACCACTGCTCGGCGGTCTCGGTCTCGTTGCGGCGCTCGGCGTACCGCATGTGCGAGAGCACCGCGGTCCGGCCGACGGTGCCCGGGCCGCCCTGGAAGGGCAGGCCGAGGTTCATCGCGTAGACCATGTCCGGGGAGTCCTGGCGCTGGCCGAGGACCTCGACGGCGCCACCGGCGGCCTCGATGCCGGCGATGATCGCGTCCCACTGCGCCCGCGTGGTCACCGGGTCCGGCTGCGTGGACAGGTCCATGAACGGGTTGATCGCGTACTCCACCCGGAAGTGGTCCGGGGCGACCATCAGGTACTCGCGCCCCCAGGTCAGCTGCTCTCCCATGATGTTCTCCCCCTCAGGTCTGATTGCCGGATTGTCCGACAATCTCAAGTGTGCGCCAGGATCACGCCGTGACGCAACCTCGTGTCGGACAATCGGACTGATGCCGATCTCCAGCGACCCCGCCCCTCCCGCGAACCAGCCCACGAACTCCTTCGCCGGGCTCAGCGTCGAGCCGGTGAGCATCGTCGACCGGGTCGCCGACGAGCTCCGCCGCGCACTCTTCGACGGCGAGCTCGAGCCCGGTACGCCGCTGCGCGAGGTCGCCCTCGCCGAGTCCCTCGGCGTCGCCCGGTCCACCGTCCGGGAAGCCCTCGCCGTCCTCGTCGCCGACGGCCTGGTCGAGCGGATCCCGAACAAGGGCACCGTCGTCCTCGCCCTCACCCCGGACGGCATCCGGGACATCTGCCGCGCCCGCCTCGTGCTGGAGCAGGCCGGCATCCGGGCCTGGGAGACCGCCTCGGAGCGGGCCCGCGACGCGGTCAGGTCGGCGCTCACCGAGTTCAACCGGGTGGCGCAGACCTCCGCCAGCGCCCAGGAGCTCACCGCGTCGCACCTGGAGATCCACCGCTCGATCGCGGCGCTCACCGAGTCGGACCGGTTGACCGCCCTCGCCGACTCGCTCTACGCCGAGATCCGGCTCGCCCTCGCGCACGTCGACCGGGCCCGCGGCAACGTCCGCGAGCAGGCGCACGCGCACGGCGACCTGCTCCGGCTCCTCGAGCGCGGACACCTCGACGAGGCCTGCGCCGAGCTCGTCGAGCACCTCGCCGGGGCCGAGGAGTCCCTGTTGGAGAGCATCGCGACCACGCCCCTACGATGACGCGCATGGGTTTCCTCGTCTGGGTCGTCGCCAACGCGGTCGCGGTCGGCTTCGCCACCTGGCTCTTCGACGACATCACGGTCACCGGCGACACCACCACCGACCGGATCCTCACCCTGCTGCTGATCGGCCTGATCTTCGGCCTGGTCAACTCCGTCGTGCGACCGGTCGTGAACCTGCTCTCGCTGCCGCTGATCATCCTCACCCTCGGGCTCATGCTGGTCGTGACGAACGCGCTGATGCTCCTGCTGACCAGCAAGATCGCCGACTGGCTCGACATCGGCTTCCACGTCGAGGGCTTCTGGACCGCGATCGGGGCCTCGATCGTCATCTCGATCACCTCGATGGTGATCGACGCCGTGCTCCCGGACTGACGTGACCTACCGGATCGCCCTGGTCTGCCTGGGGAACATCTGCCGCTCCCCCACGGCGGACGTCGTCCTCAACGCCCTCCTCGACGACAGCGGGCTGGACGTCGTCGTCGAGAGCTGCGGCACCGCCGACTACCACCTCGGCGAGCGGATGGACCCGCGCACCGCCCGGGTCCTCGCCGACGCCGGCTACGACCCGGACCGGCACCGGGCCCGGCAGTTCGGGCCGGAGTGGTTCGACCACGACCTGATCCTGGTGATGGACGACTCCAACCGGGACGACGTCCTCGACGTCCTGCCCGCGGACCGGCACGGCCGGGTCCGGCTCTTCCGCGAGTTCGACCCGGAGGTGAGCGGGCGACCCGCGCCCGGCGTACCGGACCCCTGGTACGGCGGCCCGGACGGCTTCCGCGAGGTGCTCGCGATCGTCGAGCGCACCAGCCGCGTCCTCGCCGACCGGCTGGAGGACGAGCCGGCGACCGACCTGGGCGAACACCCGGAGAGACCCGCGTAGCCGGCCCGCGCGCCTCGACAGCGGGCCGCGGCGGGAACAGGATGGGCCCATGGCCCGGATGCGGACCCTCGCCGAACGAGCCGAGCAGCTGCTGGGAGCGGCGGTCATCTCGACCACCCCGGTCGCCGGCGGCGACGTCTGCACGTCCACCCGGCTGCGGCTCAGCGACGGCCGTTCCGCGCTGATCAAGACCCGGCCGCACGCGCCCGAGGGCTTCTTCGAGACCGAGGCCCGCGGCCTGCGGTGGCTGGCCGAACCCGGCGTCGCCGAGGTCGCCGAGGTGCTCGGCGTCCAGGACGACTGCCTCGTCCTGGGCTGGATCGAGCCGAGCCGGCCGACTCCCGAGGCCGCGGTCGAGATCGGCCGGATGCTCGCCCGGCTGCACGCCAGCGGGGCCGACGGCTTCGGCGCCGAGCAGGACGGCTTCATCGGCCACCTGCCGCTGCCGAACCGGCCGGCACCGACCTGGCCGGAGTTCTTCGCGGTCCGCCGGGTGCTGCCCTACCTGCGGCTCGCGGTCGACCGCGGCAACGTCGAGCAGGCGGACGCCGACGCGGTCGAGGGCGTGGTCCGCCGGATCGTCGACCTGGCCGGCCCCGACGAACCTCCGGCGCGGCTGCACGGCGACCTGTGGTCCGGCAACATCGTCTGGAACGCCGAGCGGAGCGGCGTGCTCGTCGACCCCGCGGCGCACGGCGGGCACCGGGAGACCGACCTGGCGATGCTCGCGCTCTTCGGGATCCCCCAGCTCCCCCGGGTGCTCGCGGCGTACCACGAGGTACAGCCGCTCGCCGACGGCTGGGAGGAGCGCCAGCCGCTGCACCAGCTCTTCCCCCTGCTCGTCCACGCCGCGCTCTTCGGCGGCCGGTACGGCGCCCTCGCAGGAGAGGCCGCGAAGAAGCTGCTCTGAGTTGCTCGCGTCGTTCTCTGCGTCGTTCTCAGGGTGGACTCAGGGCTTCCTGGCACTCTTGAGCCGTGAGCACTCCCGATGCCAAGCCGCACGTCCTCGTCGTCGACGACGACCGCGCCGTCCGCGAGTCGCTGCGACGGTCGCTGGAATTCAACGGCTACACCGTGTCCCTCGCCGCCGACGGCGCCGAGGCGCTCGCCGGGATCAGCGGCATCAACCCCGACGCCGTCGTGATGGACGTGATGATGCCGCGGCTCGACGGGATCGAGACCACCCGCGCCCTGCGGTCGGTCGGCAACCACGTCCCGATCCTGGTGCTCACCGCCCGCGACGCCGTCGGCGACCGCGTCGAGGGGCTCGACGCCGGCGCGGACGACTACCTGACCAAGCCGTTCGCCCTCGACGAGCTGCTCGCCCGGCTGCGTGCGCTGCTGCGCCGCGTCGGTCCCGGCCCGACCGACGAGGCCGACGAGGTCCTCGAGTACGCCGACCTGCGGATGGACCTGGCCTCGCGCGACGTGCACCGCGGCACCCGGTCGATGACGCTGACCCGCACCGAGTTCGCCCTGCTCGAGCTGTTCCTGCGCCGGCCCAAGCGGGTGCTGGAGCGCTCGTTCATCCTGGAGGAGGTCTGGGGCTTCGACTTCCCGACCACCGCCAACAGCCTCGAGGTCTACGTCGGCTACCTGCGGCGCAAGACCGAGGCCGAGGGCGAGCCGCGCCTGCTGCACACCGTGCGTGGCGTCGGCTACGTGCTGCGCGAGGAACCGTGAGCGCGCGAAGCGAGGGCTGTCCGTGAGCAACGTCTGGGGCGGCCTGCACTACCGCCGCTCGCTGGCCAGCCGGGTCACCGTCCTGACCACCGTCGCCGTCGGCTTCGCGGTCAGCGCGGTCGCGTTCGCGGCGTACGCGACGGTGCGCGCGCAGACCGTCGGGGCGCTCGACGACTCGCTGCTCAGCCGCGCCAACCAGGCCGCGCAGACCGTCCCGGCGCTGGCCCAGGAGCGGGTCCCGTCGTGGGCGCTCGGCGCGGCCGACGTGAAGATCATCCTGGTCGACGCGCACACCCGGCCGGCGACCTGGCAGAGCGTCGACACCACCGACTCCTTCGGCATCGGCTCGGCCGAGGTGGCCGTCGCCCAGGGCAAGGACCAGCACTCGGCGCGGACCGTCTGGTCGCGCGGCGAGCGCTGGCGGATGGTCGCGGTCAACGCCGGCGACGGGCAGGCCCTCGTGCTCGCGCAGTCGATGGCCTCGACCGACCGGATGCTCGACCGGCTCGGCCTGGTGATGCTGCTCTTCGGCGTCGCCGGCATGATCGCCGCCGGCCTGGCCGGCTGGGCGGTCGCACGCAACGGCCTGCGCCCGGTACGACGCCTCACCGCCGCCGTCGAGGACATCGCCCGCACCCAGCGCCTGGAGCCGATCCCGATCGAGGGCAGCGACGAGGTCGCCCGGCTGGCCCAGTCCTTCAACGCCATGCTCCGCGCGCTCTCCGCGTCCCAGCACCGGCAGCGCCAGCTGGTCGCCGACGCCGGCCACGAGCTGCGCACCCCGCTGACCTCGCTGCGCACCAACCTGGACCTGCTGGTCCAGGCGGACGCCTCCACCGGCCTGTCCGCGGAGAACCGCGCCGAGCTGCTCGACGACGTCCGCGCCCAGATCAACGAGATGACGACGCTGATCGGCGACCTCGTCGAGCTCGCCCGCGAGGAACCGGGACAGGCCACCGTCGAGCCGGTCGAGCTGACCGCGGTCCTCGACCAGGCGATCTCCCGGGTACGCCGCCGGGCGAACGTCGAGTTCAGCGTGCGCAGCACGCCCTGGTGGGTCACCGGCGAGGCGGACGCGCTCGAGCGGGCGATCACCAACCTGCTCGACAACGCCGCGAAGTGGAGCCCGACCGGCGGCACCGTGACGGTCACCCTCACCGAGGGCACCCTGATGGTCGCCGACCAGGGACCGGGCATCGCGGCCCAGGACCTGCCGCACGTCTTCGAGCGGTTCTACCGCTCCGCCGAGTCGCGCTCGATGCCCGGCTCGGGCCTCGGCCTCTCCATCGTCGCGTCGGTCGCCGAGCGGCACGGCGGGGTCGTCCGCGCCGGGACCGGGCCCGACGGGGGGGCAGCGTTCTGGTTCTCGGTGCCGGGGCAGCCGAGTCCGCCGGAGACCAGCCAAGTCTTGGCCCGGTCGTAGCGACCTCCTAGAGATCTCTCAGGATCGGCCGTCACGATCGAGGACATGACGGACCAGAACATTCCTGACGGCGCTTCGAACAACTCCCCCACTGGGTCGGCTGACGGTTTCCCCTGGTCCGCCGAGCCCCCGACCCCGGCCGCCGAGCACACCCGCCCGCTCCCGCCGTACCAGGCCCCGGCCGCGACCACGACCGCACCCGTGCGTCGTGGCGGTGCCGCGACGGCCGGCGTGCTGGTGGGCGCTCTCCTCCTCGGAGGGGCGGCCGGGATCGGCGGTGCCGCCTGGTACGACGCCTGGCAGGGCGACGACAGCACGGCAGCGGTCGCCTCGACCGGCAGCGGGGTCAAGGCCTCGAACGCCGCGAACCTCCCGGCCGGCTCGGTCGAGAAGGTCGCCTCGACCGTCCTCCCCTCGGTCGTGAAGATCAACGTCTCCGGGAGCAGCGAGTCCGGCTCGGGCTCCGGCATCATCCTCTCCGCCGACGGCGAGATCCTCACCAACAACCACGTGGTCGAGGTCGCCGGCAACGGCGGTTCGATCACCGTGAACTTCAACGACGGCAAGACCGTCAAGGCGAAGGTCATCGGCACCGACCCGGTCACCGACATCGCGGTGATCAAGGCCGAGGGCGTCTCCGGCCTGACGCCGGCCACGATCGGCAGCTCCTCGGCGCTGCGCGTCGGCCAGGCGGTCGTCGCGGTCGGGTCGCCGTACGGGCTGAACTCGACGGTCACCAGCGGCATCGTCTCCGCCCTCAACCGGCCGGTGTCGGTGTCCACCTCGGAGCAGCAGGCCCCGCAGCAGGACCAGAACCCGTTCGGCTTCGGTGAGCAGCCGCAGCAGCAGCCCCAGCAGCAGTCCTCCGGCGGCACGAGCACGACCTACCCGGCGATCCAGACCGACGCGGCGATCAACCCCGGCAACTCCGGCGGCCCGCTGGTCGACATGTCCGGCCGCGTCGTCGGCATCAACTCCTCGATCCGCACCGCGGACGACTCCTCGTCCTCCGGCGGCTCGATCGGCCTCGGCTTCTCGATCCCGATCGACGAGGTCCTGCCGATCGTCAAGCAGATCACCGACGGCGAGACCCCGACCCACGCCCGGCTCGCGATCAGCGTCTCCGACGTCAGCAGCAGCACGCTGGCCCAGGGCGCCCAGGTCGGCGACGTCACCTCGGGCGGCCCGGCCGACAAGGCGGGCCTGAAGAAGGGCGACGTGATCACGAAGGTGAACGACGACCTGATCGACGGCTCCGAGTCGCTCGTCGCCACCGTCCGCGGCCACCGGCCCGGCGAGAAGGTCACCATCACCTACATCCGCGACGGCAAGACGAAGACCACCGAGGCCACCCTCGGCTCGGACGCGCAGAACACCCAGTCCTGACCGACTGTCACACCGCACGCCTGCCCGGCATGGATCCACGGCGGTAGAACGGATCCACGCCGGGCAGGCACCTTTCTGCCTCAGCCCGCCAGCGCTCCGCGCACGCGCGCGACCTTCCAGAGCGTCTCGGCCCACTCCTCCGCGACGTCCGAGCGCACGGTGATCCCGCCGCCGGTGCCCAGCCACCACGGACCGGCGCCGGAGCGGAACAACGACCGGATCACGACCCCGAGGTCGGCGCGGCCGTCGCCGGAGATCCAGCCGAAGGCACCCGCGTAGACGCCGCGCGGCTCGGCCTCGACCTCGTCGATGACCTGCATGGTCCGCAGCTTCGGCGCCCCGGTCATCGATCCGGCCGGGAACATCGCCCGGAGCGCGTCGACGGTGCCGACCTCCGCGCGGAGGTGGCCGGTGACGGTGGAGACCAGCTGGTGCACCGACGGGTAGGACTCGACCTCCATCAGCCGCGGCACCGCCACGCTTCCGGGCTCGCAGACCATCGCGAGGTCGTTGCGGAGCAGGTCGGTGATCATCAGGTTCTCGGCCCGGAACTTGGTGTCCTCGGCCAGCAGTGCGCGCAGCCGGTCGTCCTCGGCCGGGGTCGCGCCACGCGGCGTGGTGCCCTTGATCGGCCGGGTCTCGACGCGCCGGTTCCGGTCGATGGTGGCGAACCGCTCGGGGGACGCGGAGAGCAGCCAGGTGTCCCCGTGCCGGAGCACGCCCGCGTACGGCGCGGGGTTGGTCGAGCGCAGCCGGCGGTACACCTCGACAGGATCTGCCTCGATCTCCGCGGCGACCCGGTAGGTCAGGTTGACCTCGTAGGAGTTGCCGGCGCGCAGGTGCTCCTGGACCCGGTCGAACCCGGCCCGGTACCAGTCCGGCACCACGACCTCGGGGTCCACGTCGCGGGCCCGGGCCAGCGACTGCACGCTGCCCTCCTCGACGCGCACCGAGCGGGCGCGCATCCAGACCGCGTCCGGGACGCCGGGCAGGCTGCGGGCCGGCAGGTCGGGACGGGCGGCGTACCCGAAGAAGCCGACCCAGTGCGTCGCCGGGTCGCCGTCGAGGCGGTCCTGCAGGACGGCGAAGACGTCGTCGCCGACGACCCGGCCGGCCGGGTGCTCGACGACCTGCCGGCGTCCGGCGTCGTAGGTGAGCGAGACGTCGTCGTCCTCCAGCCAGCCGAGGAGCGAACGCCGGCCCGACCACGGCTGCGAGCCGCCGCCGTCGAGCCAGAAGCAGCGCTCGTGACGGGCGGCGATCCGGGCGAACTCGTCGGCGGCGGTCACGCCCCCTCCCCCGACGGCCGACCCAGGAAGTTCGCGACGATCCGCTCGCCGTGCTCGGAGAGCACCGACTCGGGGTGGAACTGGACGCCGTGCAGCGGCAGGGTCCGGTGCTCGACGGCCATCACCACGTCCCCGGCCCGGCCGGTGACCCGCAGGTCGTCGGGAACCCGGGTCGCCGCCAGCGAGTGGTAGCGGACGGCGGCGAAGCCGTCGGGCAGGCCGGCGAGCACACCGGTCCCGTCGTGGGTCACGTGCGCGACCTCGCCGTGCGCCGGATCCACCCGCTCCACCGTGCCGCCGTACGCCGTCACGAGCGCCTGCATCCCGAGGCAGACGCCGAGGACCGGCACCCCGAGCTCGAAGACGGCCCGGCCGAGGGCGAAGTCGGCCGGTTCGGAGGGGTGCCCGGGGCCGGGCGAGAGCACCAGGTGGGTGCAGCCGGACGCGCGGTCGAGCACCCCGGGCTCGTCGTGCTCGACGACGTCGGGAAGCACGCCGGTCACCGCGGCGACCAGGTGCACCAGGTTCCAGGTGTACGAGTCGTGGTGGTCGACCACGAGCACGTCCATCAGCCGGTGACCAGGTCCAGGAGCAACCGCTGGATCAGGGCGACGCCGTTCTCGGTGAGGATCGACTCGGCGTGGAACTGGACGCCGCGGAAGTGCGGTCCGGCGACGAGGTGGATGTCGCCGGTCGCGGGGTCGGTCTCCACGCGGACACCCTCGGGCAGGACGCTTTCGGATGACGCGGCGTCGGCGCCGAGCCGGCCGACGAAGGTGTTGTAGAACCCGACCGCCTCGGGCCGGCCGTCGATGGTGACCGTCGACTGGGTGCCCTGGAAGACGATGTCCTTGTAGGCCAGGGGGATGCCGAGCCGGTGGCAGAGGACCTGGTGCCCCAGGCAGACCGAGAGGAACGGCTTGCCGGAGGCGAGCAGCCCGTCGACGGCGGTGCGGAACGTGGCGATCTTGGCGCTGCTGTCGTCCCGCGGGTCACCGGGGCCGGGGCCGACGACGGCGAGGTCGTAGGAGTCGAAGGCACCGGGGCGGAAGTCCTCGTGCCGGATCACGGTCGGCTTCATGCCGAGCACCGCGAACACGTGGCAGAGCATGTTGGCGAAGTCGTCCTCGCCGTGCAGGATCGCGACCGAGCGTCCGGCCAGCTCGGGCGCCGGCGCGGCCCCCGCCTGGTCGGTGAGCCAGAACTTGGAGAGCCGCTGGTTGCGGGAGTTCAGCGCGATCAGGACGTCCTCGTCGCGGGCCAGGTCGGCCACCTGCGACGGCTCTCCCACGGCGGCCGGGACCAGCCCGAACGCGCTCAGGATGCCGCTCGCCTTCGCCGCGGTCTCGGCGACCTCCGAGTCCGGGTCGGAGTCGCGCACCAGGGTCGCTCCGGCGGTGACCTTGAGGGCACCGGTGGGCGAGACGTCCGCGGTCCTGATCACGATCGGCGAGTCCGCCGTCGGGGCCCCGTCGGGGTCGCGGCCGAGCAGGGCGAGCGCGCCGGCGTAGTAGCCGCGACCCTCGGCCTCGTAGCGCCTGATCAGCCGGCAGGCGTTCTCGACAGGGGCGCCGGTGACGGTGGCGGCGAACATCGAGTCGCGGAGCACGTCGCGGACGTCGGAGCGGGTGCGGCCGGCGAGCAGGTACTCGGTGTGCACCAGGTGCGTCATCGGCTTGAGGAACGGACCGAGCACCTGGCCGCCCTCGTGGCAGATGTCGCACATCATCTTGAGCTCTTCGTCGACGACCATGAAGAGCTCGTAGATCTCCTTCTCGTCGGCCAGGAACTCCAGCAGCTTCGCCTTGCGCTCCTCGGGCGCGAGGCCCTTGAGCCGGAAGGTGCCGGAGATCGGGTTCATCCGGACCTCGCCGTCGTGCACGCTGACGTGCCGCTCCGGCGAGGCGCCGATCAGGAACCGGTCGCCGGTCCAGAAGCAGTACGTCCAGTAGGCGCCGCGCTCGTTCTCCAGCAGCCGGCGCAGCACGCTCAGCGCCTTGGCCGGGCCGGTCCGCTCGTCCCAGTCGGCGAGCTGCGCGCGGTAGTGCCGGCCGATCACCAGGTTGGCGCCCTCGCCGTTGCCGATCTCCTCGCGGATGATCCGGCCGACGGTGTCGGCGTACTCCTCGTCGCTGGTCTCGAAACCACCGCGGTCGGTGAACTCGATCGGCTCGGCCGGCAGCGCCGCGACCAGCTCGGCGAGCGGCACCTCGACCTCGGTGGCGATGTCGACCACCGCCAGCGGGGTCCCGTCGTCGTGCGCCTCGAAGCCGCGCTCGGCGACCTGGCGGAACGGCACCGCGACCAGGGTGTCGAAACGGCGGCCGACCTCCGGGGCGCCCTCGGGCAGCGGGATGTCGCCGAGCTTGTCGGTCGGCACCAGGGCCCCGCCGAGGACCGTCACGGTGGGGCTGTCGCGGAGCCGGACGACCGCCCAGGCCTGCTGCCCCAGCACCTGCTCGAGGGCTGCGGCGGCGGACGTCACGGTGGCGGTCATGGCCTGACGCTACCAACGCGCGTGCGACCGGCCGGGCCGGTTTTCCCGGGGCGAGACGGCCGCTCGCCGGTTGAGGAGGTCGCGCAGCAACCGTCTCGAAACCACAATCGATCCATGTCCGAACCTCGCACCCGGATCCGCCGCCTGCCCGAGAAGGCCGCCCACGACCGGGCGAGCCTCGACGCCGTCCTGGACGCCGCCCGGGTCGCGCACCTCGCCTTCGTCCAGGAGGGGTCGCCGGTCAACGTGCCCGTCGCCTGCGCCCGCGACGGTGACCGGCTGCTGCTGCACGGCTCGACCGGCAGCCGGCTGCTCCGGACCCTGGGCTCGGGCGTCGAGGTCTGCGCGGCCGTGACGCTGCTGGACGGGATGGTGCTGGCCAGGTCGGCGTTCGAGTCCTCGATGCACTACCGCAGCGCGATGGTCTTCGGGACCTGTGCGGTCGTCCCCGACGACGGGAAGGTCGCCGCGCTGCGGGCGATGTCGGAGGCCTGGATGCCGGGCCGGTGGGACACGCTCCGGCCGCCGACGGCCAAAGAGCTGGCCGCGACCGCCGTCCTGGCGCTGCCGCTGGTCGAGTGGTCGGTGAAGATCAGCGCCGGCGACCCGGAGGATCCGCCGGAGGACCTCGACGCCCCGGTGTGGGCGGGCGTGCTGCCGATCGTCGCGGCGTACGGCGACCCGGTGCCGGCGCCGGACCTGCGCGGCGACCCGGAGGTGCCGGCGTACCTGCGGGGGTGGCGGCCGTGAGGACGGTGGACCGAAATTCCGTAGCGTGATGTCGAGAACCGCCGGCCGGCTCCGTCCCCGGGACGAAGCGCGACCGCACCGGGTCGCACCGAGCTGAGGAGAACCACGATGGCCAAGTACCTGCTGCTCAAGCACTACCGCGGCGCGCCCGCGCCGCAGAACGCCGTGCCGATGGATCGCTGGACCCCCGACGAGGTCGCGGACCACGTCCGGTTCATGCAGGAGTTCGCGGCCCGGCTGGAGACCACCGGCGAGCTCGTCGACGCCTCCGCGCTGGCCCCCGAGGGCGCCTGGGTCCGGTACGACGGCGAGGGCCGGCCGCCGGTCACGGACGGCCCGTTCGCCGAGACCAAGGACCTGATCGCCGGCTGGATGATCATCGACGTCGACAGCAGGGACCGCGCGTTCGAGCTGGCCGGCGAGCTGTCGGCGGCCCCGGGCGCGGGCGGCGAGCCGATCCACGAGTGGCTCGAGGTGCGCCCGTTCCTGACCGAGCTGCCGACGATCACGGAATGAGTCCGATGGACCCGGACGAGATCCGGCGCCTGACTCCCCAGGTCCTCGGCATCCTCGTCCGCCGCGGAGCCGACTTCGCGGCGGCCGAGGACGCCGTCCAGGAAGCGCTGCTGCAGGCTGTCCGGGCCTGGCCGGAGGACCCGCCGCAGAACCCGAAGGCGTGGCTGGTCACGGTGGCGTGGCGCAAGTTCCTCGACGCCACCCGGGCGGACGCCTCGCGGCGGCGGCGCGAGGACCTGGCCGAGGAGCAGCCGGTCCCCGAGCCCCCGGCCGGCCGGGACGACACTCTGCAGCTCTACTTCCTGTGCGCGCACCCGTCGCTCACGCCGTCGTCGGCGGTCGCGCTGACACTGCGGGCCGTCGGCGGGCTGACCACCCGCCAGATCGCTGCCGCCTACCTGGTCCCCGAGGCCACCATGGGCCAGCGGATCACCCGGGCGAAGCGGACCGTCGCCGGCGTCCGGTTCGACCAGCCGGGCGATCTCGGCACCGTGCTGCGGGTGCTCTACCTGGTCTTCAACGAGGGCTACTCCGGTGACGTCGACCTCGCCGTCGAGGCGATCCGGCTGACCCGGCAGCTCGCCGCCGCGGTCGGACCCGAGCACCCCGGCCACCCCGAGGTCTCCGGGCTGCACGCGCTGATGCTGCTGCACCACGCGCGCCGGAGCGCCCGGACCGACGCCGACGGGGGCCTGGTCCCGCTCGCCGAGCAGGACCGCCGGTGCTGGGACACCGCGATGATCGCCGAAGGGGTCGAGGTCCTGCAGACGGCGCTGGCCCGCGACCGGCTCGGCGAGTTCCAGGCCCAGGCCGCGATCGCCGCGCTGCACGCCGACGCCCCGCGGGCCGAGGAGACCGACTGGGTGCAGATCGTCGACTGGTACGACGAGCTCCTCGCCCTCACCGCCAGCCCCGTCGTCCGGCTCAACCGCGCCGTGGCGGTCGGCGAGGCCGACGGCGCCCGGGCCGGCCTGGCCGCGCTCGCGGAGGTCGAACCGGACCTGCCGCGCCGGACCGCCGTGGCGGCGTACCTGCACGAGCGGGACGGCGACCTCGTGACGGCCGCCCGCCTGTACGCGGAGGCCGCGCTCGTCGCGACGAACCAGGCCGAGCGCGACCACCTGACGAAGCAGGCGGCGCGGATCAATTCCGCCGCGCGGTGAGCGCCGCCAGCGGCCCAGGGGCACGTGGAACGCTCAGGTGCGGGCCAGAGCGGCCGATGATTCCCCCGATGGTCTGTCCTCGACCGCCAATCATCGACGCCCCCAGCTCTCCGGCGAAGACGGATAGCGCCGGGCAAGTCACGCTCGTTGGCGCGGCCGTCGGTGATGCCTGTTGAGGAGTGGGAATGCGGACACAGTCGATGCCCGGGCCGTTCGCCCGGCGTAGGTTCGTCGGGGTGCCAGCGGTGGTGGCAGCGGTGGTGGCAGCGCTGGTGGCAGCGCTGGCACTCGGCACTGCGGGAGTCGGACCCGCGGCTGCCGCCGCAGGTTGGGATCCCGGCGAGGCCACCCCGTTGTCCGTTCCGGGGATGCCGGTGTCGTCGGTGCAGGCCGGCGAGCTGGCCCTCTGGGGAGACGACACGGGAGGCCAGCTGACGCTCCCCGAGTCGCTGACCGGCGTCGCCATCTCCCAGGTGGTGCTGCCGGACAACGCCCGACTGGTGTTGACCGCCGCCGGCCGGGTCGTCGGTTGGGGAGCCAACGAGTTCGGGCTGCAGACGGTCCCTGCGGACGTGGCAGCGGTCAAGGTGGCCCAGATCGCCACCCACGGCGGCTATGCGGGCGCGGTGACCCACGACGGCACGGTGCTGACGTGGGGCGACGAGGCGTCCGCTTCTCCGAACCCGTTGGACGTTCCGGCCGGGCTGAACGGAGTCAAGCAGCTGGCTCTGACTGATTCGGCGGCGGCCGCGGTGAAGACGGACGGCTCCGTGGTGGCCTGGGGGCGGCCGACCTACCACGAGGTCGAGGTCCCGGCGGGGTTGCGAGCGACCGCGATCACCGCCACGAACGACCAGTTCTTCGCGTTGACCGAGGCCGGGACCGTGACAGCCTGGGGTCACGACGTGGCAGGCGCCCTCCCGGCCGCGCTGCAGATGCCGGGCAACGTGAAGGCGATCGCCACCAGTCGCATCGGCGGCGTGGCACTGCTGGCCGACAACACGCTCGTGCCGTTCGGCTCGGTCTCGCCTCCCGCACTGCCGACGGAGGTCGCCGCCTCCGACCCGGCGTTGCTGGCGAACAGCAGCGGCACCTCCGAGTTCGCCATCGTGGATCGCGATCGGACCATCCACTCCTGGTCCGGCGACGGCGCTCCGGGCGCCGCACCGGCGGCGCTGAACGGGCGCGCGCTGACGCAGATCGTGCTCGGTGCGCGGCCCGGGTCCGGTCCCTCGACCAGCACCGGTGGCGTGCTGATCACGAAGATGCTGCGGGTCGAGCTGCCGCAGGTGACGGGCAGCCCGGCAGTCGGCGGCACGTTGACGGCGACCCCGGGCACGTTCTCGGCTGGTCCGGAGACCGTGACCAGCCAGTGGCTGGCCGACGGGGAGGCCGTGCCGGGTCAGACCGGCGCCACGTTGGACGTGACGCCTGCGTTGGCGGGCAAGCAGATCAGCTACCGGTCGACCGCGGCCAAAGCCGGCGAGGACACCATCTCGTCGACCTCGGCGGCCGTGAAGGTCCCGGCCCCGGCAACGATCGGCCTGTCGATCGCCCCGGGCAGGTACGGCGCCGCGGCGACGGTGACCGCTTCGGTCCCCGGGGCCGCGGGCAGCGTCTCCCTGACCTTGGACGGCAAGCCGGTCGGCACCCAGGCTCTCGCCGGTGGCACGGCGTCGTTCCAGGTGGCGGGGACGACCACCCCGGGTCTCCACGCGGTCGAGGCGACCTATGCCGGCAGCGACACCTTCGGTCCTGGCAGCAAGACCGGGACGTTGACTGTCGGCAAGGGCAGGACCGGCACTCCCACCTTGAAGGTCGCGAAGGCGAGCCCGAGCAGGACGGGGACGGTCTCCGTGGCCGTGCCGACCGCCGCGGGCCTGGTCAGGGCCACCGGGAAGGCGCTCCTGGTCCTCAAGAAGGGAAAGGCCGTCAAGAAGGTCACCCTGAACGTCGCCAACGGCGCGGCCGCCGGCAAGCTGCCCAGGCTGGCCCGGGGCCGCTGGACCGCCAGCGTGACCTACCAGGGCAGCACCTACTACCTGGCGTCCGGCCCCAGGACCATCAGGCTCACCTCGAAGTAGCACGCTCGCGGCGCACGGGGGCAGCCGGGCACACGCCCCCTAGCGCGTCGACGTGCCCGAGCCCCGCCAGCTGCGCTCGAACGGCAGCCGCCAGGCGTGCGGGGCGATGAGCTGGTGGATGGCGTTCGGGCCCCAGCTGCCAGGGGCGTACGACCGGACGGGCGGCGGGTTCTCCAGCAGCGGCGCGGACTTCGCCCACAGCGTCTCGACGCCCTCGGCGGTGGTGAAGAGGGTGTGGTCGCCGCGCATCGCGTCGTAGATGAGCCGCTCGTAGGCCTCCAGCACCGACCCGGAGCTGCCGGTCTCGTGGGTGGCGAACTGCATCGAGAGCTTCTCCAGCTTCATCCCCGGGCCGGGACGCTTGCCGTAGAAGGAGAGCGACATCTTCGACTGGTCGGCGAGGTCGAAGGTGAGGTGGTCAGGGCCTTGGGTGCCCGCGTTCGAACCGGGCGGGAACATCGTCAGCGGCGGCTCCTTGAAGGCGATCGAGATGATCCGGGCGCCCTCGGCGAGCTTCTTGCCGGTCCGCAGGAAGAACGGCACCCCGGCCCAGCGCCAGTTGTCGATCTCCGCCTTGAGGGCGATGAACGTCTCGGTGTCGGAGTCGTCGGCGACCTCCTCCTTGCCGCGGTAGCCGGAGTACTGACCGCGTACGACGTTCGCCGGCTCGATCGGCCGCATCGACCGGAACACCTTGAGCTTCTCGTCGGAGATCGGCCCCGGCGCCAGCGAGGTCGGCGGCTCCATCGCCATGAAGGCCAGCACCTGCATCAGGTGGGTGACGACCATGTCCCGGTAGGCGCCGGTGGACTCGTAGAACCGGGTCCGGCCCTCCAGGCCGAGCACCTCCGGCACGTCGATCTGCACGTGGTCGATGAAGTTGCGGTTCCAGATCGGCTCGAAGAGGCCGTTGGCGAACCGGAAGGCGAGGATGTTCTGCGCCGCTTCCTTGCCGAGGAAGTGGTCGATCCGGAAGACCTGGTCCTCCGCGAACACCCGGTGCACCCGGTCGTTGAGCAGCTTGGCCGACGCCAGGTCGGTGCCGAACGGCTTCTCCATGATGATCCGGGCGCGGTCGACCAGGGCGGCCTCGTCGAGCTGGCGCAGCACGCCGAGCGCGGCTTTGGGCGGGACGCTCAGGTAGTGCAGCCGGCCGATGTCCTTGGCGACGACGTCGACCTCGGCGGCGAGCTCGGCCTCGGCCATCGAGACGGCCTCCCCGAGCGCGCCGGTGCCGGCGGACACCGGGACGTAGCTGAGCATCCGCGCGAACGGCGCCCACCTCGTCTCGGTCAGCTCTCCCTGGCCGAACTCCTCGCAGGCGTCCCGGGCGAACTTCACGAAGTGCTCGGTGTCGACGTCCTCCAGCGAGGTGCCGACGATCCGCGCGTCGATCAGCAGGCCGGCCTCGAAGAGGCGCAGCAGGCCGGGCAGCAGCTTGCGCCGGGCCAGGTCGCCGGTGGCGCCGAACAGCACGATGACGTGCGGTTGCTCCATGTGCCGACGATAGCCCTGCGGTGTTGCCGCGGGGTTAAACCTCGGTGCCGGGTCAGCGGTGGTGGGTCAGCGGTGGTGGGTCAGGGTGGTCATCATCTGGGTGGCGCGGGTGTAGACCACGTACAGCGTCGCCCGGCCGGTCGGGGACTCGGCCTCGATCTCCTGCGGCTGGACCACGACGATGCCGTCGAACTCCAGGCCCTTGGTGTCGAGACCGGTCAGCACCGCGACCCGGGCGTCGTCGCCGGTGATCAGGCCGGCCACCTCGGGCCAGCCCTGCAGCCAGCGGGTCACCTCGGTACGACGCGCCACCGGGACCACGATCCCGACGGTGCCGTCGACCTGGCCGAGCATCGCGGCCAGCGTCTCGCGGGTGCCGTGCTCGAGGTCCGCGACGGTCTCCTCGCGCGGCGCGACGCCGGTCGAGCGGACCGCGTTCGGCAGGTCGGCGTCCAGGCCGACCCGCTCGGCGTACGCCGCCGCGAACGCGTAGATCTCCGACGAGTTCCGGTAGTTGGTCGACAGGTGGAACTGGTGGACCGGCTTGTCTCCGGACAGCGAGTTCAGTGCCGCCGACCGGGCCTCCTCGGCCTCGGCCCGCACCGGCCACGACGACTGCGCCGGGTCCCCGACGATCGTCCAGGTCGCCGTGCGCCCGCGCCGGCCGACCATCCGCCACTGCATCGGCGTCAGGTCCTGGGCCTCGTCGACGAGCACGTGCGCGTAGCCGTCGTCCTCGACCCGGCCGGTCGGCGGCGTCCAGCCGCCGCGGCCGCGGTACTCCCGGTCGGCGGCGGTGGTGAGCTCCTGCAGCGAGCTGTCGGCCAGCCCGAGCGGGTCCTCGTCGGCGTCGTTGACGATCGGCGGGTCGCCGAGCAGGTAGCGCAGCTCGTCGACCAGCGGGACGTCGTCGACGGTCAGGTCCTCGCCCCACGACTTGGTGAGCAGCCGGACGGCCTCGTCGTCGAGGACGCCCTCGGCGACCCGGCCGAGGAGCTCGGGGTCGCGCAGCCAGCCGAGCACGGACGCGGCGTCGAGCACCGGCCACCAGGCGGCCGCGAACTCGAGGAACGCGTCGCTGGTGCGCATCTCGTCGGCGAAGTCCTCCTTGGTGCGCTCGCGCGCACGCTCGGAGCGGACCTGCCGCCACAGGGCGTCGATCAGGGTGCTGGCGACCTTCGTCGTCGACCGGTTCCGCGAGCCCATCGAGAGCAGCTGGCGGCGGATCTGGCCGAGCTCGCGCGGCCCGAGCACGAGCACGTCGTCGCGGTAGAAGACCCGGAACTCCCGCGGCGCCCCGGGCACGTGCTGCCGGGCGGTGCGCCGGAGCAGCTCGGCCATGGCGCCGGAACCCTTGACCTCGGCGATCCGCGGGTCGTCACGGCGGGTCGCCCGGAGCCCGTCGACGACCTCGCCGAGCGAGCGGAGCGCGACCGCGGTCTCACCGAGGGACGGCAGCACCCGCTCGATGTAGCGCATGAAGACGCCGGACGGGCCGACGACCAGGACACCGCCGGTCTCGTAGCGGCGGCGGTCGGCGTACAGCAGGAAGGCCGCGCGGTGCAGCGCGACGACGGTCTTGCCGGTGCCCGGACCGCCGCTGATCATCACGACGCCCTTCTGCGGCGCCCGGATCGCCCGGTCCTGCTCGGCCTGGATGGTGGCGACGATCGAGTGCATCGAGCGGTCCCGGGCGCGGGAGAGCTGCGCCATCAGGGCGCCCTCGCCGACGATGGGGAGGTTCTTCTCCGACGCGGCGTCCGCCTCGGGGTCGAGCAGGTCGTCCTCGACGCCGATGACGGTCTCGCCGTCGCTGCGCAGGATCCGCCGCCGGATCACGTTCTGCGGCTCGGCCGGCGTGGCCTGGTAGAAGACGGCCGCCGCCGGGGCGCGCCAGTCGATGAGGAGCACGTCGCGGTCGGCGTCGCGCAGACCGATCCGGCCGACGTACCGGGGCTCGGGGTCGACCTCGTCACGCATGTCCAGACGCCCGAAGACGAGGCCCTCGTGGGCGGCGTCCAGGCTGGCCATCCGGCGCGCGGCCTGGAACAGCATCGCGTCCCGCTCGACCAGTCCGCCCTCGTGCCCGAGCTGACCGCGGGCACGGCCCTCGGCGGCCAGCTGCTCGGCCGAACGGGTCGATTCGGCTAGCTGGCGGTAGACCGTGTCGACGAACTCCTGCTCGAGCGCGATCTCGCGCGCGGCGACGTCATCGTTCAAGGTTCGCTGGTCCTTCGGCGGCGGGAAACGGGAGTCGTCCACTCTACCGGCAGCAGGTCGGCGCCGACCCGGGAACCCGGATCAGGCCAGGTCGTGCACGAATTCGCCGAGCTGGACGAGATTGCGGCACTCGATCATCGGCGCGATCTTCCCGTAGTCGAGCGCGGCCGAGTCCCCGGTCGCCCAGTGCCGCGGCGACTCCGGGTTGAGCCACCAGGCGTGCCGGGAGTCGGCGACCAGCTGCCGGTAGACCGGCAGGGCGAGGTCGGAGTAGTTGGACCGGGCGTCGCCGAGGACCAGCAGGTTGGTCTTCGGCGTGATCGCGTCCGGGTGCAGCTCGGCGAAGCGGGTGAACGCGCGGCCGTAGTTGGTGCGCCCCCAGAGCGTCGCGTGCTGGGCGCTCGCGGCGAGCGAGGCCATCGTCTCCATCGGGTCGGCGCCGGTGACGAACCGGTCGGTGACCTCGTGGATCTCGTCGACGAAGGTGAACGCCCGCACCCGGTTGAACTGCTCGCGCAGCGCGAAGACGAGCATCAGGGTGAAGTTCGCGAAGTTCGACACCGAGCCGCTGACGTCGCAGAGCACGACGAGGTCGCTGCGGCTGGGCCGGCGCGGTCGGTGGTGCGTCTCCAGCGGGACGCCGCCGGAGGAGACCGAGGCGCGCACCGTCCGGCGGAAGTCCAGCGGGCCGCGCTGCCGGGACGCCTTGTGCCGGTTGAGCCGGGTGGCCAGGCGGCGGGCGAGCGGCCCGATCTCGCGGCGCATCTCCTCCAGGTCGGCCTTGCGCGCCGACGTGAAGTCGAGCTGGTCGATGCTCTTGCGCACCGTGTAGCGGGCGACGTGCTCGGGGCCGCGGACCTCGGCGGCGCGGCGGCGCACCTCGGAGTCGACCATGCCCTCGAACGCGGCCACCTGCGCCTCGACCAGCCGGCGCAGCGCCGGGTCCTGGTCGAGCTGACCGAGCAGGCCCTCGAGCACCCGGTCGACGAGCTCGCCCGGCGAGACCCGGTTCATCACGTTGTACGACGACCAGCGCTGCTCGCCCTGGCCGCGGCCCCGGATCAGCCCGAACCGGAGGACGGCCTCCCGGGCGAGCGCCTGGAGCGCGTCCGGGTCGCCCATCGCCAGCGCGGTCGCCAGGCTGTCGCGGAACTCGGCGAGGTCGGCGGGGCCGTCGCCGAGCGGACCGTCCGCCCCTGCCGGTCGGGGAGGACCGTCAGGGTCCGTCTCGAGACCTTCGGGCTCCTCGACCCGGGTCGGATCGCCGACCAGTGCCGGGAAGTACAGGTCGAAGACGTGGTCGAACCCGGGGCGGTGCGGCTGGCGCTTGACCAGCGTCGCCGCGTACGCCGCCCGCAGGATCTCGCGGTCCTCCAGGCCGAGGGTTCCGATCGCGTGCACGGCGTCGAGCCCTTCGGACAGCGAGACCGGGAGGCCCGCCGCGCGGAGCGCCTCGACGAAGGCGATGTGCCGGTCGAGCAGCGACATCGGCCTTCTCAGCCCTGGCGGAGCCGCAGCTCGCGGACCGCGCGGTCCACGTCGCTGCTGTGCTTGAGGACGACGCCGAGGGTGGCGTCGATGGAGGCCGGGTCCAGGGTGCCGGTGCCGAGGGCGACCAGCGTCCGGGCCCAGTCGATGGTCTCGGCGATCGAGGGCGACTTGCGCAGCTCCAGGGCGCGCAGCTTGGTGACGGTCTCGACGATCTGCCGGGCCAGGCTCTCCTCGACGTCCTCGACCTGCGAGGTGACGATGGCGAGCTCGCGCTCGGCGTCGGGGTAGTCGATGTGCAGGTACAGGCAGCGGCGGCGGACCGCCTCGGACAGCTCGCGGGTGGCGTTGGAGGTGAGCAGCACCATCGGCCGGCGTACGGCGGCGACGGTGCCGAGCTCGGGGATGGTCACCTGGAAGTCGGAGAGCACCTCCAGCAGCAGGCCCTCGACCTCGACGTCGGTCTTGTCGACCTCGTCGATGAGCAGCACCGTGGGGTCGGTGCGCCGGATCGCGGTGAGCAGCGGCCGGGTGAGCAGGAACTCCTCGGTGAAGATGTCGTCGTGGGTCTCGTCCCAGCTGGCGTCGTCGCCGGCGGCCTGGATCCGGAGCAGCTGCTTCTTGTAGTTCCACTCGTAGAGCGCCCGGGCCTCGTCGAGGCCCTCGTAGCACTGCAGCCGGACCAGCTCGGCGCCGGTCGAGCAGGCGATCGCCTTGGCGAGCTCGGTCTTGCCGACCCCCGCCGGCCCCTCCACCAGCAGCGGCTTCTCGAGCGCTCCGGCGAGGAACGTGGTGGTGGCGGTCGCGGGGTCGGCCAGGTAGCCGGCTTCGCCGAGGCGCTTGGCGGCGTCGGCCGCGGAGTCGAACCAGGTCACCGGCACATCATGCCTTGCGGCCCGGTCCGGGCCGTCTCGCCCATCCGGCGTACGGGCAGCCGTCGCCCGGGTAGTCTGAGATGTCCGCATTGTGACGTTCGGGGAGGGACCGACGCCGTGCGGGTTCCTGGGAGGGAACACATGAAGCGCACCCTGGCGGCCCTGGTCGTCCTGTCCGCCTCCGTCCTGACCGCGACGACGACGGGGCTGGCCGCACCGGCCGGCGCGACCCCGGTGCCGGTCCGCACGCTCAGCGTCTCCGGCACGGAGGTCGACTCCTACCCGGCGTTCAGCTCCGGCGTGCACCGGTACGCCGCCACCACCACCGCCGCGACCGCCGGGGTGCTCCAGGTGGCCGCGGCCACCAGCGACCCCGCCGGGTCCGTGCGTGTCGACGGCCGGACCGTCACCGGCCCGACCACCGTCTCCGGCCTGGTCGCCGGCGACGAGGTCTCGGTGGTCATCGCCGACACGGCCGGGACCGAGGCGTACTCGGTGATGTACCTGCCCGCCGGCTTCCCGAAGCTCGAGGTCACGACCCACCAGTCCGGCCTCGCCGACGGCTACGTCGGACTCACCCTGAACCCCTTCGACGCCTCTGGCCGCGCGTCGTACGACGCGATCGTCGACCGCAACGGCGTCCCCGTGTACGCCGCCCTCGGGACCGCCCAGAACCTCGACCTGAAGCAGCAGCCGAACGGCCAGATCACCGTCTCCCGCCCGACCACGGCGCCCGGCCACACCGGCACCGCGCTGATCACCCTCGACTCCCAGCTCCGCGAGGCCGGCCGCCAGGACGTCCTCGCACCGCTGACCAACACCGACGGCCACGACGCCGTCAAGCTCGCCGACGGCAGCACCATCCTGATCGGCTACGAGTACGACGCCGGCCGCGACAAGACCGACGCCACGATCCAGAAGCTCGCCGCCAACGGCACCACGACGTTCGAGTGGACCTCGAAGGCGCTCGAGGCCGAGACCACGGCCAGCCCGACCGTGCAGAACAACGGCGGTTTCAGCCGGGGCGACTACGCGCACATCAACTCGGTGGTCCCGGTGGCGGACGGCGACGTCATCGCGTCGTTCCGGCACCTCAGCGCGGTCGTGCGCATCGCCACGGTGGCCCACGACGGCTACCAGCCGGGCGACATCGTCTGGAAGCTCGGCGGCCGGGACAGCGACTTCACCTTCGTCGACGACCCGTACGGCGGCCCCTGCGCGCAGCACACCGCGAGCGAGCTCGCCAACGGGCACATCCTGATCTTCGACAACGGCAGCGACGGGCTCTGCGTCGACCCGACCGACCCGACCGGCCCGACGACGAACCGCGGCGCGACCCGGATCTCCGAGTACGCGCTCGACACCACCGCGCACACCGCGACCCTGGTGTGGAGCTACGCCCCGGCGAGCACCTACGCACTGTTCGCCGGCTCTGCCCGCCGGACAGCCAACGGCGACACCCTGATCGGCTGGGCCGACGACCGCGACGCGATCGCCACCGAGATCGGACCCGACAAGCAGGTGCTGTGGGAGCTCCGCGACCCGGCCGCCGCGACGCCGACGGTCAAGCACTACATGACCTACCGGGCCGAGCTGATCACGAACCTCCCCGACGCGATCAAGCCGACCGCCCGGCTCGGCACCGTGGCGGCGTCGTACCGGCAGGGCACGGTCGTGCCGGTCGACAGCTCCTGCACGGACCGTGGCGGGTCGAACCTGCGGACCTGCACGGTCACCGGGCTCTCCGGCGGCAACCTCGACACCCGCACCCCCGGAACCCGCACGGCGCGGGTCACCGCGACCGACGGCGCCGGGAACGTCACCACGACCGCCCGCACCTACACGGTGGTCCCGCCGTACGGCGTCGACGCCGCGGCCGGGACCGTCCGGCTCGCCACCCACGGGCGCCACGGCCGGGCGAGCGGCAGCGTCGCGGTCCGCAACACCGGCTACCTGACCGGCGCGGTCAGGCTGCTCGGCACGAAGGCGTCCAAGTCCTTCGACGTCCGCTACTACGCCGGTTCGACCGACGTCACCCGCCGGGTGGTCGCGGGCACCTACCGCTCGGCGTCGCTGGCGCCGAACGCCACCGTCCGGCTCCGCGTCGTGGTGATCCGCAAGCCGGGCACCGCGACCGGCAAGCAGCAGACCGTCACCGTGCGCGCGACCTCAGCCGCCGCGGCGAGCGCGGTCGACCGGGTCGCGATGGTGGTCACCGCACGCCGCTGACCCGGGTCAGTCGACCGGACGCAGCTCGTCGGCGTAGGAGAGCGAGATCCGGCGCAGCACGCCGGCCTCGCTGACGGCGTACTGACCCATCCGCCACAGCGGAGGGCTGTAGGCGTGCACCGAGATCGACCGGTCCGCGGTCCCGTTCAGCCGGTGGATGTGGTCCCCGCCGAACGAGAACACCTTGCCGGCGGGGACGCGGGTCTCGCGCGATCCGCCGACCAGGGTCAGGTTGTTCTCGGCGAGCTCGCCGGCGACGACGGCGACCGCGCCCGAGGACACGTCGTGGTCGTGCCAGCCGGTGTCGTTCTCCGGGGTCCAGCAGAGCAGCCAGACGTCGACGTGGGCGTCGCGGTGCAGCGAGACGTAGACCCGCTCCTCCGCGTCGTAGCCGACCAGGTGCTGCCAGCGCTCGGGGTCGGCGCTGATCCCCGCGACGAGCTCCTCCAGCTCGGCCTGCGTGAGGTCGCGGCCGGGGAGCCCGTCGAGGGTCAGGCCGGCCGGGTAGGACGCCAGGTCGGCTGCCCTCTCGGCCGGGACCGCTGCCCGCTCCCGCTCCAGGGTCAGCTCGCCTGCGCCCATGCGACGTCACCTCCCCGGACGGCCGCCGGCTCGAGGAGCCGACGGGGATTGGCGACGCGGACCGCGTGGGTGGCGGCATCGCCGAGGAACTGCGCCAGCGGCTCGCCGTACGGGCGGTCGCTGCCGAGGACCACGGTGTCGATGCCGAGCATCCTCACCAGGGCGTCGAGCGCGCGCGGTCCGTAGCAGGAGGTGTCGACGAAGACGTCGGGGTCGACGGGCAGCGAGGTCCCGCCGCGGGCCACGTAGCGCTCGTGGTGCACCGGCGCGAGCCCGGCGCCGGCCGCGAAGACGACCTTGAGCCCGCCGAAGAGGGCGCGGGCGTCGAAGGCGTGCCAGCCCCACCAGGCCGCCGCCATCTGCGCGGTGTAGGCGACCACCGGGTCCCACCAGCCCGGCACCTCGCCGCGCAGCGGGGCGCGCTCGACCGGGCCGGGGTGGACGAAGACGGGCTTGCCGGCGACCTCGGCGGCGAGCAGGAGCGCGCCGTTGCGCTCCCAGGCCGCCGGGGAGGCGAGCTCGGTGGCGGGCAGCTGCAGGCCGACGTACCGGTCGTCGGCGAGCAGCGCGTGCACGGCGCCGACGTCGGGTTCGGTGCTCGGGACCGAGACCCACGCCCGGAAGTGCTCCGGCAGCGCGCTCACCTCGCGGTGCCAGGCGTCGATCAGCAGGCTGGCCTGCGGTCGCGGGAGGGTCTCGATCCCGAGCGGCGAGGAGAGGCTGAGGCACGCGGTGCCGACCTCCGACTCGCGGTCCGCGGCGATGCGCCGCTGGACGTCGTGGGCCTCCGGGTCGACCTCGTACGGCGGTTCCGCCGCGGTGTGCAGCGTCCAGCCGCGGAGGTACGGGACCTGGGTGCGTGCGCGGAGCATCTCCACGAACTCCCCGGTCCAGAGGTGCTGGTGCACGTCGATCGATTCCTGGGGCATCTGACTCAGCCTCCTCCCCTGTGTTAGTCGATTGATTTACTCGACTTTAGCACACGCTCCATGTCCTCGGCGACCTCCACGGCACCCGGCGTGCCGTCGACGCCGAGCCCCGCGATCACGCCGCGCCGGTCCGCCTCCGAGCGGTTCTGGCTCAGCTTCGCCTTTCCCTCGACCCGCTCCACCCGGATCTCGACACCGACGATCGCGCGCAGGTTCTTGGTGAGGTACTCCTCAGGCGCGTCGGTCACGGCCCACGGCGCCGGACGCCCGGACTCGTGCTTCTCGGTCAGCGCGGTGACCATCGCCCGCACCCACTCCGGGTCGTCGTGCACCCGGGCCCGCCCGGTGAGGTGGACCGCCGAGTAGTTCCAGGTCGGCACCACCCGGCCGTGCTCGGCCTTGGTCGCGTACCAGGACGGCGACACGTAGGCCTGCGGCCCGGCGCAGACCAGCAGCGCCGCGGCGTCCTCGCCGATCTCCCGCCAGTGCGGGTTCGCCCGGGCGAAGTGCGCGATCACGCGGTCGCCGTCCCAGATCACCGGAAGCAGCGTCGCCCGCGGGTAGCCGTCGGCGCCCGTCGTGACCAGCTCGGCGCTCCCGACCTCGGCCACCAGAGCACGCAGCTCGGCCTCGTCCTCGACGGCGTTGAAGCGGGGTACGTACACCTCGTCAGGCTAGTGCGCTCGGAGCCGCAGCCGGAGGCGAGGACCTTCGGCCCTCCTGGTGACGCGGCCTGGCGATTACGCTGCCTCATGGACCGATGGGACTCGAGCTGCCTCGCGGGGCTGAGCGCCGACCCGGCAGCGTTGGCTGTCGAGGCGCTCGAGCTGCTGGGCCTGCCCGACAGCGCCGAGCTCTCCGCGCTGTCGGAGGACGGGGTCAAGACGTTCGACGCGGCGCTGGCCGTCGGGCAGCCCGCCGTCCTGGCCGACTTCCTCAGCTACGCGGCTTCTCGCCTCGAGGTCCTCGCTCCCGGGCAGGCCCACCCCCAGGAGGCGGTGGCATCGTTCCGCGGACTGCTCCGGGAACGGCTGTCGGCACCCGATGCCCGAGCGGCCGAGGACTTCCTCGACCGAGCCCTGGACCTGACCCTGTGGGCGGCTCCCCAGGAGCCGGACCAGGACCGGTTCGGCCCCCTGGCCCGCGGCTACCTCACCCTGGTGCTGCAAGGACGCCGCGAGGACGCCCGCGCCCTGGTCCAGGACGCGTTGCGGGACGGGACCAGCATCCGCACGATCCTCGTCGACGTCCTCGAAGCGGCCCAGCGCGAGATCGGCCGACGCTGGCAGGTCGGCGAGATCACGGTCGCGCAGGAGCACTACTGCACCGCGGTGACCCAGATGGTGCTGGCCGACCTCTACCCGTACCTGTTCACCGGGACCGGCGGAGCGCGGCGGCTGGTCGCGGTCGACGCCCCGGGCAGCCTTCACCAGGTCGGACTGCGCATGGTCGTCGACCTGCTGGAGCACGAAGGCTGGGAGACCACCCACGTGCGGTCGGCCGACGCCGAGGCGATCGTCGAGCAGGTCGCCAAGGCCCGAGCGGCCGTGCTGGCGATCTCGGCATCGATGCCGGGCCAGATCTCCGGCGTCCGGGCGCTGATCTCCGCGGTCCGCGCCGACCCCCGCGTGCGCGGCGTGAAGGTCCTCGTCGGGGGCAGGCCCTTCACGGTCGCCCCCGACCTCGTCACGGCCGTCGGGGCGGACGCCACCGCGACCAGTGCGGCCGACGCGGTCACGGTCTGCAACCGGCTCGTGCGGGCCCGGTCGTGAGCCCGACCGAGCGCGCCCGGGACCGGCGCCTCCTCCTCGAGCTGAGCCGGATCAACAACGACTACGGCCTGCTGCAGCGACAAGCCATGCGGGACCTGGCCCGAGCCCGGAACGAGCTCACCGAAGCCCGGAGCGTGCTCGGCGCCGTCGCCCACGACCTGCGCACCCCGCTGCAGGCGGTCGTCGGCTTCGCGGAGTTCCTTCTCGACGAGGACCTCGACCCCGAGCAGCGCGAGCTGGCCGAGCGGATAGCCCAAGCCGGCAAGATGATGACCGAGCTCACCGAAGACCTGCTGGGCACGCTCACGACCCGGGAGGCCGCGCTCTCCGTGGTCCCGCTCGACCTGGCCGCCCTGGTCACCGAGATCGTCTCGAGCTACAACCTGCTCGCCGCACGGTCAGGCGCCCACGCCCTCGTGGAGGCGTCCGTCCCGTCCGCGCTGCAGGTCGAGGGAGATCCGACGAGGCTGCGGCGCGCGTTCGAGAACCTGATCACCAACGCGATCAAGTTCTCCCCGCGCGAGAGCACCGTGCACGTCACCCTCGTACGTCACGGGGACGAGGCCGAGCTCACCGTCACCGACGTCGGTCCCGGCATCGACCCGTCCGAGCACGTCGCCGTCTTCGAGCCGTTCCACCGGTCCCCCGGTTCCGACGCGGTCCCCGGCGTCGGCCTCGGTCTGCCCATCGTGAAGCAGATCGTCGAACAGCACCACGGGACCGTCACCGTCGACTCACGCCTCGGAGCGGGCGCGCGGTTCGCCGTCCGGCTGCCCCTACGACACGCCTAGGAGCTGACGCGACGAACCCCGCCCGGGATCTCTCCCGGACGGGGTTCGTGGTGGCGGGCCAACTGAGACAACATTGGAACCTTTCGGTTTGGGCCGGCGTGAGCCGCCTCCTGGCTGAAGGCACGCCCGCGGGTTCGCCCCGGCGCCCGTCTCCCCCGCCCAAACAGGTCCAACATCGCCTGCCTGAGGAACGCTGGGACGAGATCATCGCCAAGTACCAAGCCGGCGCCTCCGCAACATCCCTCGCCAAGAAGAACGGTGTGGACAACGAAACTGTCCGCCGACGACTCCGCTCCCGTGGCATCACCCCACGCCCGCAGCCAGAACCGACCTTCACCGGCAAGAACCTGGAGGAGGCTCTGACACTTCGGGCTCAAGGCTGGACCTACACCCAGATCGGTAAGCACTTCGGCGTCAACCGACAGACAGCAGCGAATGCCCTTCAGAAGCACGGCGCCTAGGCGGCAGGCTGCTGGCCCAACTGCTCGGCCATTCGGACCAGTACCCGGGCGATCGCATCCGCGTCGATCGATGGTCGGATCACGGCGTACTTCACCTGCTTTTCCAGAGGCTCGAACCTCGCTAGTGTTCACGATCTGCGCAGCAAGCAACCGTGATGCTGCCCGCCCTGCGGCTGACGGCGAGCTGGGCCGCTCCGATCTAACCCTGGCTCGAGTTGCACCAGATCCGCATCGCTCATCGGCCGGCTCGGTGCAAAGTAGTCGTGAATCAGGCTCTGTTCCTTCGGACTCACCAGGGAGAAGATCTGCGGGTGTTCCTGCCATGTATGAGCAAGCGAACTCTGGAGCTCGAGGTAGTGCTGGTTCGTGAGGCGAGGCATCGACCTAGGCGTCGCTGGCCGCTTCTTCCGCATCGTTGTTATCGATGCCGAGAACGATCTTCTGGCTCATGCGAATGACAGGGGTGATGCCCAGTTCAGTCGCCCGGCGTGCCCATGCTTCGATCTGCTGCTTCAAGATGATCGATCCGCTGTCGGCCATGCTGTCCGGCAGGTTCTTGACGCGGTAACCGAACCAGAGGCAGTACCGGTCGAAGTTCGGGACCTCTTTGGTCTCGCTCTTGTTTCGCAGCAGTTCGAGGACGTTGAGCGCTTGTGCGCACACGTAGTTCAACTTTTGGGCGTCACCGAACTTGACGGCATACACCGTAGTGTCCCTGCGAAGGTCCCATGCCTCGACCGGCGTGGATCGACGGGTCGTAAAGATCTCGAAGTTCTTGTCGGCTACCTCGAACCCGGCAGCCGTGACCTCAGCGGAGATGTTGAATGTGGGTTCGGTCAGGGTGATGACCTTGAACTCCTCTTCAATTTCCTCCACCTCGATCTCACGAATGGCATCGTCGAGGAAGTCCAGGTAGTCCTGGTTGAAGTGCATCCACTTCCCGCCGCTCAGGACCACGCGGTCTGAATCTGCCAGGAAGTCCACGCACTCCTTGATGCTGTTGGTGTAGGAGTTCGAATCTTCAGGTTCATGAGTGATCTTGATTTTGAGGATGTCATCGCGCGGGATCTTGTGGTCCTCGATGTACTGCTTGAAGTCGGCCATCGTCAATTGCTCAAGCTGCTGCTTGTTACTGCGGCCACACTTGAGCGTGAAGGCGCCTTCACTCGGAAAGACGAAGTCCACTCCGTACAGATCAAACGTGTTGTTCGTGAAGTCGCTCGTTCCGACCGGCGCAGTCAGCTCATCGAGGAGGAGCTCGTCGAAACGTTCGACCTCAGCAGGCTCAATAACTACCAATGTTCGCGGGAGCGGGAACCGCGGCGCTTCGGCCAGCTCAGCTTCAAGCTTGTTCAAGAACTGGCCAAGGTCTGGCGGGTCAACCTTTGGTGTGATCTGGGCGGACGTCCCGAACTTGCCGGTCTTGCCGAAGGTCTCCTGTTTGGCCTTGATGACCGACGCTTGGATGTAGTCGATCGACTCGCCGCTCTCGATGATCAGCGGTGAGTTCGACGAGAAACTCTTGATGTCCTTGGTGCGCTTGCCAGCAAACCGCTTGCCCGAAGTTTGACGGATGTCTTCATCGTCAGCGATCCGTTTGGCGAGCTCGATGCCGAAGTCGTAGTCGCAGAACGGCCGGATATAGAAGTGGGCCTTCCCGTAGCTCAATGCGAACGCAGAACCTTCTTTAACAAAGAGATAGACCGCGAAGTGATTGAAGTTCTTGGGATCTGCGCCCTCTGGGAAATACGCGTGGTATGTCTTCACCCACGGGATTGGCGAAGGATGCGGCTTGTCAGAGAAGTAGAACTCGCCATGCCATCCAGACTGGTCGGTCTCCTTGATGACCTGCATGTTCGCGCTCACGAGCTTGGCTCGTAACAGGTCGACCTCGCCCGTACTGATCTTGAAAATATTGAGCTTCACTTCTCCTCCTTGTAAGGAGAAATTGTACGCGGTAGTTAACTCTAGGCATACTGTTTACGCTCAAGTTGCCAGGATCATGGGTACATCCCACCCCTGTTTGCTGTTGTTAGAAATACTTGTACCGATGATTCGAAATGGTTCACGTCAACCGCGGCCTGGGCCATCCAGCGACGCAGACACGACTCGCTGATCCCAAGATTCCGCGCGACCTGAGCAACAGACTCACCCTGCTCGACCAGATCCAAAGCGCGACGCCGGAACTCCGGCGACTTCGGTGCAGGCATCCTGACTCCTCTCCGAGACGATCATCGCCTCAAGATTGGTGTCCGAAATAGCGGATCAGGCTCCGTGTCGTTTGAACGCTCGCTTGACCGCCGAGAAGACTTCTTCAGCCTCTGCAGGGAATATCGCAACCAGACCGAGAAGTCGGGCGCACACTCGGCATCGCATCACGCCTCCGCGGCTGAACCTCCTAGCGGTCGCCACCTCCGAAACAGCGTCGGTACTGCCACAGCCGCGAGGGCGAGGCAGAATGAAGAGAAGGCGGCGAGGCCGATAGTCCAAAGGGCGAGTTCAAGGAGGACGGATCGCGCGTGACTCGGGCTTGCGATCTGGGAGGCGACGACGAAACTAGCGATGAAGAGTACAAAGCTCGCCTGCAACTCGGCTGCACGCCAGCACTGCTCCTTCGCACCGCGATCCCGGATCGCGACGATCAGAATCAGTGGAATCACAACCGCCAGACCGACGAATGGGCTACCGAACGCGACTCCGCCGGCGATCCTCTCCGTTGCTGTCGGCTCCGGTTCGAAATCTGCAGCCGCCGCACCTCGAGACCTACGACGAATGAGCACCTCTGTTCCTGCCCAAACAGCGCTCGGGACTACCCCGGCCAGGAGCAGGATGATTTGATCCGTCCGGGCAGTCGAGCAGTCTTCTTGCTCGATCGGCCCACCCACAACCGGCGTGGCGTGAATCAAGCGGCCGCAGTCAAGGCTCAGGCCGATGTCATTACCGGAGTGGATTGGGCGGAGGGCGCAGATCGCTACCCAACCAAGCAGCCCGGCGATAAGAATGGCTCGAACAGGCTTCACGCGTGTCATAGAGGGATCTTCTTTCCAGTTGCGTCGTCGCGCCAGGTGTACAGCACCGCGCCGTAGATCCACCACGACCAAATCGTGATGACCGAGAGCTTCCCGCCTAGCGAAACGCGATAGCGGTACTGCTGCGTGGTGCCGGTGAGCGATCGGTACTTCCAGTACCCGGCCTGCGTGCAACGCCGCTGAACCACGTGACGTTCGACATCGCGGATCTGGAACTGCACGAAATCGTCCCGATCAAAATGGAAATCGACATTAAGGAACTGCTTCTCAACCGCTTTCACGTTTGTCTTCCGCCACTTTGAGTACTTGGGATCGCCCTTCCGTACGTTCGTGTAGTGCTCGTTGAACTTGGTGCACGTGCAGCGTGAGGGTGCGGGTGGGTCGGGCGTAAGCAGACCGGATGTGTCTGCCGAGTTGACCGGGTCTTGAGGATAAGAGTAAGAACTCGTGTTTCCTTGGTAGACCGGATCGGGACTGGTGAACAGGCCGGTAGCAGCGTTGAAGACACGGGCGCCCATGAGCGCCAGGCCACTGTCGTCGAGAGCTCGCTGAAGTGCCCCGAGGCTTCCGTACCCGATGCCATCGCTGGCTCCGGAGATGTTCACGGGCGTCTTGCCAATGCTCGAGGCCACCAACGGATTGCCATACTCGTCTGCGTCGGACCACGCGGTCAGCCCTGTCGCATCGCCGGTCGCGGGCAAGTCAACGGTCGTGATGATGTCGCGATGCATATCAGTGAGCGTCAAGCTGCTTGCCTGCGCGCTCCCGGTATTGGCGATCGTCACGCCCAAGCCTCCGCTGAGGTCTTCGGCGTACCGCTCGATGGTGCCAGTGCCGGTGCCAGTCGTGGTGCTGACCCAGCCCGGGTTGTCCGAGCCGTCCGTGTAATGGCGCACCGTCGTGGTCGCAGCACCCGCCGAGGGCGTGGAGGTCGAGGCAGCGCGTCGCGCTGCCGCGTCGAGCCCAAACGTCGTGGTCGAACCGTTCTGAGAAAGCGACTTGACCGCGTCGGTGTCGTAGTAACCCAGGACGATCGCCCCCGCGCTCCCGCCGCCGGCTGCGGCCGGGGTGTCGGCCTGCGGGATCGAGGTCTGACGTCCAAACTGGTCGTAGACGTAGCCGGTGTTGATGGTTCGGTCGCCGTTGTCGTAGGTCCAGGCCTTCGTGGTGCCGCCAGAGGTCGGGCAGGCCGCGCCGGTAGCACCGGTGCTGGTCGTCTTGGAGGTGCGGTTGCCGTTGGTGTCGAAGGCGTAGTCACGGACCTGGCAGACCGCCGAGGTGATTCCGGCGGTGCCGCCATCGCCCTGAGTGGTGGTGCCGCCTCCGGCGGGCAGGGTCTGGTCCTTTACCGAGATCAGGCGCGCGGCCTTGTCGTAGGTGTAGTCCCGGGCGAATCCGGTCGCCGCAGCCCCCGTCAGGTCTCCGGACAACCCACCCCCGGTCGGGGTCCACTCACGGCGTACCCGCCCCTGGGCGTCGTTGTCCTGTGACCAGCCCACCCATGGGGCGTCCGGGTCGGTGCCGGTGACGTCCCCGGTGTCGGGGTCGGTGACCGCAACCGGTCCGGAGTAAGACAGGCCGGTCGGCTCGCCCGCGGTGTCGTAGCTGACCCGCTGGATCAGGCCGCCGGGCAGGTTCTGCCGCACCAGCGCACCGGAGACGTCGTAGGCACCGGTGAAGTCCAGCGCACCACCGCTGGCGCGGCTGATCGAGACCTTGGTCGCCAGACTGCGGTGCTCTTCCTTGCCGGCAGCGTCGGTGCCGTCGTAGGTGTAGGTCGTGACCCCCTTCGGGTCGGTCACCGTTGCGACGTCGCCGTCGTTGTTGTAGGCCGTGGTGGTGGTCTCGGCCGCCGAGCCGTTGTTGGTGATCGTGTAGGTGGTCTGCCGGCCCCACGAGTCGTATCCCGTGGTGACTACACCGCCCGGACTACCGCCTGCGGCGTCGGTGGTGACCGTGGTCTGCAGCCCGGTGGCCGGGTCGTAGCCGATCGTGGTCTTCCCGACCCCGGTGGTCGACGGCGAGGATCCGCTCAGCCCGGCGGTGGTGAGCGTGCTGGTTGCGGGTCGGCCGTCGGTCTTGTAGGTCGCCGTGGTGGTCCGGGTCGCGCCGTTGGCGCTCTCCTCGGTGACCAACGGGTTGAGCAGCTCGTCGTAGGAGGTGATCGTGGTCGTCACCAGATCCGGGTTCGATCCAGACGCGGCGCCTGCGTAGGTGGTCTGGCAGACCGCACCGGCCCACGCAGGCTTGTCACCGCACGGTGTGCCAGCTTGCGCACCGGCGGTGTAGTACAGCGTCTTGCGGGTGCCGGCATCGGAGCCGGTCGACTTGGGCTGCCGGGTCTCGATGACCCTGCCGGTGGCGTCGTACCGGGTTCGGCTGGTCACGTCGGCTTGCGACGTGCCGGGCGAGCCGGCCATCACCGCGGTCACGTCGCCGGCCAGACCCATCTTCCAGGCGTCATCGGTGGTGCCGCCCAGGATGGCGTTGTCGTAGTTGGTCGTGGTGGTGCCGTAGGTGTCGACCACGTTGTGGGTGGCCGGGTCGACGGCGTCGCTGACCACGGTGGTGGGCAGGGTGTACCGCTGGCCGGTCGCGGGGTTGATTCCGCCGTTCGGGGCACCCTGGTCGTAGCTGGTGTGGCTGTGCGGGCTGGCCCACACCATCACCCCGGCGGTGTTGCGGATCCAACGAGCGGTCGCGTAGGTGTCAACCACCACCGATCCCCCTGGGAGGATCACGTTGCCGGAGCCGTCCTTGACCTCGGCGTTGTAGACAGTCACGTCACCGGCCTGGGAGGGCACCAGAGTGCCGTCCTGGATCGCGGCGATGTCGGAGGAATCAAGGCTGCGGACCACGTTGTCCTGGTCGTCGTAGGACGCCGAGGTCAGCAGCCATCGGCCGGCACCGAACTCCGCGGAGTTCGTGGTGCGTCCATCGGCGTCGAAGTAGGTCAGGTCGGCGTCGCGCCATGCAGATCCTCCCGAACCTGCCCCGTCGACGTCACTGACGCTCACGTTGGCTCCGGTGCCGAGCGGCTGGTCAGGTCCGAAGACCGCGGCCGCGCCGGTCGGCGCCTGACCCTGACCCCACACCTGCACATCCGAGGAGTCCAGATCGGGCAAGCCGGTGTGGCCGTGGGTCGGGATGTCGTAGACGACGGTCGCCAGGTTCGCGGTCCCGCCCGTTGGACGGTCCCGCTTCACCCGGGTCAACTTGTTGCCCGAACCGTAGGTGTAGCTGATCGGCGCCAACCCGGCTGGGGTCACCGAGGCGACCCGGTCACTCGACCCGTCATAGGTGTAGGCAGTGACCAGGCCCGTGCGGGCATCGGTCGCCGCGACCAGGCGGTGGCTGTCGTCATACTTGAACGTCGCCAGCGTCGTGACGGTCTGGGTGGTGGCACCGATGACTTGGTCGATCTGCTTGACCTGACCAGCAACATCACCCGGCGTGCCCGCTGATGCCGTCGTGGTCGTGGCGTAGGTGATGGTCATCGCCCGGCAGCCGGCCGGGAGGTTCCCGGTTGCGGGGCAGGTCACCCCTGTGGGCGCGGGGGCGACCATGCGGGTGATGCGGCCCTGGCTGTCGCGGCTGTAGGTGGTGGCGCCCTCGGTGCCGGCTTCGTCGATGCTGTACATCGAGTACACGCCGGCCGTAGTGGTCGTGGGCGCGGTCTGGGTGGCGTAGGTGGTGATGGTGCCGTCGTCCTCGGTCACCGTGATCTGGGTTCCGCTTCCGGTGCCGGTGACAGCGAGGGTCGTGCCGGAGAGCTCGGTGTCCTCATCCAGTGCCACCCACGCCCCGGTCGCCAGGTCGGCGCCGGTGCGACGTGCCGGGGTCGCGGTCTTGCCGAAGATCATCGCGGTGCCGACACCGTCGACGAGCTGCAGGGTGCCGTCTAGCAGGGTGTTGTCGATCAGGGTCATGTCCCCCAGACCGGCGTCCGGCCCATCCAGGCTGGCGTTCCAGCCGGGCCCGAAGACCTGGTTGGCCGGGTTCGCGACCGGGCCCGCGAAGGAAGACGCGGTGCGGGAGACCGACAGGTCCGCCCCCGGGGCGCCCACGGTCGCGTCGGAATCACCGACCGCGAGCTCGCCGGTGAACAGCGCCACCTGACCACCGGGCACGTCGGCGGTCGGGAAGTTCCCGCCGAAGGCATGCGCGACCCGGAGCACCTGGCGGCCACCCTGGGCCCAAGAACAGTGGCCAGGCTGCTGGGTGCCCGGGTAGTCGATGCAGACCTGGACGTCCAGGAGCACCGGACGATCCGGGTCCAGGGTGATCGTGCCGGTTCCCGAGGAGGTGTCCTCATCGGCGTGCCGGGTGTCCCAAGTTCCGGTGACGTGGACCCCGGCGACCGGGTCGTTGGTCACGGTCAGGTCGGTCGCGGTGTCCTCGTTCCAGCCGGCGTTCCAGGCGAGGTTCGAGCCAGCAACACGCCACTTGACCGAGGCAGTCACCGCGGTGGTGCCGTCACCAGACTTCGGACCGGAAGCCTCGAGCCCGACCGTGTCCGTGGTCGTCTCGACCTGGCCCGCGAGCGGAAACGAAAGGCCGACGTTGCCCCACCCGAACCCGTAGTCATTCGCCGTCGAGGTCTTCCCGGACGGGGAGATCGCGCTCGCGACAACACCGTGGCCGCCGTCGGTGGCCGGGATGGTGACATCGACCTTCGCGACGTTCGCGTCGCTCGACTGCACGATCCGTATGCGCTGAGTCGTCTTGCGGTCGACCGAGACGTCGATGAACCCGGCCGCGGAGGCACCGCTCCCGGTCGCGGTAACGGTGCAGGTGATCGCCCCGCCCGGCGGAGTCGTCGCCCACGACCCGTCGGTGTACGGAGCCGGGCAGGACACCACTGGCGCTGCCGGAGTGTTCGAAGCCACAGTGAAGTAGCTCTTGCCCGACCACTTCGCTCCCGCGCTCGTACGGGAGCCGCCGGTGTAGTCGTACCCATCCCACCCGGTCGCCTGGACGTAGTAGCGCGTGCCCTCGCTCAGCGCGGTGCCGACCTTGCAGGAGGTCTTGCCGCCGGAGGCCACCAGCGGGGTGTAGCAGTAGGACACCGAGGCGTTGGTCGCCGCGTTGTAGACCGCGACCACCGCACCGACACTGGCCCGGTCCGGATCAGAGACAGTCGCGGAGAACGTCGGCTGGAGGTCCTGGACATAGGTCTCGACCGGAGCGGTGTCGTTCGGGGCGTAGGTCCCGACTGCGGTGGGCAGTGGCGCGGTCGGCGAGTAGGGGGCCTGGTTGTAGGTCACGATCAGCCGCGGGACCACCGTGGAGTCGCTGTAGTTCACCGACCGGTACTTGCGGTAGGTGGCGTTGGAGTTCTCCGAGTTGGCGCGGACCTGCAGGCCGTAGTTGTTGTACGCCCCCGACGCCCAACCATCCACGATCTTGGTGACGTCCCAGTTCGCGCCGTTGGCCGCACACCCCGACGCACCGTAGGCCGGAGCGAAGTAGGCCATGTCGACGTCGGTGAAGTTCGGCCGCCCCGCCCACGTCAGGCCGGAGACCGTCCATGTGTCGATGATGCGCGAGACGTTGATGTTCGCCGCCGTGCAGTTGGTCGAGTACCAGTTCCGCATCCACAACGTGGCCTTGATGATGTGCCGCCCGCTGATACCGCTGGAGGAGAACGTCAAGTACGTCCGGGCCTTGTGGGCACCGCCGTCGTTAGTGCCCACCACCAGAGCCGTGTCGCCGGCCTGGCTACTCGTGAGCCCCGCACTCTCGATCCACGTGTCGCCGTTGGCATAGGTCGTGAACGTCGGGTCGATCGTGACCGGGTACTTCGTGTCCGGGTCTGTGAGGAAGTCGTGGTCCGGCGTCAGCGTCAGCACCGGGTTCGCCCCCGCCGTCGTGCCCTCCGGGGTGGTCCCGCCGGCCTGCGTGACCGCCGTCTCGACCGGGACCACGTTCGCCGGGTCGCCCTGCGCGTCCGTGGTCGCGTCCCACATCATCGGCCTCGGCGCCGTAGCGACAACCTCACCAGCCTGCGTCTTGACCTGCAGCGAGCCGTTCGGGGCCTCGCTCAGCTTCGCCCCGTCCGTCGCGACAGGCATCGAGAACTGCACCGGATCGTTCTCGGCCGTCCCGTCGGCTGGCGCATCGGTCGTCGAGGCAGACGGGGCCGCGCTCGGATCGGGCGTCGCCGTGGGATCGGGCGTCGCCGTGGCCGAGGGGTCGGCCGTGACGTCGGTGTTCAGCGCGTCCAGGCTCTCGGGTCGCTCCCGCAACACCACCGAGTGGCTGAACCCGGTCGCCGTGGCGGTGACCACCAGGTCCCCGCCCTCCACCGCACCGACATATGTCGCAGTCGAGCCCTCGACCTGCGGCTCGGGCAGCGTCGAGGGCCACTTCCACGCCAGGTCCTTGCCGTCCTCGCTCAACGCGGCGAACACCTTGTCCCCGCCGTCCGAGAGCTCCAGGTCGGCCGCGGCGTACTTCGGCTCGAGGTGCCCGTCACGCTCGACCAGCGTGGTGTCGATGTCGTGCCACTCCCCCGCGCCGTCCTGCACCCGGGTCGGCTCGGTGTCCTGCTCCGAGGTCCACGTCCCGTCCGGGTTCGCGTAGACCAGCTCGGTCTCCGAACGCTGCGAGAGATCCTCGACCCGCTTGCCGCTCGCCCGCGCCGTCACCATCGCCGAAACCGAGTCCGGACGGGTCTCATCGTCAGCCGGAGCGCTGCTCGCCGTGGAAGTCCGAGCCGGGGTCGCAGCCGCCTCAGGGATCGAAAGCCCGGTGAGCACGAGAGCTACCGGGAGCGCTGCGAGTACGACACTCCGCGCCGCCTTCGACATTCCATCGGGCGAGACGAGGCAGATCAGCCCCACGCGATCACGCGAAATCCACATACGACTTCCGTTCGTCAAGAACTTCTTGGCATAGAGCCGGGGCACAGCAGACATGTCGGGCCCCATGACTGTCAAGTAGAACTTGGCAAGTCGGCTGGCGCCGCACGGAACTTCTGTGTCAAGGTGCCCTTGTCAAATGTCAGGGAACTCCTGACGCCCCAGAGAAATGAGATGTCCATGAAGTACGCAGTTGCAGCCCTCATCCAGCGCATCCAGGGTCGGACCCTGTCCGGCGGCTACACCTGGTAGTCCGCGCGCAGATCGTCCTGACATGCCCGCTTCCGCCCGTCCCCCCGGCCCCCGCGGCCGCTGGTTCATCGGGAATCTGCAGGCATACGAGCAGGATCGGCTCGGCTTCCTCATGCGCTCTCGCGAGGCGCATGGCGGAGTAGTGAGCCTGGGGCGCCACACCACGGTCATTCACGATCCCGATACCGCCGTCGCGGTGCTGGGTTCCGAGGACTTTGTCATCGGCGACGACTTCCTCCAGCGGCGTCTGTCGCCGAACGAACGGGTCTGCTGCACGATCAGGTGACAGGTTCGGTCAGGCTGCCTGAGCAGCTGGTGGCGTCATGATGGTCTCGAACTCAATGGGGGTCAATCGGCCCAGGGCGTCTTGTCTGCGGCGTCGGTGGTAGGTCCTTTCGATCCAGGTCACGA
>NZ_JBFRDX010000014.1:0-112411 GCF_052114005.1 Marmoricola sp. RAF53 | reverse complement strand
GCCCTGCACCACCGGGCAGCGCCGGTCTCCGCCCTGGCCCGGCGCGGTCGCCGGAGCGCGGCCGCGGCGGCCTCGGCCGACGACGCCTGGCAGCGGTGCGCCCCCGACCTCGCCGTCCTGCTCCCGGGATCCGGGGAGGACGAACCGGCGCGCCCGGCGCTGGTCGGTGCGCTCCGCGACGCCCAGCAGTCCCTCGCCGAAGCCCGCGCGTTCCTCCCCCGCGAGCGCGAGCTGCGCGCCCACGAGGACCGCTGCGCAGCGCTGCGCGCCGACCTGGACGGCAACGCCGAGGCGCTCGCCGCCGTCGAGGCCCTGCTCGATCTGCTGCCGGCGTCCCACGCCGCCGCGGAGGGCCGCCGGGAAGCCGCGGCTGCTGCTTCGGCCGCACTCCCCGGTGCCGAGGCCGAGGCGGAGCGGCTCGACGGCCTCGTCACCGCCGTCGCCCGGCTGCAGGCGACCACCGAGGAGCTGGTGGGTGCGCGCGCCGCGCTGCTCGACGCGACGGCGTACGCGCAGACGACGCGGGAGATCTACCTCGACGCCCGCGAGGCCCGGATCAACGGGATGGCCGCCGAGCTGGCCGGGGCGCTGGCGAGCGGATGCTCGTGCCCGGTCTGCGGGAGCGCGGAGCACCCCGCGCCCGCACGTGCCGCCGGCGGTGCCGTCGGTCGCGTCGAGGAGGACCAGGCCCGGCGGACCCACGAGGACGCCGCGTTCGCCGTGCAGGGCCACCAGGTCCGGGTGGCCGGGCTGGTCTCCGAGCAGGACTCCCTGGTCGCTCTCCTCGAGGGTCAGGACCACGCGGCGCTTCCCGGCCTGCGCGACACCGCACGGACCCGGTGCGCGGACCTGGCGACGACGGCGGCCGACGGTCCGCCGGCGTCGGCCACCGCGACCCGGATCGCCGGCGAGATCACCGCCGCCCAGCGCCGGGCCGAGGAGCTGCGGGTCCGGGCGGCCGGACTGGCCGCGGAGCTCGACGAACGGACGCACGCGCTGACCGCCCTGGCCGCCGAGCGCGACGCCCTGCTCGGGACCGCGTTCCCGGACCTGGCCGCGCTCGAAGCCGAGCGGCAGCGGATCACCGGCGCCCTCGAGCACGCGCTCACCGCCCGGGACGCGCGCGACGCGGCCCACGCCGCGGCCGCGGACGACGACGCCGCCCTCCGGCAGGCGGTCGCCGAGGCCGGTTTCCCCGACGTCGCGGCAGCGCTGGCGGCCCACCTGGATCCCGCGGCCGCGCACGCACTGGCCGACGTCGTGGCCACCACCGAGGCGCGGAGGATGGCCGCCGAGAGCACCCTGGCCGATCCGGAGATCCGGGCGGCCGCCAACCTGGACCTGCCCGATCTCGAACGGCTCGCCGACGCGCACGCCGGGGCCGCCCGAGCCCTGCGCGACGCCGCCGCCACGGCCGCCGCCACCAGCGCCCGCGCGACGCGCGTCACCGAGCTCGGCAACGGCCTGCGCGCCGCCCTGGCCACCTGGGCCCCGCTGCGCGCCGAGCACCGGCTCACCGCCGACCTGGCAGCCCTGGTCGAGGGACGCAGCGTCGACAACCCGTTGCGGATGCGGCTGGCGGCGTACGTCCTCTCCGAGCGCCTCCGCCAGGTCGTCGCGGCCGCCAACGAGCGGCTGACCCGGATGACCGGCGGTCGCTACGCGCTCGAGCACACCGAGGACCGCGGCGTCGGCGAGCTGCGCGGCGGCCTCAGCCTCCGGGTCCGCGACGACTGGAACGGCGTGCACCGCGACCCGGCGACGCTCTCCGGGGGTGAGACCTTCGTGGTCTCGCTCGCCCTCGCCCTGGGCCTGGCCGACACCGTCGCGCACGAAGCGGGCGGCACCGACATCGACACCCTCTTCATCGACGAGGGCTTCGGATCACTCGACCCGGACACGCTGGAGGACGTGATGGACACCCTGGACGCGCTGCGGGACGGCGGCCGGGTGGTCGGTCTGGTCAGCCACGTCCCCGAGCTCCGCAGCCGGATCACCACGCAGCTCGAGGTCGCCAAGGGCCGGACCGGGTCGACGCTCCGCCCCGTCCACGCCGGGGGCTGACCTGCGTGGATCCGCTGCCGCCTCTGGATAGGGTCGGCAGATGTCCTCGGCTCACGACCGGATCGATCCGACCTTCACCGCACTGCCCTACCGCCGGCTGGCGAGCGCAGCCCTCAGCCGGGCCCGCGACTTCGGCGTCACCCACGCCGACTTCCGCTTCGAACGGGTCCGCTACCAGCACATGTCCGTGCGCGACGGCGTGCTCCAGGGGGCCGAGGACAACGAGGATCTCGGCTTCGCGGTCCGGGTCGTGCACCAGGGCGCGTGGGGCTTCGCCTCCGGCGTCTCGCTGACGACCAGCGAAGCGGTGCGGGTGGCCGAGCAGGCGGTCCACGTCGCCCAGGTGGCCGCGGCGATGACCCGGGTCCCGGTCCTGCTCGCCGACGAACCGGTCTACGACGACGTCGCCTGGTGCTCGGCGTACGAGGTGGACCCGTTCTCGGTGCCGTTGCACGAGAAGGCCGCGCTCCTGGAGGGCTGGACCCGCCGGCTGCAGGCGGACGACACCGTCGAGCACGCCAGCGCCAGCCTGCAGCAGGTCCACGAGTGCAAGTTCTACGCCGACCTGGCCGGCACCACGACGACCCAGCAGCGGGTCCGGCTGCAGCCCTCCGTCGAGGCCTACGGCTCGCACGGCGACCGGTTCGACTCGATGGCCTCGATCGCGCCGCCGGTCGGCCGGGGTTGGGAGTACCTCGTCGGCGGCTACGACTTCGACACCGAGGTGGCGGCACTGCCCGGCCTGCTGGCCGAGAAGCTGGCCGCGCCGAGCGTCGTCGCGGGAACCTACGACCTCGTCGTCCACCCCTCGAACCTGTGGCTGACCATCCACGAGTCGATCGGCCACGCCACCGAGCTCGACCGCGCTCTCGGCTACGAGGCGAACTACGCCGGCACGTCGTTCGCGACGCCGGACAAGCTCGGCACGCTGCGCTACGGCTCGCCCCTGATGCACGTCACCGGCGACCGCACGGTCGAGCACGGCCTCGCCACCGTCGGGTACGACGACGAGGGCGTCGCCACCCAGTCGTGGGACATCGTCAAGGACGGTGTGCTGGTCGGCTACCAGCTCGACCGCCCCATCGCCGGTGCGTTCGGCGCCGGTGCGTTCGGCGCCAGCCTGAACGACGGCCGGTCCAACGGCTGCGCGTACGCCGACTCCCCCGGCCACATCCCGATCCAGCGGATGGCGAACGTCTCGCTCCAGCCCGTCGCGGACGGACCGGACACCGCCGGGTTGATCTCCCAGGTCGAGCGCGGGATCTACGTGGTCGGAGACAAGTCGTGGTCGATCGACATGCAGCGGTTCAACTTCCAGTTCACCGGACAGCGGTTCTACGCGATCGAGGACGGCGAGCTGAAGGGCCAGGTCCGCGACGTCGCCTACCAGGCCACGACCACCGACTTCTGGGGCTCGATGTCGGCGGTCGGCGGGCCGCAGACCTACGAGCTGCACGGCGCGTTCAACTGCGGGAAGGCGCAGCCGGGGCAGGTGGCCGCGGTCAGCCACGGGTGCCCGAGCGCGTTGTTCCGGGACATCCGCATCCTCAACGTGGCCGACGAGTCCGGGGTCGATGGCGGCACCGAGGGAGAGGAGAACTGATGAGCATCGGCACGGTCCGTCCCCAGCAGCTCGTCGAGCACGCCCTGGCCGCCAGTCGCTCCGAGCACTGCGTGGTGATCTTCCGCGACATCACCAGCGCCAACCTGCGCTGGGCCAACAACACCCTGACCACCAACGGGGTGATGCACGGCCTGGACGTCAGCGTGATCGCCTTCGCCGCCGAGGGCAACGCCTCGGTCAGCGGGAGTGCGTCGACCCTCGAGCAGGTCACCGCTCTGGTCGAGCAGGCCGACGCCGCCGCCGCGGTGGCCGAGCCCGCAGAGGACCGCGCCGTGCTCGCCGAGGGCGTCGTCTCCCCCGACTGGGAGGACGCTCCGGTCGACACCTCGATCGAGGTCTACAGCGACTTCGCCCCGGCGCTCGGCCAGGCCTTCGACGAGGCGCAGGCCGGCAGCCGGATCCTCTACGGCTTCGTGAACCACGAGATGACCACGACCTACCTCGGCTCGAGCACCGGCCTCCGGCTGCGGCACGTGCAACCCACCGGGCACTACGGCTGCACCGGCAAGAGCGCGGACCTGGGCAACAGCGCCTGGGTCGGCGGGGCGACGCGGGACTTCTCCGACGTCTCCGCGCACCGGATCGCCGAGGACGTGGCCCGGCGGCTCGCCTGGGGCGCCCGGCGCGTCGATCTCCCGGCGGGCCGCTACGACACCGTGCTGCCGCCGACGGCGGTCGCGGACCTGATGATCGACACCTACTGGAGCGCCGGGGCCCGGGTCGCGCACGAGGGCCAGTCGGTCTACTCCCGGCCCGGCGGCGGCACCAGGATCGGTGAGCCGATCGTCGACGGCGCGGTCACGCTCTTCTCCGACCCCGTGTACGCCGGCCTGGAGTGCGCGCCGTTCGTGGTCGCCAGCGGCTCGTCGAACGAGTCCAGCGTCTACGACAACGGGCTGCCGTTGTCCCGGACGCCCTGGATCGCCGACGGCGTGCTGTCCTCGCTGATCCAGACCCGGCACTCGGCCCGGCTGACGGGCCAGCCGACGACCCCGGGGATCGACAACCTGGTCCTGGAGGTCGCCGGCGGCGCCGGAACCGAGGCCGACCTGGTCGCCGGGGTCGAGGACGGCCTCCTGCTGACCTGCCTGTGGTACATCCGCGAGGTCGACCCGCAGACGCTGCTGCTGACCGGCCTGACCCGCGACGGCGTGTACCGCGTCGAGGGCGGCGAGATCACCGGGGCGGTCAACAACTTCCGCTTCAACGAGAGCCCGGTGGACCTGCTGCGCCGGTTCACCGCCGCGTCGGCGACGGTGCCGAGCTTCTCGCGCGAGTGGGGCGACGACTACTTCTCGCGGACCGCGACGCCCGCGCTCCGGGTCCCGGACTTCAACATGAGCTCGGTGTCGCAGGCGCTCTGACACCGCTGGACGGCGAGGTTACTTAGCAGTCACTAACCAGAAGAACAAGACTGCCGCCGATGTGACCCACACCACTACCTTCCTGCTGGGTCCACCCGGGACCCCTCACCCCCAGGAGGCAGCAGGTGTCATCCCTCTCCCGCGCATTGCTGACCGCGCTCACCGCCGGTTCGCTCGGTCTGGGCGCGCTCGCGCTCGCCGCCCCCGCCCAGGCCGACGGCCCCGGCAGCGGAACCCCGTGGATCGTCTCGGTCGGCGACTCCTACATCTCCGGGGAGGCCGGCCGCTGGGCCGGCAACACCAACAACGGCGAGTCCCTGCACGATGCGCTCGGCAGCACGGCGTACTTCGACAACGCCGCGAACACGGCGGAGCAGATCAACCGCTGCCACCGCAGCAAGGCGGCCGAGATCCACATCGGCGGCGGGGTGAGCTCGCTCAACCTGGCCTGCTCGGGCGCGAAGACCGGGACCTTCACCGACGGCAGCTACTTCAAGCCGGGCATCGACTTCTACAGCAGCGGGGCGGACCAGGGCCAGGCGCTGATGCTGCAGAACTTCGCCGCCGGCCACAACGTGAAGATGGTCCAGATCAGCATCGGCGGCAACAACTTCAACTTCGCCGGCATCGTGACCCAGTGCGTGACCGACTTCCTCGGCTCTCCGTCGTGGTGGCCGGACTACTGCAAGGACGACAGCATCGTCACCAACGCGATGAGCACGTCCTCGGTGAACGCCCGCCGGAGCGAGATCACCACCGCCTTCCAGAACGTCCGGGCCGCGATGCGCAACGCCGGGTACGCCGACAACGCCTGGACCCTGGTCGTGTCCAACTACATGTCGCCGCTCCCGAACGGCTCCGGCATCCGCTACTCCGAGTCCGGCTACACCCGGCAGAGCACCGGTGGCTGCGGCTTCTGGAACGCCGATGCCGACTACGCCAACGGCACCCTCCTCCCGAGGATCAACCAGACGATCGCCGAAGCCGTGACCGCATCGGGGCTGACCAACGTCAAGAGCCTCAACTACGCCAGCGCGTTCAACGGCCGACGGCTCTGCGAGAGCACTGTCGGGCTGCTGGAGGAGAAGGGCCTGTCCAGCTGGACCGGCGCCGGAGCGGTCGACAAGACCGAGTGGATCAACACCATCCGCACCGCCACCGCGACCGGGAACTACTACATCCAGGAGTCGCTGCACCCCAACTACTGGGGTGAGAAGGCGTTGCGCAACTGCGTCCGGCAGGCCTGGAACGGCGGCGCCGTGAAGGGCGGAACCTGCGTCCGTGGAGCCAACGGCCTCAACGCCAACGGCGAGCCGAACATGGTCCTCCAGTAACGCTGCGCCGGGTCGGCGATCAGGGGCCGTCGGGGTAGGGGGTTCGGGTGAAGCGGAAGGTCGCGCACTCGAGGTGGCTGACTGTTCCGTCGGGGCGGCGGGCCACCTCGAGGGTCTCCCCCAGGAGGTAGCCCTCGACGCCGCGGATCCGGTCGGGCTCGACCACGAAGCGGTCCGCGAGCTCGGCCGGCTCCAGCGTGCGCAGCTCGAGCTGCTGGTTGGTCCAGCGCATCTCGTGCGCGCTGTTGCCCCAGAACCACAGGCCGAGCAGCTCGGCCACCCGGTCCGGCACCGGGACCGACGGGGACCACGGCTCGCCGTCGTACGGGTCGGCGCCCTGGAGCAGGCTCGCGGCGAGCCTGTCGGTCGAGACCCCGGTGGTGGCGTTGCAGAGCGCGACGACGCCGGACCGTGTCCCCGGGTCGACGAACGCGGTCGCCAGGAAACCCGGCATCGAGCCGGTGTGACCGACGTGGGTCCGCTCCCCCACGACCAGCCGCCGCAGGCCGAGTCCGTACTCGGCGAACGGCGCCGGCGGCCGCATCTCTGCCACCGTGGCGGCGCTCAGCACGGCCGGGTGCCCGGTCGCCAGGAAGTCGAGCCAGCGTGCCAGGTCCTCCAGCGTGCTCCAGAGCTGGCCGGCCGCGGCCATCGCGCCGGTGTCGGTGTGCGGCTCGCGGGTCAAGGTGCCGTCGAAGTGGCCGACGCTGTAGCCGAGGGCGTGCTCGCCGTCCGGCTGGTACGACGTCCGGGTCATCCCCAGCGGCGCCAGCAGCCGTTCGCAGACCAGGGACCGCCAGTCCTGCCCGCGAAGCCGGGCCACCACCTCGCCGAGCAGACCGAACCCGAGATTGCTGTAGTGGAAGGCCGTCCCCGGCGCCAGCACCCGGCCGCTGCCGTCGTTGGCCGCCAGCAGCTCCGCGGCCGACCCGCCGTCGTTCCGCTCCCACCACGGGCCGACCGGTTCGGCCTGCATCCCCGAGGAGTGACCGAGCAGCGAACGCAGCGACGCGTCGCCGTACCCGGTCCCGGGCAGGTGCAGGCCGAGCGGCTCGTCGAGGTCGAGCAGGCCGTCGTCGCGGCACTGCAGCACCAGGACCGCGGTCAGGGTCTTGGTGATCGAGCCGATCCGGTACTGGGCGTCGACGCCGCCGGCGGCACCGGCGACGCCGCGCCAGGTGATCCGGCCCTGCTCGAACGCCGCGCCGACCACCGACGGCAGCCGTCCTTCGGCCTGGACGCGGTCGAGGACGGCCTGCCGCCCCAGATCAGTCGGCACGCACCTCACCCCGTCTCGACAGGCTCGACGACCGGCTCAGGCGAACGCCTCGGGCGGCGGGCAGGAGCAGACCAGGTTGCGGTCGCCGTACGCCTGGTCGATCCGGTTGACCGGCGGCCAGTACTTGTCCGGGTCGAAGCCGTTCGGGAACACCGCGGTGGCGACGTCGTAGCCGAGGTCCTGGTTGATCGCGTCGGCGGTGTGCGGTGCGCCGGCCAGCGGGTTCGCGGCGGCGTCCCACTCGCCCGAGGCGACCTTGTCGATCTCGCCGCGGATCGCGATCATCGCGTCGCAGAACCGGTCGAGCTCGACGAGGTCCTCGCTCTCGGTCGGCTCCACCATCAGGGTGCCGGCGACCGGGAAACTCATCGTCGGCGCGTGGAAACCGTAGTCGATGAGGCGCTTGGCGACGTCGTCGACGCTGACCCCGGTCTCCTTGGAGATGCCGCGGACGTCGAGGATGCACTCGTGCGCGACGAGGCCGTTGTGACCGCGGTAGAGCACCGGGAAGGCCTCGTCGAGCCGGGCCGCGACGTAGTTGGCCGCGAGCACCGCGACCGCGGTCGCCCGGGTCAGGCCCTCGGCGCCCATCATCCGCACGTAGGCCCACGAGATCGGCAGGATGCCGGCCGAACCGTACGGCGCGGCACTGATCGGACCGATGCCGGCGCGCTTCCCGGACTCCGGGTGCATCGGGTGCGTCGGCAGGTACGGCGCGAGGTGCTCGCGGACCGCCACCGGGCCGACGCCCGGGCCGCCGCCGCCGTGCGGGATGCAGAACGTCTTGTGCAGGTTGAGGTGGCTGACGTCGCCGCCGAACTTGCCGGGCCGGGCGTGGCCGAGCAGGGCGTTGAAGTTGGCCCCGTCGACGTAGACCTGACCGCCGTGGGCGTGCACGATCTCGCAGAGCTCGGAGATGGTGTCCTCGTAGGCTCCGTGCGTCGACGGGTAGGTCACCATGATCGCCGCGAGGTCCGCGGAGTGCGCGTCGCACTGCGCGCGCAGGTCGTCGAGGTCGACGGCGCCGTCGTCGGTCGACTTGACCACGACCACCTTCATGCCGGCCATCACCGCGGAGGCGGCGTTGGTGCCGTGCGCGGAGGACGGGATCAGGCAGACGGTCCGCTCCCCCTGGCCGTTGGCCCGGTGGTAGCCGCGGATCGCGAGCAGCCCGGCGAGCTCGCCCTGCGAGCCGGCGTTCGGCTGGATCGAGACCCGGTCGTAGCCGGTGACCTCGGCGAGCCAGCCCTCCAGGTCCTCGATCAGCGAGAAGTAGCCCTGGGCGTCCTCGGCCGGCACGAACGGGTGCAGGTTCGCGAAGCCCGGCAGGCTGACCGGCTCCATCTCGGTGGTGGCGTTGAGCTTCATGGTGCACGAGCCGAGCGGGATCATGCCGCGGTCCAGCGCGTAGTCGCGGGCCGAGAGCCGGCGCAGGTAGCGCAGCATCGAGGTCTCGGAGCGGTGGGTGTTGAAGACCGGGTGGGTCAGGTACCCGGTGCTGCGGCGCAGCGCCTCCGGGATCACGACCGAGCCGGCCTCGGCGGTGCCGGACGCCGCCGGCGCGAACGCGCGGACCGCCGCGTCCAGCTCGGCCGCGCCGACGTCCTCGCCGACGCTCAGGCCGACGTGGTCGGCGTCGACGAGCCGCAGGTGGACCCCGTTCGCGCGGGCCGCGGCGATGACCTCGGCCGCCCGGCCGGGGACGCGGGCCAGCACGGTGTCGAAGAAGGCGTCGTGAACGACCTCGACACCCTCGGCGCGGAGCGCGGCGGCGAGCGCCGAGGCGCGCAGGTGGATCCCGGTCGCGATCGCCCGGAGCCCGTCGGGACCGTGGTAGACGGCGTACATGCCGGCGACGACGGCCAGCAGCACCTGGGCGGTGCAGATGTTCGAGGTGGCCCGGTCGCGGCGGATGTGCTGCTCGCGGGTCTGCAGCGAGAGCCGGTACGCCGGCCGGCCGGCCTTGTCGACCGAGACGCCGACGAGCCGGCCGGGGAGGTGCCGCTCCAGGCCGGCGCGGACCGCCATGTAGCCGGCGTGCGGACCGCCGTAGAAGAGCGGCACGCCGAAGCGCTGCGAGGAGCCGACGACCACGTCGGCGCCGAGGGTGCCGGGCGCTTCCAGGAGGGTCAACCCGAGCAGGTCGGCCGCGACGACGGCGAGAGCGCCGCGCTCGTGGGTCGCTTCGATCACCGGCCGCGGGTCGACGACCCGGCCGGACGCGCCCGGGTACTGCACCAGGACGCCGCAGACGTCACCGTCGGGCAGGCCGGCGGTCAGGTCGGCGACGACGACCTCGATCCCCATCGCCTCGGCGCGGGTGCGGACCACCTCGATGGTCTGCGGCAGCGCGTCGGCGTCGACGACGAACGGGCCGGCGGCCTTCGGCGCCGCGCGGCGCACCAGGGTCATCGCCTCGGCGGCCGCGGTGCCCTCGTCGAGCAGCGAGGCGTTCGCGGTCGGCAGGCCGGTGAGGTCGGCGACCATCGTCTGGAAGTTGATCAGCGCCTCGAGCCGGCCCTGGCTGATCTCCGGCTGGTACGGCGTGTACGCGGTGTACCAGGACGGGTCCTCGAGAACGTTGCGCCGGACGACCGCCGGGGTGATCGTGCCGTGGTACCCGAGCCCGATCATCGGGACGAGCGGGTTGTTCCGGGCGGCCAGGGCGCGCAGCTCGTCGGCTGCGAGTGCCTCGGAGGCGGCGTCGGCGAGGTCGAGGACCTCCTCGGCACGGATCCGGGTCGGGACCGCGGCCTCCATCAGGGCGTCCAGCGAGTCGAAGCCGACCGCCTTGAGCATCTCGGCGATCGAGGCCTCGTCGGGACCGATGTGGCGGTCGACGAACGGGCGGGCGGCAAGCTGGTCTGACATGAGGCTCCCAAGCATGGAGTGTCGATCGCGCGGACGCGGTCTGCGGGTCACCTCCCCCTCTGTCGTCCACCACATCGTGGTCTCCAGAGTTGCCTGACCCGCACGGTCCTTGCGCCTGAGAGGTTCCGGGGAGGGATTGCCCCTTCGGCGCTCCGGCTCGGCTGCACACGCGGTGCGACCGCCGGAGACTCTCCCATGCAGGGTTGTCAGCGACACAAAAATACCAGCCCCGCCCGCACCTGAGGTGCTGACGGGGCCGGTACGAGACTTCGTGGGAGGAGAGTCAGCCCGACATCCGGGCCTGTCGGCGCGCGGCGAGCTCGTCGCTGGCGTCCGGGGCCGTGGACTCCGAGGCGGTGCGCTCGGACGGGAGCGCGGAGAGCGAGCCCTCGATCTCGCGCCAGACACCGCCGATCGCGATGCCGAAGACGCCCTGGCCGCCCTGGAGGAGGTCGATGACCTCGTCGTTGCTGGTGCACTCGTAGACCGTGGCGCCGTCGCTCATCAGCGTGACGCGGGTCAGGTCGTCGGTGCCGCGGGCGCGGAGGTGGGCGACGGCGGTGCGGATCTGCTGGAGCGAGATGCCGGCGTCCAGGAGGCGCTTGATGACCTTGAGGAGCAGGATGTCGCGGAAGCCGTAGAGGCGCTGGGTGCCGGAGCCGCCGGCGCTGCGGACCGAGGGCTCGACCAGGCCGGTACGGGCCCAGTAGTCGAGCTGGCGGTAGGTGATGCCGGCGGCGTTGCACGCCGTCGGGCCGCGGTACCCGAGGTCGTCCGGCAGCGTCGACACGTCGTCGCTGAAGAGCAGTCCCTGCTCGTCGGCGGTGTGAGCGGCCTCAGCCGCTGCAAGCCGTGCCTGCTCGTCGATCTCGGCTACGGACTTGCCGTCTCCCTGGTTGTTGCCCACTGCGGACCTCCGAAGTCTCCCTCCGCTGAGCGTAACCCCTGGGGAAGGGCGGCGGAACGACTGGCGGGCAGAAGTTTCAACCGTGGAGTTACAGCGAAGACATCCCGAACGGTAAACCTGAGGTTGAAGGTTCGCCAACACGACACGCGGCGTGTCGCGGAAACCTTCAAGCAGTGGTGGAAGGTTTCCGCGGGGCGTTCAGGATTGCGGCTCTTCGAAGTCTTCCGGTGAGACGTGGTCGAGGAACTCGCGGAACGCCTCGACCTCCTCCTCGCGCTCGTCCGGGACCGCGATCCCGACCTCGTCGAGGAGCTCCTCGGCGCAGACGATCCGGGAACCGGTCCGCAGCGCCAGGGCGATCGAGTCGGACGGACGCGCGCTCACCTCGACGCCCGAGCCGAGCACGAGGGTCGCGAAGAAGACGCCGTCGTTGACCTCGGTGATCCGGACCTCCGCCAGGGCGTTGCCGGTGGACTCGAGCACGTCCTTGAGCAGGTCGTGCGTCAGCGGCCGCGGCGGTACGACGCCCTGCTGCGCGAACGCGATCGCGGTGGCCTCGACGGCCCCGATCCAGATCGGCAGGTAGCGCTCGCCGTCGGACTCCCGCAGCAGCACGATGGGTTGGTTGGAGGGCATTTCCACCCGGACTCCGACGACTTCGACCTCGCGCACCCCCTCAGCGTAGCCGGGGAAGGCACGATCAGCGCAGCGAGCGGAGACCGGCGCGCACCAGGGTGGCGTGCAGCCGCAGCGACAGCAGCGCGATGTCGTCCATCGCCTGGGCCGCCCGGCCCTCGGCACCGTCCTCGCGGCTGCGCCGGATCGGTGCGACGACCTGCTCGACCAGGCCGACCTCCCGGTCGGCCGCGGTCTTGAAGGCCCGCAGGTGCCGGGGCTCGATACCGAACGCGGCCAGCTCCCCCGCCGCCTTCGCGACGACCACCGCGTCGCTGTCGTAGTGCTTGGTCCCCGGACGGGTCCGGACCAGGCCGAAGCCCTCGAGCTGGGTCAGCAGCTCCTCGGTGATCTCCGCGGTCTTCACCAGCTCGCGCCGTGAGATCCGGACGTCGCCACGGTCGCCGCGGAGCAGGTCGGCGCTGATGCCGGCGTCGCCCAGCGTCCCGGCCGGGACCGTCGGGCTGCCCCCGGGCGCGGGCGGCTGCAGGCCGCGGTCGATCGCGTCCAGGTGCTCCTTGATGACCTTGAGCGGCAGGTAGTGCTCGCGCTGGGCGCGGATGATGTAGCGCAGCCGCTCCATGTCCTCCACGGAGTACTTGCGGTACCCCGAGGGCGTCCGCTCGGGCTCGACGAGCCCCTCGGACTCGAGGAAGCGGAGCTTGGACTCCTTGATGTCCTCGTCCGGGAACTCCGCGGTGAGGTCGGCGAGCGCCTGTCCGATGCTCTTCCGTGCCGTCTGCCGCACGTCAGGCTCCCGAGGCCGCCGAGGCGAAGAAGACCAGCCGGAACTTGCCGATCCGGACCTCGTCGCCGTTCTGCAGCAGGGCGTCGTCGATCCGGTCCCGGTTCACGTAGGTGCCGTTCAGGCTGCCGACGTCGGCGACGCGGTAGGTGCCCTCGGTGCGGGTGAACTCGACGTGGCGCCGCGAGACCGTGATGTCGTCCAGGAAGATGTCGCTCTCCGGGTGCCGCCCGGCGCTCACCGTCTCGGTGTCGAGCAGGTAGCGGCTGCCGGCGCCGGGACCGCGCTGCACGATGAGCAGCGCGCTGCCGGGCGGGAGCGCGTCGGCCGCTGCCGCGTCGGCCTCGTTGAGCGCGGCGCGCTCGTCGGTGTCCGGCCGGGCCGCCCCGAAGGTGATCGTGGCGGTGGTCTCGGTGGCAGGCACCTCGGCTGCCGCTACCGGCAGCGCTTGACCGCACTGGGAGCAGAACTTCGCGTCGTCGGCGTTCTGGCTCCCGCACTGCGAGCAGGTCTGCATGGTGGTCTGCCTCCCGGTTCCGGCGGTGTCCTGCGGCGGGCTGCTCTCCCGAACCCTCAAGGCTCAGTAGAGGTTCACACTTGGTGCGGCCAACCTATCAGTGCTCGGCAACCGGGAGGCGTACCTCCGTGTACACCTCAGCGCACGCCTCTGCGCACACCTCTGGGCACACCTCTGGGATCAGGACGCGACGGTCGCCTCGTACGCCGCGGCGTCGAGCAGCTCGGAGGTCTCGCCGCCGTCGGCGACGACGACCTCGAACAGCCAGCCGGCGCCGTACGGGTCGCTGTTGACGAGCTCGGGGGTGGCGTCGAGCGACTCGTTGCGGGCGCTGACCTCGCCGGTCACCGGCGAGTAGACGTCGCTGACGGACTTGGTCGACTCCAGCTCACCGACGGCGGCGCCGGCGCTGACCGACTCCCCCACCTCGGGCAGCTGCACGTACACGATGTCGCCCAGCGCGTCCTGCGCGTAGTCGGTGATGCCGATCCGGACCGAGCCGGCGGTCTCGCCCGGGGTGCGGACCCACTCGTGCTCGGCGGTGTACTTCAGGTCATCGGGAAACACGCTGCTGCTCCTCGGGCTGGCGGTGGTCGGTGCTGTCCGGCCCAACCTATCGTCAGCCGACGTGCCTCAACCGCTGGGTCAACCGCTGGGTCAGTCGCTGGGTCAGTCGCTGGGTCGGGCGAACCGCGGCTCGGTCGGCGTGCGCAGCGAGCTCACCTTGACGGCGGGGCTCTTCTTGATCGTCACCTTGCCCTCGTCCAGGGCGATGTCGTCGACGAAGCCGCCCGGGAAGCGGAGCGCGGTGGCGAGGCTCTCCGGGTCACCGATCGCGTCGATCACGAACGGCGCGGTGAGCACCCGGCCGTCGACGTTGACGCCGCCGTCGGCGGTCTCGAACGAGCTCTGCGCGACGATCCGGACCGAGTCGTTGATCTCCATCGCCTCGGCGCCCGCGTCGCGCAGCTCCTCGATCCCGTCGAGCAGGTAGTTCAGGCTGATCCGCGAGTCCGGGACGTCCACGGTGATCCGGACGCCCTGGCCGGTCGCGGGCACGGTGCCGGCGAGCACCCCGAGGGAGGCGAGGTCGCCGCGGGCCTTGTCGAGCGCCGCGGCGCGCTTGTCGGCGTCCGAGCGCAGCGCGTCGCGGGTGTCCTCGAGATCGCGGATGTCCTGCTCGGTGCGCTGGGAGGAGGCCTGCAGACCGTTGAGCGCCTGGACCAGGTCGGCCTGCCGCATCCCGGCGTAGTCGTCGTCGGTCCCGGCGAGCCGCACCTGGGTGACGGCAGCGGCGCCGAGGACGGCGAGCAGGACGGCGGCGGTGACCTGGCCGGGACCCGGGCGCAGCATCGCGCGCTGGAGCCGCTGGCGCGCGGTCGGACGGCCGTGGACCGTGTCGTCGGCGACGGCAGCGGCGGGATCGATCAGGTCCAGCTCGTCGAGCTGGTCGGGATCGGCCCCGTCGGCGGGTGTCTGGTCGTGCTCGTTCATCGGGTCTCGGTCGTCAGGTCAGGCGTGGAAGATGTGCCGGCGGATCGCGGCGACGTTGGCGAAGATGCGGATGCCGAGGACAACGATGACACCCGTGGACAACTGCGCCCCGACGCCGAGCTTGTCCCCGAGGAAGACGATCAGCGCGGCGATGAAGACGTTGCTCACGAACGAGACCACGAAGACCTTGTCGTCGAAGACGCCGTCGAGGAAGGCGCGCAGGGCGCCGAAGACGGCGTCGAGGGCCGCGACGACCGCGATCGGCAGGTACGGCTCGAGGCCGATCGGCACGTCGGGCTTGAGGAACAGCCCGACCGCGACCCCGACGACGAGCCCGATGATGGCGATCACGACAGGTCCTTCCCTCGAGGCTCGGCTTCTCCGTTGTTCGCGTACCGCAGGTTCGGGACGTCGGCCCCCGGCAGCCGCAGCGAGTCCCGGGTCCGCATGCTGAACCGCAGCCCGACCTCCCGCTGGAGATCCAACCACGCCTGCCCGCTGGAGGTGTCCGCGAAGCGCGCCGGCAGCGTGTCGGGGTCGCCGATCGCGAGCACCCGGTAGGGCCGGCTGAGCGAGGTGTAGTTCACCGTGATCGCCTCACCGGCGTGCCGGATCGCGGAGAGCGCGGTGAGCCGTTCGCCGTTGATCGAGACCGCCTCGGCCCCCGACTGCCACAGGCCGTTGACCAGCTTCTGCAGGTCGGTGTCCAGGACCTTGTTCCGGTCGCTCTCGGCGTTCGGTGCGTTGTCCACGACGACCTCGACCCCCGGGCCGCGCACCGGCTCGACCCCGGTCTTCAGCCGGAGCAGCCGGAGGTCGTCGACGACGCCGGAGTCGTTGCTGCCGCGGAGCAGCTCGTCCTGGAGCCGCCGGGTCTCGGCGCGGAGCCCGGCCTGCTGGTCGCGGTCGGAGCCGAGCGCCTTCTTGCGCGCGGTGACCTGCTGGACCAGTGCCTGGCGGTCGTTGTCCTCCGAGGTGCTGTTCTGCGAGGTCTGCAGCGCGGCGGTGGCCAGCAGGACGCCGAACGCGCCGACGACGACCGCCCCCATCCGGCCGACCCGCCGGCGCTCCCGGCCGCTGCCGGTACGCCGCCGCGCGGCGGCCTGGGCGTAGTCCTCGTCGAGGGCGTGCGCGTTGAGGTACGGCAGCAGCCCCATCGTGACCCGGTCGGGGAGCGGCTGCTCCGGCCGGGGCGTCTCGTCCGCGGCCATCTCAGGCGGTCGCTTCCGGACCGACGCCGGGGGCGCCCGGCTCCCGGTCGGCTCCCAGGTCGGGGGCCCGCCGATCACGGTCGGCGAGCAGCTTGCGGACCTGCCAGGCGTAGAGCAGCCCGGCCCACCAGTACAGCCCGATCCCCCAGATCGCGAACGCCCAGCCGAACACCTTGCCGAGCGTCGCGACGGCGCCGGTCCCGTCCCCGACGAACAGCAGCGGGAACGCGTAGAGCAGGTTGAAGGTGGCCGCCTTGCCGAGGAAGTGCACCGGCAGCGCGCTGTAGCCGCGGGTCCGCAGGAACGGCACCAGGCACCAGAGGAACGCGTCCCGCAGCGGCAGCAGGATGACGACCCACCACGGCACGATGTCGCGCAGGCCGAGGCCGACGACCACGGCGAGGATGTAGAGCCGGTCGGCGACCGGGTCGAGGATCTCGCCCAGCCGGGAGGCCTGGTTCAGCCGCCGGGCCAGGTAGCCGTCGAGCCAGTCCGTCACCCCGGAGAGCATGAGCACGACCAGGGCCAGCACGTCGGCCTCGGGACCGAGCACCAGCCAGAGGAACAGCGGCACGCCCAGCAGCCGGAGCAGGCTGATCACGTTCGGCCACGTCCAGATCGCCGAACCGCCGGTCTCGGGGCGTCCGGCAGTTCTGGTGCCTCTCGTCCTGCTCATGTCGGGGCCCACCTTAGCCGTGCACGCACACCTGAGACCGGTCCCCCGGGCCGCTCGCGGCGGGGTACCTTCTCGCCGTGTCCTCCCGCCTCGACCCGTTGCGCCTGTGGGGTACGACCGTCGGTGTCGTACGCCACGTCGGCGGTGCGGTGACCGGTGCCGTCGGGGACGCCGTGGGCGAGGTCGTCGGCAGCTTCGTCGAGGGTCTCGCCGAGGGTTCGGCGGACCGTAAGCAGGAGCAGGTGGTGACCCCCGACGCGGCTCCCGGCACCGGCCTGGACGTGAAGATGCAGGCACTCCTGTCCCGGGCGCTGGAGCAGAGCACGGCATCGGGCCAGGACGAGCTCTTCCACCGGATCCTCGACCAGCTGGTGCCGGACGAGGCCCGGATCATCGGGGCGCTCTCGGACGGGACGCCGTCGCCGCTGGTCAGCGTGCACGCCCTCACCCGGGCCGGACTGCTCGGCGAGGCCCTGATCGAGAACGCCTGTCTGGTGGGCCGCACCGCGAACGTGGCACTCCCCCGCCTCACCCCGACGTACGTCGGCCACCTGATCGCGCTCGGCCTGGCCGAGGTCGGTCCCGAGGACGACGGGCTCAAGGACGAGTACCAGATCCTGATGGCCGAGACCGACGTCCTCGCGGCGCTCCGCACCGGATCCCGCGGACCGGTGCCGGCCCGGGTGGAGAAGCGCACCCTGCGCCTCACCGCGCTCGGGCACGCGCTCTGGGAGGCGAGCACGTGACCGCGCTGCTGCTTCCGATGGTCCAGACCTGGAGCGAGGTCAAGGAGGACTTCGCGGCCAACACCCTGATCTACCTGTCGATGCCCTTCGTGGCGGCCTTCGTCGGCTACACCACGAAGCTGCTCTTCCTGCAGATGATGTACCGGCCGCTGGAGTTCCGCGGGATCGGCTGGTTCGGCTGGCAGGGCATCGTCCCCCGCCGGGCCGGCAAGGTCGCCGCGACCACGATCGACATCCTCACCGAGAAGCTGCTGCGGCCCGAGGAGCTGCTCGACAAGTTCGACGCCCAGCAGGCGCTCGAGGAGCTCCGCGAGCCGCTGGAGGCGACGGTCGACTCGATCGCGCGTGAGCTCGCCGAGCAGTTCCGGCCCGGGCTGTGGGACTCGCTCCCGGAGGCCGGACGGCGCGCGGTGCTGGCCCGGGTGCACGCGCAGGCGCCGGAGATCACCGAGAACCTGCTCGCCGAGATCCGCTCCGACCTGCCCCGCTACGTCGACCTGAAGTACCTGACCGTCACCACCCTGGTGCGGAACAAGGAGCAGCTCAACGACCTGATGAAGACCATCGGCGGACGCGCGATGGGCTTCGTGCGCCGCAGCGGGATCTGGTTCGGCTTCGCGATCGGCCTGGTCCAGATGGTCGCCTGGGGCTTCTTCCAGAACCCGTGGATCATGCCGGTCTTCGGCTTCAGCGTCGGGTTCCTCTCCGACTGGCTGGCACTGACCATGCTGTTCCGGCCGCACGAGACCCAGCGCTACCTGGGGTTGATCCCGTTCCAGGGGATCCTGCACCAGCAGCGGGAGCAGATCACCCGCGACTACGCCCAGATCCTCGCCAAGGACCTCTTCGCCCCGGACGTGCTCTTCGACGGCATCCTGAACGGCCCGACCGCGGACAAGCTCTTCGACACCCTCCAGCGCGAGATCTCCGCGGCGATCGATGCCCAGACCGGCATCGCCCGGCCGCTGGTCGTGCTCGCGGTCGGCACCCGGCGCTACGGCGCGCTCAAGGCCACCCTGTCGCAGATGCTCGTCGAGAGGCTCCCGCAGTCGCTGGACGTGGTCAGCGACTACGCCACCCGGACGCTGGACATCGAGAACACGATCGTCGAGAAGATGAGCGCCCTCGACAGCGAGCAGTACGAGGCGATCCTGCGGCCGGTCTTCAAGGACGACGAGCTCCTCATGATCGGGGTCGGCGGCATCCTCGGCGGCCTGGTCGGTGAGCTCCAGGTCCAGGTCATCGAGCACTTCTCGAAGTAGGCGGAGGTGCCCCAGGTCGTGCCCGAGGTCGTGCCCCAGGTCGTGCCCGAGGTCGTCGTCACCTGGACGGCAGGTGACGCGGTCGCCACAGCGCAGCAGCTCGCCGCCGGGCTGCTCGGGCGCCACCCCGGACCGCTGCACCACGCCTGCCCGACCTGCGGCAGCATCGAGCACGGCCGGCCGTACTTCGACGCCGCGGTCGCCGTCAGCGTGGCCCACGCCGGCGGCCTGCACCTGGTGGCGGTCAGCACCGCCGGCCAGGTCGGGGTCGACCTGGAGCGCAGCGGTGCGGCGGACGCAGCCTGGGTCCGGCACGAGGCCCTCGGCAAGGCGCACGGCACCGGGATCGTCGCGCCTCCGGGCGAAGGCACGGCCTTCGTGCTCGACCTCGACATCCCCGGCCACGTGGCCGCGCTGGTCGTGCTGACCGACGTGGTGCCGTCGGTCAGCCTGCGGCCGGGAGGTCCGGCAGCGCCGTCTCCTCCAGCCACGCGGTGAACAGCTCCCGCAGCGGGCGTCCGGCGATCTCCTCGGCCAGCGCGACGAACTCCGGCGTGCCCGCGGTGCCGAACCGGTACCGCTCGACCCACTGCGCAAGCAGCCGCCACAGGGCGTCGTCGCCGACGGTGAGCCGCAGGGCGTGCAGCAGCAAGGCGCCCCGCTTGTAGACCCGGTCGTCGAACATGTCGGCCGCCCCCGGGTCGCCGAGGACGAGGTCCTGGGGCAGTCCGGACAGCCGGGCGTGGTGCGCACGGGCGTGCTCGTCGGCGCTCTCCCGGCCGCTGCGCTCGGACCAGAGCCACTCCGCGTAGCAGGCGAAACCCTCGTGCAGCCAGATGTCGTCCCAGCCCGGCACGGTGACCGCGTTCCCGAACCACTGGTGGGCGAGCTCGTGGGCGACCAGTCGCTCGCTGCCCCAGTCGTCGTCGAGGTAGTTCAGCCCGAAGACCGAGACCGTCTGGGACTCCAGCGGGATCTCCAGGTCGTCCTCGGTGACCACCACGGTGTAGGACCCGAACGGGTAGGGGCCGAAGAGCTCGGTGAAGGCGGTGAGCATCTCCGGCTGCCGGCGGAACGACTCCGGCAGGGTGACCTGGCGGCCTCCCGGCACGACGACCTGCATCGGCACCGCGGCGGGCAGCTGCTGGACGGCGTACCGGCCGATGCTGACGGTCGCGAGGTACGGCGCCATCGGCTCGTCGGCGGCGTAGACCCAGGTGACGCCGCTCGCGCTGCGCCGGGACTCGACCAGGGTGCCGTTGGCGACCACGTGGTAGCCGGTCGGTGCGGTCACCGTGAAGCGGTAGCCGGCCTTGTCGTCGGGGCGGTCGTTGCACGGGAACCAGGACGGCGCGCCGTACGGCTGCGCGGCGACGATGACCCCGTCGGTGAGCTCCTCCCAGCCCGCGTCGCCGAGCACGCCCGGCATCGGGCGCGGGGTGCCGCGGTAGCCGACGACGACGGTGAAGCCGGTCCCGGCCGGGACCACCCCGGCGAGCTCGACGACGAGCTTGCCGTCGCGGTGCCGGAACCGCCGCGGCTTGCGGCCGTCGACCGCGACCCGGGTGACCGCGAAGTCACCGAGGTCGAGCTCGAGACGGCGCAGGTCCACCAGCGCGGTCGCGGCGATCGTGGCGCGGCCGTCGAGGCGGTTGCCGTCGATCCGGCAGGCCAGCTCCAGCTCGTAGTGCTCGGCGGAGTAGCTCCGGTCGCCGTGCCCCGGGAAGTACGGGTCGGGTCGGCTCACTCGTCCGCCGCCCACGGACCGATCGGGTTGCCGGTCCACCGGGTCCGGTCGGGCACCGTCTCGCCGCGCATCACCAGCGACACCGGGCCCACCGTCGCGTGCTTGCCGAGCGTCGCCGCCGGCAGGATGACGCTGGCCGGGCCGAGCGTCGCGCCGGCACGCAGGGTCACGGTGTCCATGCTGAGCATCCGATCATGGAACAGGTGCGTCTGCACAACGCAGCCCTGGTTGACGGTGGATCCGTCCCGGAGCTCGACCAGGTCGGCCTCGGGCAGCCAGTAGGTCTCGCACCAGACACCGCGTCCGATCTTCGCGCCGAGCGAGCGCAGCCAGAGGTTGAGGACCCAGCTGCCGGTGACCGGCCGGGCGAACCACGGCGCCGCCAGCACCTCCACGAAGGTGTCGGCCAGCTCGTTGCGCCAGACGAAGGCGCTCCACAGCGGATGCCGGCCGGGACGGACCCGGCCGATCAGCAGCCACTTCGCCGCGGTGGCCGACGCCGCGGCGACGCCACCCGCGAGCAGCAGCACCGGGCCGGCGAGGACGGCCGCCAGCCACCAGCCGACGGAGTCCGCCAGCGCGAGCAGCGCGAACGCGACCGCCCACCACAGCAGCGTGTTCAGGACCGCCGGGACCAGCCGGCACAGCTCCATCCCGGCGCGGGCGACCCGGAGCCGGGTCGGCGGCCGGAAGGTCCGGCTGTCGTCGACCTCGCCGGCGACCCGGCGCAACTTGGTGGGCGGGCTCCCGATCCAGGAGGTCCCGGCCTTCGCCTTGGCTCTCCGCGGCGCCGCGGAGAGCACCGCGACCAGGCCCTCCTTCGGCACCTTGCGGCCCGGTGCGGCCATGCCGCTGTTCCCGACGAAGGCGTGCTTGCCGATCCGGACCCGGTCGATCCGGAACCAGCCACCGCCGAGCTCGTAGCCGCCGATCAGGGTGTCGTCGGCCAGGAAGGCGCCGTCGTTGACCGTGGTCAGCTTCGGGATCATCAGCACGGTGGACGCCTCGACGTCCTTGCCGATCCGGGCGCCGAGCGCGCGCAGCCACGTCGGGGTCAACGAGCTCGCGTACAACGGGAACAGCCAGGTGCGGGCCTCGTCGAGGACCCGCAGCGTCGACCAGGCCTGCCAGGCCTGGCGGCCGTGCACCGGGAAGTGCCCGCTCTCCAACCCTGCGCCGAGCACCCGGACGCCGACCAGGACCACGGCGGCGATCACGACCAGACCGATCAGCGTCCCCGGTACGACGAGCCCGAGCGTCGTCGACGCCAGAGCGTCGAGGCTGGCGGCGTCGCCCAACCTCCCGGCGAACACCCCGGCGGCGACCAGGACGGCCAGCACCGGCAGCAGGGCGATCGCCGCACCGGAGGCGGCGTACGCGAGCAGCCAGGCCGGCCTGTTGGCCGGGGCCGCGTCGTCCCAGGGCCCGCGGGTGCTGCGGGCGGCCCGGATCGCGGGCGCGCCGGACCAGTACTCCCCCGCCGCCACGTCGGACAGGACGGCCGAACCCGGCGCGATCTCGGCCCGGTCGCCGACCGTCGCGCCACCGAGGACCAGGCTGCGCGCACCGATCCGGGCCTTGCTGCCGAGAACGATGCGGCCGAGGTGGAAGTGGTCGCCGTCGACCCAGTGACCGGTGAGGTCGACCTCGGTCTCCACCGAGCAGCCGTTGCCCAGCTCGAGCATCCCGGTCACCGGCGGGAGCGCGTGCAGGTCGACGTTCTTGCCGACCCGGGCCCCCAGAGCGCGCGCGTACCAGCGGATCGCGGCCGCGCCGGCCAGGTTGGCGGCGCCGAGCTCGTCGACGAGCCGTTCGGCCAGCCAGACGCGGAGGTGGATCCGTCCGCCGCGCGGGTAGCGGCCGGGCTCGATCCCGGCCAGGACGAGCCGCGCCCCGAGGGCGCTGAGCAGGATCCGGCCGGCCGGGAAGATCAGCAGCAGCCAGCCGAGGAGCACCCAGCCCCAGCCCGGGTCCGGCAGGAAGTCCAGGCCGAGGACCGCACGGGCGAGCAGGGTGGCCAGCGCCAGCCAGACCACCACCCGGAGACCGGAGATGGCCCGCAGCGGCAGCAACGCCGCGACCTGCCCGAGCTGGGTCTTGCGCGGGACCGGCGGGACGGTGCGGTCGGAGGTGTTGGTGCCGCTGCCGAGGCCGTCGACGAGCTCGGCGAGGCGGTCCAGCCGCGAGGCGTCGTACACGTCGGCGACGGTGATCTCGGGTGCCCGCTCCCGGAGCCGGGAGACCAGCTGGGCCGCGGTCAGGCTGCCGCCGCCGAGGTCGAAGAAGTCGGCCTTGGCGTTGGCGACGTCGGCGCCGAGGATGTCGGACCAGAGCTCCTGGATCCAGGCCTCGGTGCCGGCCAGGGCGGTCCGCTCGCCGGCGCCGATCGCCGGCGCCGGCCACGGCAGGGCGTCCCGGTCGACCTTGCCGGAGGTGCGCGTGGGCAGGGCGTCGACGGCCACCAGACGCGGCACCAGCGCCGCCGGCAGCGACGCGCGCAGCCGGGCCAGCGCGGCGGTGGCCTCGAAGTCCGGTGCTGTGGCCAGGTAGCCGACGAGCAGCTTGTTGCCCGACTTGGTCGAGCGGACGGCGGTCGCCGCGGCCTCGACACCCGGCAGCGCGAGCAGCGCGTTGTCGATCTCGCCGAGCTCGATCCGGCGGCCGCCGAACTTGATCTGGTCGTCGGCCCGGCCGAGGAAGGCCAGGCCCGCCTCCTCCTGGCGGACCAGGTCTCCCGTCCGGTAGGCCCGGTCCCAGCCCAGCGACGGCATCGGCGCGTACTTCTCGGCGTCCTTCTCGGCGTCGAGGTACCGCGCCAGGCCGACCCCGCCGATGATCAGCTCGCCCGGCACCCCGGGCGCGACCGGCCGGCCGTCCGCGTCGACGACGGCGAGGTCCCAGCCGTCCAGCGGCAACCCGATCAGCACGGGGCCGCCGCCGTCGAGCCGGGCGCCGCACGCCACCACGGTCGCCTCGGTCGGCCCGTAGGTGTTCCACACCTCCCGATCGCCGGTCGCGAACCGCTCGCCGATCTCCGGCGGGCACGCCTCGCCACCGAGGATCAGCAGCCTGACCCGGTCCAGCGACTCGGGCGGCCACATCGCGACCAGGGTCGGCACGGTGGACACGACGGTGACCTCGTTGGCCACCAGCCACGGCCCCAGGTCGATGCCGCTGCGGACCAGCGACCGCGGCGCCGGCACCAGGCAGGCGCCGTAGGCCCAGGCGAGCCACATCTCCTCGCAGGAGGCGTCGAACGCGACCGAGAGACCGGCCATCACCCGGTCCCCCGGGCCGATCGGACGGTCCTGGAGGAACATCCGCGACTCGGCGTCGACGAAGGCGGCCGCGTTCCGGTGACTGACGGCGACGCCCTTGGGGGTTCCGGTGGAGCCCGAGGTGAAGATCACCCAGGCGTCGTCGGCGGGCTCGGGTCCCGGCTCCTCGTCCGCCGCGGGTGGCGGCCGGTCGCCCTGCGGCACCGGGACCAGGTCGTCGCCGAGCACGGCCGCCACCGACGCTTCGGCGAAGACGGTGCGGGCCCGTTCGTCCGGGTCCTCGGCGTCGACCGGCACGTACGCCGCTCCGGCCACCAGGACGCCGGCGATGGCGACGTACAGGTCGGTGGTGCCGGACCGGATCCGGACGCCGACGCGGTCGCCGCGCCGCACCCCGACCGCCCGGAGGGCGATCGCGACGTCCTCGGCCGCGCTCAGGAGCTCGTCGTAGGTGAGCACCTCGGAGCCGTTGTCGACGGCAGGCTGGTCGCCGCAGCGGGAAACCGTCTCGAGCAGGATGTCGACCAGGGTGCGGGGCGGCGGTGCGAGGTCGGCGCGAAGCAACGTCACCGGCGGTTTCCCACAAGGGATCCCACAAGGCGTCGAGGGAAGGTGGTCACGACCGGGATCATGGCGAGCCCAGGTGAACGTCCGGTGTACGGCGTCACGGGCCGGCCCGGTCCAGGTGCTTCGCGGCGCGGCGTACCCGGGCGACCGCCGGGCCGAAGGCGTCCCGGGCCGTCCGGGCCGCGGTCCGCTCCCGCTCGGCCAGTACGCCGGCCAGCGGCGCGACCCGCGGGGTGTCCGTGCCGAGCCGGTCGAGCAGCTCCGCGGTCACCACCGCGTCCTGGTACGCACCGAGATCGTCCTGCAGGTCCTCGAGCGCGTGCACGACCCGTGCCGTCCCGTTGCGCCCGCTGCCCCGGAGCGACGCGAGCGCGAACCGGACCCGCTTCACCCGCTTCCGCAGGTCGTGGAGGCGCTTGTCGCCGGCCTTGCCCGCGAGGGTCTTGTCGGCCAGCACCAGCAGGTCGTCGAGCTGGGCGGCGCTCCGCTCCCGGAGCACGTCCCCGTCGACGGCAGGCAGGGCCAGTCCGCGGAGCCGGACGTCGGGCAGGGCCGCGACGAGCGCGGCGGTCCGCGGCTCGACGAGCGCGGCGCCGGCGCGGACCCAGGCCGGCCGCAGCATCCGGTCGAGCTCGGCCAGCAGCAGGTCCCGGTCGCCGGGGTCGGCGGCCGCGGCGTGCAGAGCGGTCGTGACCCGGGACCTCACCACCTGGGCGTCACGCGCGTCGCTCAGCGTGCCCGCGAACCAGCGCAGCTCCGCGGCGAGGGCGGCGGACCGCTCCGGGTCCAGCAGCGGCCGGAAGACGACGAGGGTGCTGCGCAGCTTGCGCACCGCGACCCGGGCGTCGTGCACCGAGCCGGGCAGGTCGTGCCCGAGGTCGTCGACGACGGCCAGGACCTCGAGGGCCTGGTCCTCGACGATCCGGTCGAGCGCTGCCGGGGTCAGCGGGGAGTCAGGCGCTCCCACGGCTCAGCAGATCAGCGGCGTCGCGCTCGACGAGGATCTCGACGAAGTCGCGGATCCGCGCGCCGTCGAAGTCGTGGTACTTGGTCGCGACGACCTCGGTCACCCGCTGCGCGGGCACGTCGGGGAACCGCGTGGACAGACGGTCGCTGACCTGGGTGAGGACCCGGGTCTCCTCGCTGGTGGCCATGCTCCATGGTGCTGCCCGGAACCGGTCACGCCAAGTGAACATTGGGTGAACGAGCCCCGTGGCCGCGTTGCAGGCGGCGGGGGGCTCACTGGCCGCGGCGCAGGTCCCGTCCGCAGCGCGGGCAGTGCACCCGGGAGCAACCGTCGAGGTCCTGCCCGCAGGAGCAGGTGGCGGCGTGAACCTGGTGGACCGGAACGACCATCGCCGGTACCTCCTCTTCATCCGGTGTTCACCTACCGAGTAGAACGACCGGGCGCGCCGTCACCTGACGCATTTGCCCGAAGATGACCCGTTCGGGCCATCACACCTGGCCCACCCGTCCCCCGGCAGCACGCATGGTTCCGGGCCGGGTGGGCACCTCGGGGGAGAACCGTCGACGAGAAGAGGTGACCACGATGGACTCGACCACGGGCGCCGCCCTGCTGCTCGCAGTGCTGGCCGTGCTGATGGTGGGTGCGTTCCTGCTCCTCTGGGTCCGGGACCGCTCCCGCGCCAAGGAGGAGGCGGGCGACACCGAGCGGATCGCACCGCCGACGCGGGTCGACGGGCCGGAGCGTCACTGACGCGACGGGTTCGGGACCAGCAGGTCCCGGGTGATCCCGGCCAGGTCCGCGACGCCGGTGAGCGCCATCGTCAGGTCGAGCTCCGCGATCACGTTCGCGATCACCTCGGCGACGCCGCGTTCTCCGGCGACGGCCAGGCCGTACATGTAGGGCCGGCCGAGCAGCACGGCGTCGGCTCCCAGGGCGAGCGCGGTGAACACGTCCGCGCCGGTCCGGATGCCGCTGTCCAGCAGCACGGTCGGCTCGGCGCCGACCCGTTCGCGGATCGCGACCAGGGCGTCCAGCGACGCGATCGCGTTGTCCACCTGGCGACCGCCGTGGTTGGAGACGACGATGCCGTCGACGCCGGAGTCGAACGCCCGCTGGGCGTCGTCCGGGTGCAGGACGCCCTTGAGCACCACCGGGAGCCGGGTCCGCTCCCGGAGGGTGGCCAGGTGGTCCCAGCTCAGCCCGGGGTTGGAGTAGATGTCGAGGAAGGTCTCGACGGCGGCCCGGGGTTCCGGTGAGCGCAGGTTCGCCAGGAACCGGCCCGGGTAGGCCCGCGTCATCGAGAGCAGCGTGCGGACCGCGCCGAGGGTGACCTGGACGTCGTCCTTCGCCCCGCTCTGCCGGGCCGCGGCCACGCGCCGCCGGACGACCTCGGTGAAGTGCGGGTCGGAGGTGTACTGCGCGATCCCGACGCCCTGGCTGAACGGGAGCGACCCGAGGGTGAGGTCCTGGGGCCGCCAGCCCAGCACGGTCGTGTCGAGCGTGACCACCAGCGCCCCGGCACCGAGGGCCTCGGCACGCCGGATCGTGGAGTCCACCAGGTCTTCGTCGGTGCTCCAGTAGAGCTGCACCCAGCGCGGCGTCTCCCCCATCGCCGCGGCGGTCTCCTCCATCGGGTTGCAGCCCTGGTGGGAGAAGACGTAGGGCACGCCGAGAGAGGCGGCGGCGCGGGCGATCTTCACGTCGCTGTCGGCACCCATCAACGCGCCGGCGCCGACCGGCGCCAGCAGGACGGGCGAGGTCAGCGGGGTGCCGAGCAGGTCCCGGGAGAGGTCGCGCGTGACGTTCCCGTGCGCCATCCGGGGGACGATCGCCCAGCGGTCGAACGCGTCCCGGTTGTTCCGCATCGTGCGGCCCTCGCCGGCGCCGCCGGCGACGTAGGCCCAGGCCTTGCCGGTGCTGGCCTCGTGCGCGGCGCGCTCGAGCCCGGCGAAGTCGGCCGGGACCGCGGGGCGGCGACCGAGGGCTCCGCCACGGTAGATCTCGGCCTGGCGCTCGCGGCCCGGCCCAGAGGTGGGCCCAGAGGTGGACCCAGAGGTGGCCCCAGAAGTGGACCCAGAAGTCGTCATGGCCGGAGCCTACGGCGCAGCAGCACCAGCACCTCGGCGTGCGCGGTGTGCGGGAACATGTCGAAGACCCGCGCCCGGACCGGCTCGAGGCCGGGCATCACCGCCAGGTCGCGAGCCAGCGACTCCGGGTTGCAGCTGGAGTAGAGGACCGCGCCGGCGTCGCTGCCGTCCAGCCAGCCCGCCAGCTCCGGCCCGATGCCGCGCCGAGGCGGGTTGACCACGACGAGGTCGGGAGCGGTCGGCCGGGCCAGTGCCCACGCCGTCGCGTCGGCGACCTCGAACTCCACGGCGGCGCCGCACCGCCGCGCGGTCTCCTGCGCGCTCGCAACCGCCTCGGCGCTGGACTCGATCCCGGTGACCCTGCGCCCGTCCTCCGCCAGGTGCAGGGCGAACCCACCGACGCCGCAGTAGAGGTCCCAGACCGCACCCGGATCCAGGCCGTCGACCCACCCCGCGGCCTCGCGGTAGAGGGCCGTGGCGATCCCGGTGTTCGTCTGGAAGAAGCTCTGCGGGCGCAGCAGGAGGTCGAGGCCATCGATCCGCATGGTGAGCGCGGACTCCTCGGTGAGCACGATCTCGTGCGTCCCCTCGACCACCGCCTTGTGCTCCGGCTGCAGGTTCACCGAGGCGACCACCAGTCCGGGCAGCCGCTCGGCCAGCCACGGCAGGTGCTTGCGGATCCGGGTCACCGGCTCCTGGGACCGGGTCACGAACCGGACCATCAGCTCCTCGTCCGGGGACGCCGTCACGAGCACCAGCTTGAGCTCGCCGCGCCGCGCGGCCACGTCGTACGGCGTCAGCGCGGCGCGGGTGACGAACTCGGCCAGGACCGGCAGCGCGCGCTGAACCGCAGACTCGTGCAGCCCGCAGTCGCGGATGTCGACCCCGAGCCCGTCGGCGCCGAGGATGCCGAGCCGCGGCTCGGCGGCCGTTCCGCTGACCACCATCTTGGCCTTGTTGCGGAATCCGGACGCGGCACTGGCCACCGGCTCGTCCCAGACGATCGACGGATGGGCGGCGAGCGTCGCCGCGCACGTCTCCTGCTTGGCGCGCAGCTGGTCGGCGTACGGCGTCGGCAGCCAGCGGCAGGACCGGCAGCGGCCGGCGTCGTAGTGGTGGCAGTCCATCGCGGGATCAGGCTATCCGGGCGTGGAGTCACCCGTTTCCGGCGACTCCGGGACACCGCGTCAGGCGTTACGTTCGAGCGGTCCGGCCACCGAGCGCCGGTGACCAACGGAGGAGTGCATGAGTTTCTGGGACATCATCTGGTTCATCATCATCTCGTTCGCGTTCATCGCGTACCTGATGGTGCTGTTCAACATCATCGCGGACCTGTTCCGCGACCACGACCTCGGCGGGGGGTGGAAGGCCGTCTGGATCGTCCTGCTGATCTTCTTCCCGCTGATCACGGCGCTGGTCTACCTGATCGTCCGCGGCCGGGGCATGGCCGAGCGGCAGATGAAGTCGGTCAACGCGGCCGTGGCGGCGCAGGACGCCTACATCAAGCAGGTCGCCGGGAGCGGTCAGTCGGCCTCGGACCAGATCGCTTCCGCCAAGGCGCTGCTCGACAGCGGGGCGATCACGCAGGCGGAGTTCGAGGCCCTCAAGGCCAAGGCGCTCTCCTGACGCGACCCGCTCCGACGTACGACGCCCCGCCCGGTGTCCGGGCGGGGCGTCGTGCTGTCGGGCCGAGGAACGCTCAGCGCTTGCTGGCGCGGACCAGGGCGGTGAGCAGCACCCGCGCGACGAGGGCCGCGGCCCCCTTCTCGACCAGCGGGACCCGCTCGTCGAGGGAGATGGCGTAGTCGATCCGGGTGCCGCCGTCGACCGGGGTCAGCCGGACCTCGCCGCCGTAGTTCTTGAACGGCACGCCCGCGCGGGCGCGGTAGCCGAGCAGGCTGCCGGGCTCGAACGCGACGATCTCCTCGACGATCGCCGGTGCCGGGCCGGGGGCGCTGATCCGGCGCACGGCGCCGACGCCGTTGCGGTCCTCGTCCCCGGTCTCGTCGAGGGTCACGTGCAGGCCGGGACCCCACGACGACATTCCTTCGTGGTCGGCGAGAACGGCCCAGACGTGGTCGACGGGACGGGCGACGGTGGCGGTCGCGGTGGCGGTGGGCTGGGACATGGTTCTCCTCGGGTGCGTGGGATCGGCGCACGGTCCCACCCAGCGTGCCCGCGCGCAAGGACCTGCGTCACAGCCGGCGGACACCGCCGTCCTCAGGCCTCCGGGATGGTGACGACCTCGGTCACGGTGATCCCGAGCGAGTGCAGCAGGTTCAGGACGCCCTGGAGCTCCTCGGCGTCGGCGACCTCGCCGGTGAGCGTCGAGTGCGCCCGGTGGGTCTTGGCGGCCAGCTGCGGGAACGCACTGAGCAGCTCGTCGGTGAGCTCGGTGTCCACGCGGATCATCATGCGCGCCATGGTCTTCACCACCTGACCTCCTGAACGGGGGCCGGGACCCCACCTTGCTCCCGGCTCGTCCCGAACATTTCCACGATCCCGCGCCGAGCACCTCACCGGAATCGGGCGAGGACTGCGGCCCGCCGGGACGCCAAGGTAGAGCCATGACCGCGGCCCTGCTCATTATCGTCGGCGCAGTGCTGTGCTTCTGGGGCTCCCGGTCGATCCGGGTGGCGGTGCTCGCGGCCGGCTTCGGCCTCGGCTGGCTGCTCGGCCAGATCTTCGGTTCCTCGTGGACGACCGCCCTGCTGGTCGGGCTCGCGGCCGCGGCGGCGACGCTCGTGCTGACCCTCGTCTTCGCCCGGTTCGTGCTGTTCGTCGCCGGCGCCCTGGTCGGCGCGGTGCTGGGCGCGCGGATCTTCCTGCTGGCCGACTCGGACGCCTCCGAGTGGGTCCTGGGGCTCATCTTCGTCCCCTGCGTCGCGCTCCTCGGCGGCTTCCTCGCGAACCGGTGGCGGCACCCGTTCCTCCGCTGGGGCACGGCGATCGCCGGCGCCTCGCTCCTCCTCGCCGGCATCGGCCAGATCGGCAGCGACTCCACCAGGATGCTGTGGCGCCCGGACAGCACCGGCGGCGACGTGGTCTTCGGCGTCCTCTGGGTCCTGCTCACCGTCCTCGGCCACCGCGTCCAGGGCAGCCAGGACGAGGACGGACGTCGTGGCCGCTGAAGCCGAGGTCCCCGCGGCCGCGCTCACCGTGTGGCGCTTCGGCAGCGCGACCGGGGCCCCGCAGGCGGCCCGCCGGCTGGAGCAGCTGAACGCGAAGGGGTCCCTGGTGGTCGCCAACGCGGCCGTGGTCGCCTGGTCGCGCGGCACCCCGACGCCGAGGGTGGAGCACCTCGCCCTCCCCCCGGTCGCCGGCACCCTCACCGAGCCGTTCTGGGGGCTGCTCTTCGGGCTGGTGTTCTACATGCCGCTCATCGGCGCTGCCGTCGGCGCCACCACCGGGACCCTCACCGGCCCGCTGGCCGACGTCGGCATCGACGACACCTTCATCAGCAAGGTCCGCGACCGGGTCACCCCCGGCACGTCGGCGCTCTTCGTGCTGACCGAGGAGGCGGACCCGGGCGAGATCCGGAAGGCGCTCGCGGTCCACGAGCCGACCGAGGTGCTGTTCACGAACCTGCGGTCCGAGCACGTGCAGGCGCTGCGGTCGGTGTTCGGGTAGGGCGCTGTTTCTGATTGGCCCGTTCCGGGTGAGGGCGTCGTACCGGCGGAGGCCTAGTTTCGGGAACGTGCCGCGCCGGTCCAGGTGTGCGGCAGTGCGCACCACGAGGAGGACAGGATGAGCAACCCCCAGCGCAGTCCCTCGCTGATGGTCACCGGGACCACGGCGTTCGCAGGAATGATGCTTGCCACTCTCGGCGTCTTCCAGATCCTCGAAGGCATCTCGGCGATCGCCAACGACCACATCTACGTGTCCGGCGTGAAGTACGTCTTCGACGTCGACATCACCGCGTGGGGCTGGTTCCACCTGATCCTCGGGATCATCGGCCTCGCGACCGGTATCGGCATCCTGATGGGCCAGACGTGGGGCTACATCGTCGGTCTGGTGATCGCGTTCATCAGCGCGGCGTCGAGCTTCGCCTTCCTGCCGTACTACCCGGGCTGGGCCTTCGTGATCATCGCGTTCGACGTGCTGGTCATCTGGGCACTGACCCGCCAGGTGGTCGACGCGGACTAGCTGCTGACCAGCAGCGCAACGACTGCGCAATTGAGACCGAGGGCCCGTCCGGTGGACGGGCCCTCGTCCACGCCCGGGGCCAGCTCTCGCTCCCGGCGAAGCGAAAATCGGACGAGGTGAATTCTCGGTGTGCCCACTGTCACCAGGAGTATCCGTTGTGAGACGCTGCGGATGTTCCGGCTCCTCCGCGGCACCGCCTCCTGGGATGAAGGCTGCACCGCGGGACCGGAGCGGTTGACGATTTCGGGTCCCCCGCGACGTCGGGGGACGCGTGTTCTGCGAAGCACCAAGGTCGAAAGCCGGGGAGGGCTCGATGGTGGCGTCACAGGGGAACCGCAGGCGGACCGGGACCGAGGGTGCCGTCGAGGGCGCCGCACCGGTACCGGTCCACGACCACGGGGTGCCGCGGCTCCCCCGCGTCTACGTCGCCCGGACCCGGCTCTGGGACGAGCTCGACCGCGCCGCCGGAGCGGCGGTGACCCTGGTCGTCGCGCCGGTCGGCGCCGGGAAGACCCTCGGCGTCGCCGGCTGGCCGCGCCTGGCCGAAGCCGACAGCCGCTGGCTCCTCGGCGGCCCCGACTGCACTCCCGAGGCGATCGCCGACGTCCTGGCCGGACAGCAGGGCCGCGGCCCCGACGGAGCTCCCGGTCTCGTCGTCGTCGACGACGCTCACCAGCTCCCGTCGGCGACACTGCGCCTGCTCGAGCGGCGGCTCAACGACGAGCCCGATGCCCTCCGCATCGTCCTGATCTCGCGCTGGGACCTTCCCTTCGGCAGGCTGGTGCCCGAGCTCCTCGGTCACTTCGCGTCCGTCCGCGGCGAGCTGCTGGAGATGACCGACGCCGAGAGCGAGGAACTGGTGCGCGCCCACGCCCGCACCACCGACCCGGGCGTCATCAAGGCCATCACCCGGCACGCCCGGGGCTGGTGCGCCGCGGTCGTGCTGACCGCGCGCGCCGTCGCCGCCTCACCGAGCCCGCAGGCCGCCGCGAGGCTGTACGCCGACGGCAGCGCCTCGGTCGCCGACCGGCTGGCGACCGAGGTGTTCTCCGCCCTCAAGCCCCGCGAGCGGCACCTGCTGCTCTGCATCGCCAGCGAAGGCATCGTCACCACCGAGCTCGCCGAGCACCTCTCCCACGACCCGCACGCCGCGGACGTGCTCGAGGGGCTGGAGGCGACCGGCCTGTTCGTCACCCGGGTCCCCGACCGCCAGCGCCCTCGCGGCCGGGCCGCCGATCCCGACCACGACGGCGGCTCGACCCGCTACCGGATCCACCCGCTGATGGTGGAGATCGTCCGCCGGCGCCTCGTCGCCGGCGGGGTGGACGTCGTCCAGGCCCAGTCCACGGTGAGCCGCGCGGTCCGGCTCGACATCCACCGCGGCGAGACCGCCGACGCCTTCGACCGGCTGGTGGCGGCCCAGTGCCACGGTGAGGCCGCCCGCGTCCTCGCCGATCTCGGCCCCGAGCTGCTCCTCCGCGGCCGGCTCAGCGCGCTGCCCGCCTTCGTACGCCGCCACCCGGACGTGGTCGACGGCCACCCGCGGACCTGGTTCACGCTCGGGCTCGACCGGTGGCTGGCCAACGACACCGACGGCGCCGGCCACTGGCTCGACCGGGCGATCACGCACGGCGCCGAGGACGGCGAGGAGGAGGAGAGCCGTGCCCGGCTGGCCTGCATGCACCTGGTGCGTGCCCGGATGGGCGCGGAGCCGCTCGCCACCGCCGTCGGCGAGGCCTCCGCGGCGCTGGCGTCCTGCCAGGACTCCCCGGAGCCGCACCCGGTGGTCCCCCTGCTCGCTCTCGAGCTGGGCATCTGCCGGAACTGGGACGGGGACCACGAGCGGGCCGAGGCCGATCTGACGACCGCGATCGCGCTCGGCAAGGCCCGCGGCCTGTCCTGGCTGACGGCGGACGCGCTCTCCCACCTGGCGCTCGCGCTCTTCTTCCAGGGGCGGGAGCACGCCGCCCTCGGGATCGCCGACAAGGCGCTGGAGGCGCTCGGCAGCGGGACCTGGCACTCGGACTGCGCCCGGTCCCGAGCCGAGACCGTCCGCCTGCTCGCGGTGATGTCCGAACGTCCGCTGCCGCGCTCCTCGTCGCCCGCCGCCGAGCGGCTGGACACCGGGCCCGGGCGCACCGTCCATCTCTGCGACGGCCTCACCCAGTTCGCCGCGCAGCTCGCCGACGCCCGGTCCGCGCTCACCCGCGGGGACATCTACGAGGCCGAGCAGCTGCTCCAGGTCCCGGAGACGACCGCCCCGCTGCCTGACCACCTGCGGGTGGTGCTGCTGGTGGAACGCGGCGCCCTGGCGAGCCTCGCGGGCGACGTCTCCACCCTCGAGGCCGCCGAGCGCGACCTCACCGCGCTCGGCGCCGAGCCCGAGGCCAGCCTGCTCGCCGGGCTCCGGCTCGAGGCCGACGGCAGCACCCGTCGTGCCCTGGAGGCGTACGCCGACGCGGCGAGCACCGCGGTGCGGCAGCAGCCGGCGACCCAGGCGATCGCGACGGCCTGCCAGGCCCAGCTCCTGGACCTCTTCGGCTCCCGGGCCGAGGCGTTCCAGCGGCTGCGCGAGGCCGTCACGATGACCGACGTACGACGGCACGGGATCCCGTTCCTCGGCTGGAGCCGGCTCGGCACCCCGATCGGCTCCCTGCTCACCGCCCTGGTCGACGAGGGCGCCTCGCCCTGGCTGACCGACCTCGCCGAGGCACGGGCCGGGCAGGTCGACATCGCGACCGCGTTCGTCCCGGTGATCCCCAGCCAGCGCGAGCGCGACTCGGCCCCCGACGACGGCAGCCGGCCGAACCTGAGCACCCGCGAGCGTGAGGTCCTCAACGGCCTGGCCCGCGGCGCGACGTACGCCGACATCGCGGCCGACCTGTTCGTCTCGGAGAACACGATCAAGAGCCACGTCTCGAGCCTGTACGGGAAGCTGACCGTGAACCGCCGCAGCGAGGCGCTCGCCGTCGCCCGCAGCCTGCACCTGATCTGACGCCCCGGGAGGACAGGGCTCACCCGGATAGGGGGATACCGCCGGGGCGCGGTGCGCGACATCCTGGGACGGAGGAGGCCTGATGAGCGATCTTTCCGACACCCCGCACCCCCACGACCAGAGCGACCTCGGCGCCCGGGTGGTGGTGACGACGAAGACCATCGCCGACTTCTGGGGCGTGCTGCTCGCCCTCGGCGTGGTCAGCGTGGTCCTCGGCCTGGTGCTGGCGTTCTGGCCGGGCGAGACCGTCAAGGTGGTCGCGCTGCTGGTCGCGCTGAACCTGATCGTCTGGGGCTGCGGGCAGCTGCTCCTCTCCTTCGCGCCGTCCTCGCTGCACAGCGGCTCGCGGCTGGTCGGCGCGCTGGCCGGCCTGTTCGCGGTGGTGGTCGGCGTGCTCTTCCTCTTCGACCCGACCCGGACCGTCGGCGCCGTCTGCACCCTGGTCGGGATCGTCCTGATCGTGGCCGGCGTGGCCGACGTCGTGCAGTGCTGGATCACCGGTCCGATCGAGCGGATCTGGGGCATCGTCGGCGGACTGGTGCTGATCGTGGCCGGCATCTTCCTGTGGGTCCGGCCGGCGCAGTCGCTGACCTTCCTCGTGGTGCTGACCTGCGTCTGGCTGATCGGCTACGGCCTGGTGACCGTGATCGCCGCCCTGCGGCTGCGCAAGGCCTCCCTGGAGAAGGCTGCGCAGGTGTGAGCTCGGCAAGCGGTAGGGCACCGCTCGCGCTGACCTGGCTCGGGCACGCCTCCGTCGTGCTCGACCTGGACGGGGTGCGGATCACGGCCGACCCGCTGCTGCTGAAGAACAACGGCCCGCTGCGCCGTCTCGGCCCACCGCCGGAGCGCAGTGCGTGGGAGGGCACCGACACGGTCCTCATCTCGCACCTGCACCACGACCACGCCGAGATCCGGTCGCTGCGGATGATGCCCGGCGTCCCGGTGCTGACCGCGGAGCAGAACGCCACCTGGCTCCGGCGCAAGGGCATCGTCGGGGCACTCGGGATCGACGGCGGCTGGCAGCGGGTGGGCGACAGCCCCGTCGAGGTGCACCTGACCCGGGCCGACCACCATGCGCGCCCGATGCCGCACCGGCCCAACGGCGTGAACGGTCACCTGGTCCGCGGCTCCGACCGGACGCTCTGGCTGGCCGGTGACACCAGCCTGTTCGACGAGATCGCCGACCTGCCCGAGATCGCGGACCGGCCGATCGACGTCGCCGTCGTCCCGATCGGCGGCTGGGGGCCGAAGTTGTCCGAGGGCCACATGGACGGGGCCGACGCGGCGGAGGCGTGCCGCATCCTCGGTGCCCGCTACGCGGTCGCCGTCCACTGGGGCACGCTGCACCCGCCCTTCATGGGGCGCCCGTGGATGGAGCGCCCGTTCGTGCAGTTCGCCGACGCGCTGCGCGAGAAGGCGCCGGACTGCGAGCTGATCGCGCTGCGCCCGGGTCAGGGCTGGACGGAACCGGTCGCCGGCTGAGGCTCGTCGTCCCACGGCAGCCGGACCGGGAGCGGCGGCGCCGGCGGCTCCGGGGCGCCCGCGAGCATCGCCGCCACCTGCTCGGTGGTCCAGGCGGGCCGCAGGTCGGTGCCCGTCGCGGAGAGCCAGCCGACCCCCGGGACCAGGCGCCGGACCGGCTTGGCGGGTACGCCGGCGACCACGGCGTGGTCCTCGATCGTGCCGCGGACGACCGAGCCGGCCGCCACGACCACGTTGCGGCCGATCTTCGTGCCGGGGAGCAGGATCGCGCCGTGGCCGATCCAGGAGCCCGACCCGACGACGACCGACTGGTGCCGGCCCAGCTGGACCCCGATCGGCGTCTCCGGGTCCTGGTAGCCGTGGCTGGCGTCGGAGATGAAGACGTTCTGCCCGAACCAGACGTCGTCGCCGATCTCGATCGACTCGTGCGCGGTGAACACGTTCCGCGCTCCGATCACGCAGCGGTCCCCGATCACCAGCCCGCGCTCCGGGAGGTCGACGTCGTCGGGCGCGTAGCCGACCAGCAGCGAGCAGTGCTTGCCGATCAGGGTGTCCTCGCCGATGTGGATCGAGCGGGCGCCGTACAGGGTGGCCGTGGGGTGCGCGACGAAGCTGCCGGCGCCGAAGGTGCCGAACGCGTCGGCGAGGTCGGTGCCGGGCTGGATCGCACCGTGGCGCTCCACCCAGCGGGAGGCGGCGAGCACGGCGCGGTTGAGGAGGCGGCGGGACCAGGGCACGCCGGGAGGCTATCCCCTCGGCCGAGGTAGCGGGGCCAGAGTCCGGACCAGAGTCCGGACCTGGGTCCGGACCTGGGTCCGGACCTCAACCCGCCACGCTGAGCAGCCCGGCGACGAGGAAGCCGAGCACGGTGGCCAGCCCGACCGCGCGGCCGCCGTGCTCGAACGCCTCCGGCATCATCGAGTCGGCCAGCATCATCAGCACCGCTCCCCCGGCGAACGCCTCCGCCTTCGGAGCGGCCCCGGACAGGTTGTCGGCGAGCACGAACCCGAGCAGAGCGGCGAACGCGCAGGTGACGGTCAGCGCACCCCACATCACCGTGATCTTCCGGCGGCTGTAGCCGGCGTGCTCGAGGCTGGTGGTCCCGGCGAGCCCCTGCGGGATGTTCGAGACGAAGATCGCCGCCAGGAACGCCACGCTCACCGAGCCGCCGAGCGCGAGGGTGAGCCCGAGGATGAACGCCTCCGGGATGCCGTCGAGCAGTGCCCCGAGGAACATCGCGGCGCCGGAGCCCTCGTTGTCGGGCTGTCCGATCGCCTGGCGCTCCTCGCCTCCGTTGCTGTCGATGACGCGGTCGCCGACGTAGTAGACGAGCGCGCCGGCGACGAAGGCGAGAGCGAGCCCGGTCCCGGCGGCGAGCGAGGACTCCGGCACCAGCTCGTAGGCGAGCGCGCTGATCATCGTGCCCGCCCCGAAGCCCATCATCAGGCCGGTCGCCCGGCGGGAACGGCCGACTGACCCGGCCAGCGCCTGGCCGAGGTAGAGCGAGGCCGAGGAGAACCCGCCCCAGAACAGCGCGGCCCCGGCGCTCAAGGCCCTAGGCTCGCGGTCGTGCAACGAGCCGTGGCCCTGGTCCTGATGCTGGTGCTCGGCCTGCTCAGCCTCCCGGTCACGGCGTACTTCCTCGACGGGCAGGGCACCGAGAACTGGATCCTGCCGGTCCAGGTCGCCGTCACCGGCGCGTTCGGCGCGGGCGTGTCGATGCTCTTTCCCGGCCTGACCCGGACCGGTTCCTCGACCCGCCGGCGGTTGCTCGTCGGGGCCGCGCTCGGGGTGGTCACCGCGCTGGTCGGCGTGGTGATCTTCTTCCTGCTGCTCAACGGCCTCGGCGGCGCCTGAACCGGCGTCACTGCGCCACTGGACCGGCCGCAGGACCGGTCTCGGGCGCCGGCGGTCGGAGTGCCGCCTCCAGGTTGGCAGCGACGGCGTCGAGGTCCGCGGTGACGTCGGGTGCCCGGGTCGACGCGAGCTCCTGGATCCGCGCCTGCGAGGACCTGGTCACGTCGAGGAGGCTGGTCGCCCGGGTGCGCCCGGCGTCGTCGCGGGCGGTGGACACCAACGTCACCAGCGCGGCCTCGGCGTCCTGGACGCGGGCCGCGCCGACCCGCCAACCGTCCTGGAGCCCGTCGGCCGACCCTGCGGCCCGGAGCTGCGGGAGCAGCACCCGGGCGAACCAGGTGACCTCCGCCTCGGCGTCGGCGAGGTCGCGGTACCAGGCGCGCCTGCGCGAGGCGGCGACCAGCAGCGGCACGGAGACGGCGGCTGCGATCGCCAGCGCCGCGAGCAGCCACCACATCCACGGCTCGACCCCGTCGGACTCCGTCTCCGCGGAGGCGGGCTCGGTCGGTGCGGCCGTCGGCGTCGGGCTGGGCGTCGGGGTGATCGTCTCGACCGGGCCCGAGGTTTCGGTCGGGGTCTCGGTCGGCGTCGGGGTCGGAGTCGGGGTGGGCGTGGGCTTCTGGGTCGGGGTCGGCGTGGGCGTCGGCGTGGGTGTCGGCGTGGGTGTCGGGGTCGGGGTGGGAGTGGGAGTCGGCGTCTCGCTCGGGGTCGGGGCCTCGGAGCTCGGCGTCGGTGCCGGTGCGGCCGACTCGGTACCGGTCGGGCTCTCGGTCGGACTCGTGCCCGCGGTCGGCAGGGTGCGGGTCGGCGTCGGGACGCCGGTCAGCGTCGGCCGGGGCCGTTCCCCGTCCCCGCTGCCGCAGGAGACCAGCAGCCACGCCACCGTGAGCAGCGCGACGACGCGCAGAGCCGACCGCACGGGGATCTCAGTCCGTTCCCGCGGCCCAGGACTTCGCCGACGGTAGGTCGGCGAGCGGGAACGCCTTCATCTGCCCGGGCCACAGCGCACTGAGAACCTTGAGCGCCGGACCGGCCCAGCGCGCGTCGGTCACCAGCGCCACCCTCTCGAAGGAGGCGGCGTTCTTCACCCCGAGCTTGAGGTCCTCCCAGACCGCCTCGCCCTCGTACTCGTCGAATTCAGGCCCCAGGACGTACACCATCCGGACTTTGCCGTGCGCTGCCTTCGCGTTGCTGATCGCCGGGACGAGGACGTTCTCGTAGTCCTCCTTCTCGACGTCGTCCACCGCTTCGAAGCCGAGTACGCCGGCCGGCATGCCCTCCAGGAGACGGATCATGGACCACACTCTGGCGGCGGGCCGAGAGCGGTGTCAACGGTCGGTTCGGGTCAGCCGGCGAGCGCGACCAGCCGTTCCCGGAGAGCGTCGGAGATCGCCGCCTTGGTGCCGGCGACGTAGTCGAACATCACGATCAGGCTGTCGCCGTCGGCGGCGACGGCCTCGTGCTGGTGGCTCACGGCGCGGTACGTCATCACGTACCGGTCCTCGGTGATGTCGCTGATGCGGGCACCGACGGTGACCGTGTCCGGGTGCGTCAACGGGATCCGGAACCGGCAGCTCGCCGAGTGCAGGATCGGCCCGACCCCGCCCTCGGCCGCGGCGATGTCGGCCAGCCCCAGGCGGCCGAAGGCAGCGATCCGCACCGTCTCGAAGTAGCGGAAGTAGACGGTGTTGTTCACGTGCCCCATCGCGTCCATGTCGCCCCAGGCGACCGGGATCTCGACGGCCACCGGGAAACCGGCGAGCAGGTCGGCGACGGCGTTCGGAGCGGTCATGCGAGGAGGCTACCGGCGCCGGTGCGCTCACAGACCGCCGAGGCCCTTGACGAGGACCACCACGCCGAGCGCCAGGAACACGACCGCGACGATCGCCTCGGCGTGCCGGGTGATCGCGACGTCCGCCCGGGCGAGCACCGGCGCCGCCCGCCGCCCGAGGACCATCCGGACCAGGGCGGGCACGGCGACGCCGAGGCTGGCCACGACGACGAAGACCGCCAGGGCACCGGCCTGTTCCGCGACCAACGCGGTGGTGTCGGCGATCACCGTGGCGCCCGCGGCGACGATGACGATGTTCTTCGGGTTGGCCGCCGCCAGGGCGAAGCCCGTCACGAAGGTCCGGCGCACGTCACCGTCGACCACCCGGTCCAGGAGGCTCGGGCCGGAGTCGTCCGCGGGTGCCGAACGCTTCCGCCAGCGGGTGACCGCGAGCACCAGGAGGACCATGCCGAGCACGATCTCCACGTACGCCGCCCAGTCGGCAGGCTCGTCGCCGAGCATCAGCAGGTCCGCGGCCAGCACGACCGCGCCGCCGACCACGAACAGCCCGAGCAGCCACCCGGCAAGGAAGGCCCAGGAGTGCCGCAGCGGTCGCTTGATCACCAGCGTGACGGTGATCAGCAGCATCGGGACCGAGGCCAGCGCCAGCCCGACCGCGATCGGCAGCGACTCCTCGATCGCCGTCAGCACGAGAACCCCGGGCAGCCGGTCACACGGTGAGCGTAGTGGCCCGATTCGAACTCCCGGACACGCCTGCGATAGTCTTCGGGCGCTCGCTCGCGCGGGCACTCGGGCTGTGGCGCAGCTTGGTAGCGCACTTGACTGGGGGTCAAGGGGTCGCAGGTTCAAATCCTGTCAGCCCGACCGAGAAACACCGGAAGGACGTCGCCGTGAGGCGGCGTCCTTCTGCGTTCATCAGCGTTCCCGGGGGTGCGACCGGGACAGTTCGCACGGTTCGGGTGATGCGCCCGCCGCCGCGACGGCGTGCGATGGGAACCCGCGACCCCGGAGGTACCGATGAGGCTCCACGTACCCGCCACCGCCCTGTGCGGGCTCCTGCTCGCCGCCACCCTGACGGCCTGCGGCGGCAACGACCAGCCGGCAGTCTGCGGCGACGTCAACGACCTCAAGGACTCGATCGCCGGCCTGAAGGACATCAAGGTCGGCTCCGGGAGCGCACTCGACGACCTCGAGAGCGCGCTGAACAACATCCGCGGCGACCTCACCACGGTGAAGAAGGAGGCGAACTCGCAGTTCGCGACCCAGATCGACGGCGTCGAGTCGGCGCTGAACGCGCTGCGCGCCGGGGTCACGGACGCGGTGAAGGACCCGAGCGCGGCAGCGGTCGCGGCCGTGGGCACGACGCTGTCCACCTTCGTGACCGCGGTGCAGACCCTCGTCGACGACGTCCAGGCGACCTGCTGACCCGCGCTCGCGGGAACTGCGGTCAGGGCACATCTAGCGCAGGGACCGGGTGTCGACGGCCTCGAACGCCGACGCCGGGATCTTCTTCAGGTCCTCGACCAGCTGGTCGGGCCAGGCGGCGTTCCGCTCGCCCTGGAAGAACCACGGCGACCCGTTGTCGGCAAGCACCAGCCCGTAGCGCTTCATCGCCCGGACGACGACGCGGGCCCGGGCGCCCAGGTGCGTGTCGTCGTACGACGCCCTGAGCCGGAACCGCGCTCCCATCGGCGGGTACGCCCAGCTGTTCGTCGATCCGGCGTGGTGCCTGGCCGGCCACAGGTGGTGGTTGCTGGTGACGTCGGTGGTGAACCGGATCGCGTGGTCGACGCGGCCCGCGCGGACCTCGCTCCAGCGGACCAGGCCCGGCAGGATCGGCAGCCCGGCCGCGTCGGCGGAGGTCCAGCCGTCCGGCCGGAGCCGGTTGCTGCGCAGCGACCAGGTCGCCCCGGACCCGGCGCGCCACTTCCCCGCGACCGTGCGGGTGGCCCAGGTCTCGTAGAGCCGGCAGGTCCGCCGGTTCACCACGACCGCGTGCCGGTCGCCGTCGGAGCCGCGGCCGCCCTCGATCCGGGTGTCGCGCCCGAACGGGTACCGCACCCGGTCGCTCTCGCTCGCGTAGTCGAACCGCACCCGCACGGTCCGGTGGGTGCCCTTCACGACCGTGACCGGGATTCCGTAGTCCGGCCCGTCCCCGTACGACGGACCGAAGTCCGGGTGCAGGTTCCGGCCGGTCGACATGTGCGACAGCCAGGTGCGGCTGCGGGCGTCGACCGGGAGCCGGCTGACGTCGGCGTGCCACCAGCTGCTCTGCGGGAACACCGGGCAGCTCGTCCCGGCCAGCGGGCGCGGCCCGGCGGCGTACGACGGCCGCGCCGCGGTCGGAACGGTCGCGACGACGGCAGCGAGCAGCGCGGCCGTACCGACCGCGCCGAGGGCGAGCAGGCGCCTCAACGCTTGCGCTTCTCCCGCGGCCGGACCGAGAGCGCGATCGGCGTCCCGACGAAGCCGAACTCCTCGCGCAGGCGACGCTCGATGAACCGCTCGTACGCCGCGTCGAGCTTGCCCGAGGTGAACAGGATGAACGTCGGCGGCGAGGACTGCGCCTGGGTGCCGAAGAGGATCCGCGGCTGCTTCCCGCCGCGCACCGGGTGCGGGTGCTCGGCGACCAGCCGGCCCAGGAAGGCGTTCAGCTGGCCGGTGGAGATCCGGGTCTCCCAGCCGGCGAGCGCGGCGTCCAGCGCCGGCACCAGCCGGTCGATGTGCCAGCCGGTCCGCGCGGTCAGGTTGATCCGCGGCGCCCACTGCACCTGGACGAGCTCGCGCTCGTACTCGCGCTCCAGGTAGTAGCGGCGCTCGTCGTCGACGAGGTCCCACTTGTTGAAGCAGATCACCAGCGCGCGGCCGGAGTCGCGGACGGTCTGGATGATCCGCATGTCCTGCTCGGAGATCGACTGGCTGCCGTCGATGACGAGCACGGCGACCTCGGCCCGCTCCATCGCGGTGGCGGTGCGCAGCGAGGCGTAGTACTCGTGCCCGGAGGCGGTCTTGACGCGCTTGCGGATGCCGGCGGTGTCGATGAACTTCCAGGTCCGGCCACCCAGCTCGACCAGCTCGTCGACCGGGTCGACGGTGGTGCCCGAAGCGTCGTCGACGACCACGCGCTCCTCGCCGGCGAGCTTGTTGAGCAGCGAGGACTTGCCGACGTTCGGGCGGCCGATGATCGCGACCCGGCGCGGGCCGCCCATCTCCTCGCCGAGGGTCTCCTCCGGCGTCTCCGGGAGCGCCTGGAGGATCGCGTCGAGCAGGTCGCCGGAACCGCGGCCGTGCAGCGCCGAGATCGGGAACGGCTCCCCGAGCCCCAGGTTCCACAGCCCGAACGCCTCGGTCTCGGTGCGCTGGTCGTCGACCTTGTTGGCGGCCAGCACGACCGGCCGGCCGCTCTTGCGCAGGATCCGTACGACGGCCTCGTCGGCGTCGGTGATGCCGACGGTGGCGTCGACGACGAAGAGCACCGCGTCGGCCAGCGACACCGCGACCTCCGCCTGGGCGGCGATCCGCTCGGCGAGGCCGCGGGCGTCCGGGTCCCAGCCGCCGGTGTCGACGACGGTGAACGCCCGGCCGTTCCAGTTGGCGTCGTAGGAGACCCGGTCCCGGGTCACCCCGGGCTTGTCCTCCACGACGGCCTCGCGGCGTCCGATGATCCGGTTCACCAGCGTGGACTTGCCGACGTTCGGGCGGCCGACCACGGCCAGGATCGGGGTCCGGACCTCTGCCTGTTCTGTCACTGCTCTTCCTTGCTGTCCTCGGGTGCGGTTTCCGGGAGGGGTCCCGGCAGCCGCATCCCGGTTGCTTGTTCGGCCGACCGCACCGTGGCGACGAGCGCCAGGCGGATCTGCTCGGTGAGGTCGCGGACCTCGGCCGGGCGTCGTGGCCAATCTTGCCGCGACACCGCGATCGGGTCGCCGTAGCTCATCACCAGCCGGCTGCCTGCCGGGGCGAAGGTGCTCGCCGAGCCCGCGAGGCGGGTCCCCAGGAACGCCGTCGGCACCACCGGTGCGCCCGAGGCCAGCGCCAGGTAGGCGACTCCCCCGGCGGCGTGCTCCACGTCCCCGGCGCCACGGGTGCTCTCCGGGAACATGCCGACCGCGCCGCCGTCGCGCAGGACGCGCAGCGCGGTGCGCAGCGCCTGCGGGTCGACCTGGTCGCGGACCAGGGAGATCTGTCCGGACGCGACCAGGAAGGCGCCGAGCGGCCCGGTGAACAGCTCGCTCTTGGTGAGCGCGTGCACCGGCCGCGGTCCGACGATCGCCAGCAGCGGGCCGTCGAGGAAGCCGACGTGGTTGGCGGCGAAGATCACCGGACCGTCCGCGGGCACCTTCTCCGCACCGTGGACCTCCACGTCCCAGCGGTGCCGCGCGAACGCCGCGAAGGCGCCGCGCACCCGCCGCAGCAGGAACCGGCGCGGGTGCGGGACGTCGTCGGTCCGGGGCAGGCCGGCGTACGCCTCGTTCACCGACGCGGTCACCGTGCGGCCTTCGAACCCACCGTCTGCTCGACGATCCCGACGACCAGGTCGATGACCTGGTCGAGGTCGTACGGCGTGGTGTCCAGGTGGACCGCCCCCTCGGGGACGACGAGCGGCGCCGCGGCGCGGCTCGAGTCGATCGCGTCGCGGCGCAGCAGCTCGACCTCGGTGGCGGCGACGGTCCCGGTGCCGTTCTCGAGGTTGCGCCGCGCGGCCCGGGCGGCGGCGTCGGCGGTCAGGTACAGCTTGACCTCGGCCTCGGGCCAGACGACCGAGCCGATGTCGCGGCCCTCGACGACGATGCCACCGTCGGAGAGTGCGTCGGCGATGATCCGGCGCTGGAGCTCCAGCAGCCGGGTCCGGATCGCGGGAACGGTCGCGACCGGGCTGACCGCTGCGGTCACCGCCTCCGAGCGGATCTCGACGGCGACGTCCGCGCCGTCGAGGGTGATCGTCGGTGCCAGCGGGTCGGTCCCGGAGACGATCACGGGCTCCCCCGCGCGCGCCGCCACGGCATCGGCGTCGTGCACGTCGACCCCGTGGCCGAGCATCCAGGCCGTCATCGCCCGGAACTGGGCGCCGGTGTCCAGGTAGCGGAGCCCGAGCCGGTCGGCGACCCCGCGGGAGGTGCTGGACTTGCCGGACCCCGAGGGACCGTCCATCGCCACGACCACGGCGTTGCTCACGGGAGAGGCTCCTGACCTTGAAGATTTCGGTGTCACGGTCCTCCGTGACCGAGGAAGTCTACCGGCGGCCGCGGAGCGGGCCTAACGGTGCGCTGTCCAGTTCCTGTCCTCGAGCGCCGCGCGCAGGCGCTCGGCGGCGCCGGCCTCGACCTGGAGCTCGACCAGACCCGACGGACGGCCCGGGTCGTGGTCGATGCGCAGGTCCTCGACGTTGACGCCGATCTCGCCGATCTCGACGAGCAGCCGGGCCAGCTCGCCCGGGTGGTCGGGCACCAGGACGTAGACCTGTCCGGTCTCCAGCGCGGGCCGGCCGTGCTTGCCCGGGATCACCTGGGTGCCGGCGACGCCGCGGTCCAGGATGGTCTCCAGGGCATCGCCGGAGGCGTCGTCGACGGCCGCGATCAGGTCGTCGAGCTGGCCGCGGACCTCGCGGAGGAGGTCGGCGACGGTCGCGCGGTTCCCGCGGATGATCTGGCCGTACAGCTCGGGATCCCCACCGGCGACCCGGGTGACGTCGCGGACCCCCTGCCCCGACAGCGTGAGGTGCTCGGGTACGGCGTCGGTGAGCTGTCCGGCGGCCAGCACCGCGAGCAGGTGCGGGAGGTGCGAGGTGCGGGCCACGGCGAGGTCGTGCTCGACCGGCGAGAGCCGGACCGGGACGGCACCGCAGAGGTCCACCAGCTCCTCGACCAGGCGGACCGCCGCCGGGTCGGCGTGCACGTGCGGCGTGATCGCCCAGGGGCGGCCGTCGAAGAGCGCGGCGCTGCCGGCGAGCGGACCGGACCGTTCGCTGCCCGCCATCGGGTGGCTGCCGACGTAGCGGCGCAGCGCCGCGTCGTCGACCCGGTCGGCGACCTGGTCGAGCGGGAGCGCCTTCACGCTGCCGACGTCGGTGACCACCGCGCCCCCGGCGAGCGAGTCCGCGACGACCTCGGCGATGTGCAGCGGCGGCACGGCGACCACCACGAGCTGGGCGGTCTCCCCCGCCGGCGGGTGCTGCCCCGCGCCGAGGCCGATCGCGGTGCGCACGTGCTCGGCGTTGGCGTCGCTGAGCCAGACGGTCAGCCCGGCCCGGGACGCGGCCAGCCCGATCGAGGTGCCCAGCAGCCCGGCTCCGATGACGTGGACCGGGCCGGTCAGCAGCCGCGTGGCGGCGTCCTCACTCATCGGGCAGCGACCGGACCTTGGTCAGGTCGGAGCGCAGCGCCGCGGCGCCGTGCAGGTAGACGTGGGTCACGTCGGCGCGGGCGCGGTCGGTCTCCACGTGCGCGAGCATCCGGACCACACGCGGCATCGAGCCCTCGATCTCGAGCTCGCGAGCACAGATCAGCGGGACCTCGCCGAAGCCGAGCCGGCGGGCGGCGTACGCCGGGAACTCCGAGACCAGGTCGGAGGTCGCGGTGAAGATCACCGAGATGAAGTCGTCCACCTCGAGCTCGTTCTCCACCATCACCTGGGTGACCATCTCGGCCACCCGCTCCAGCATCTGGTCGCGGGTGTCCTCGACGAGCTGGGTCGCTCCGCGGACTGCGCGCACGGACAAGGCTGCTCCTTCTTGCTCGGGGCGGGGTCGCTTCGAGCCTATAGGTCGGCGACGTCCAGGAGCGTCCCGACCTCGTCGGGGGTCAGCTCGCGGATCTGACCCCGCTTGAGGTTCCCGACCCGGACCGGGCCGACCGCGGTCCGGGTGAGCCGCTGCACCGGGTGCCCGATCTGGTCGAGCAGCCGCCGCACGATCCGGTTGCGGCCCTCGTGGATGACCAGCTCGACGATGCCGCGCTTGTCGGTCGAGGAGATCACCCGGGCGCGGCGCACCTCGACCGGCCCGTCCTCCAGGGTGACCCCGTCCAGGAGTGTCTTGACGGTGTTCTTGTCGACCCGGCCGCTGACCTCGGCGACGTAGGTCTTCTCCATCTCGTACGACGGGTGCGCGAGCCGCTGCGCGAAGTCGCCGTCGTTCGTCAGCATGATCAGGCCCTCGGTGTCGGTGTCGAGGCGGCCGACGTGGAAGAGCCGCTCGGGCCGGTCGGCCACGAAGTCGCTCAACGTCGGCCGGCCCTCGGGGTCCGACATCGTCGAGACGACGCCGCGGGGCTTGTTCAGGACCAGGTAGACGTGCGCGCTGACCGGGGGCAGCCGCTTGCCGGAGACGTGGATGACCGCGGTCCGCGGGTCGACCTTGGTGCCGAGCCGGGTGACGACCTCGCCGTCGACCTCGACCTCGCCGGCGAGCATGAGCTCCTCGCACTTGCGCCGGCTGGCCACGCCGGAGGCCGCGAGCAGCTTCTGCAGCCGGACGAGACCCTCCTCGTCGGGTTCGAGCTCAGGCATCGGCAGCGGGCTCGTCGTCCTCGGGCTCAGAAGCCACGACAGGCTCGGGCTCGCCGCCCAGGTCGGGAGCGCTGCCGGTGGCGATGAGCTCCTCCTCCAGGTCCTCCATGTCCGGCACGAACGGAGCCAGCTCGGGCAGGTCCTCCAGCGAGGTGACGCCGATCCGCTCCAGGAAGTAGGACGTGGTCCGGTAGAGCGTGGCGCCGGTCTCCTGGTCGGTGCCGGCCTCCTCGACCAGCCCGCGGGTCAGCAGCGTGCGCATCACGCCGTCGACGTTGACGCCGCGGATCGCCGAGACGCGGCTGCGGCTGACCGGCTGCTTGTAGGCGACGACCGCCAGGGTCTCCAGCGCGGCCTGGGTGAGCCGGGCCTGCTGCCCGTCCAGGACGAACTTCTCGACCACCGACGCGTACTCCTCGCGGGTGTAGAAGCGCCAGCCGCCGGCGACGTTGCGCAGCTCGAAGCCGCGACCGGCCTCGTCGTACTCGGCGGCCAGTCCCTGCAGCGCCCCGAGCACCTCGGCCACCGGGTAGCCGGCGACGGTCGCGAGCGCGACCTCGTCGAGCGGCTGGTCGGCGACCATGAGGACGGCCTCCAGGGCCGGCCGCAGCTCCGCCTGCGGGATCGCGAGCGTCTCGCCCTCGACCTGGTCCTGCGCTTCTTCCGGTGCTTCTTCTGTCGCTTCTCGTGGGGCCACCGTCTCGGTCATCCCTCGTCACTCCCTGCCTGCTGGTCGATCGGCAGCGGGGTGCCGTCGAACTCGTCGTTGATCTCGATCTCGGCGTCCTCGTCCCCGGTCCACCGGATGGTGAGCTCGCCCAGCGGGGTGACCTGGTCGAACGCGACCACGCCCTCGCGGAACAGCTCCAGCAGGGCCAGGAACCGGGCGACCCGGGTCATCGTGTCCGGCGCGTCGCCGGCGAGCTTGCGGAACGTCATCTGCCCGTCGACGCGGAGCCGCTCGACGACCACGTGGGCCTGCTCGCGGACGCTCACCGCGGGGGCGTGGATGTGCGCCAGCGAGAGCACCGGGACCGCCTTCGGCTCCAGCGCCTTCGCGGCGAGCCCGGCGAACTCCTCCAGGCCGAGGCCGATCAGCACCTCGGGCAGCAGGGTGGCGAACCGCTCGTCCAGGCCGACCGCCCGCGGGAACCGCCGGGACTCGCCCTCGATCCGGTTCTCGAGCACCGTCGCCACCTGCTTGAACGCCCGGTACTGCAGCAGCCGGGCGAAGAGCAGGTCGCGAGCCTCCAGCAGCGCCAGGTCGTCCTCGTCCTCGACGTCGCCGGACGGCAGCAGCCGCGCGGCCTTCAGGTCGAGCAGGGTCGAGGCGATCAGCAGGAAGGACGTCGTCTGCTCCAGGTCCCAGACCTCTCCGGCGGCCTTGATGTGCGCGATGAACTCGTCGGTGACCTTCGACAGCGCCACCTCGGTGACGTCCATCTTGTGCTTGCCGATCAGGGACAGCAGCAGGTCGAAGGGGCCCTCGAAGTTGTCCAGCCGGACCGCGAAGGCGTGGTCGCCGACGCCCTCGCCCGCCTCGCCGGTGCCGAGGTCGTCGGTCACGGCGGTGCTCACAGCCCTTCCCCCCGGGTCATCCGATCAGCCGCCGGACGAGCTCGCTCTCGTCACCGGCGTGCTCGAGCTCGGCCAGCGCGATCGCCAGCGCCTCCCGCACCAGCCGACCGCGGTCCACGGCCAGGCCGTGGTCGCGGCGCAGCGCCAGGCGGGCGTGCTCGATGTCGAGGAGCTCGTCGGCGGTCACGTAGACCGTCATCTTCTCGTCGTGCCGGACCCGACCGCTGGACCGGCGCTGGGACGGCGCCTTCTCGACGGCCTGCGGAGCGGTCTTCTGGTCGGCCTTCGGGGCGGCCTTCACGGCCGGCTCGGGCACCGCGCTGACCGCGGGCGCCGTCGCAGCGGGATCGGTGCCGTTCTCGGCCGTCGGGCGGAACAGGTCGTCGGCGGCCGGCAGGCTCACGCGTCGCGCCAACGCCCCAGCACCTCCTTGGCGAGCTGGCGGTAGGCGTCCGCGCCCGTCGAGGACGACGCGTAGCTGGTGATCGGCTCACCGGCCACGGTCGAGTCGGAGAACTTCACGGTCCGGCGGATCACCGTGTGGAAGACGGTGTCGCCCCACGCCTCGACGAGCCGCTCCATGACCTCGCGGCCGTGCAGCGTGCGGCCGTCGTACATGGTGCCGAGGACGCCCTCGATCTCCAGCTTCGGGTTGAGCCGCTCCCGGACCTTGTCGATCGTGGTCTTGAGCAGCGCGACGCCGCGCAGCGCGAAGTACTCGCACTCCAGCGGCACGATGACGCCGTCGGAGGCGGTGAGCGCGTTCACGGTGAGCAGGCCGAGCGACGGCTGGCAGTCGATCAGGATGATGTCGTACTGGGCGATCGCCGGCGCGAGCACCCGCTGCAGGGTCTGCTCCCGGGCCACCTCGTGCACCAGCTGGACCTCGGCCGCCGAGAGGTCGATGTTCGACGGCAGCAGGTCCATGCCCGGGACGCCGGTGGGCACGACGACCTCGTCGAGCTCGACGTCGCGCTGCATCAGCAGGTTGTAGACGGTGAGGTCCATCTGGTGCGGGTTCAGGCCGAGGCCGACCGAGAGCGAGCCCTGCGGGTCGAAGTCGACGAGCAGCACCTTGCGGCCGTACTCGGCCAGCGCGGCGCCCAGGTTGATGGTGGTCGTCGTCTTGCCGACGCCGCCCTTCTGGTTGCACATCGAGATGATCCGCGCGTTGCCGTGCTCGGTCAGCGGCTGCGGCTCGGGGAAGACCGGCAGCGGCCGGCCCGTCGCGCCGAGCTTGGCGTCGGCAGCGGGTCCGGTCCCGGGGATGATCTCGGTCGTGGTCACGGTGCCCTCCTGAGGGGACGGAGCCTGGGGGGTCGGGGCGGCCTGCTCCTCCAGTGTGACCCCGCCGGGGCGCTGATCCTGGAAGGCGGGGCGGAGGACGGTCGCGTCGCGTTCGGTGGCGGAACCGGGCATCCGGGGCGGGATCTCGGAGGGACTGGTCCCCTGCCCGGTGAATCCGTCGGCACCGCTCATGGTCCGAACCCCTTTCCCGCCGGCACCGAAGCCGGGTCTGTCGACTGTATTTGTCGACTTGACGCCAAGTCGCACAGTGGCGCGAGCCTAGGCCCGGCGGCAGACGAGCCACAAGGCGGGTCGGCACCTTCGCAGACAGCCGGTGAAATCTGGGGAAACCGTGTGCATCCAGCCCCGCTCAGATGCACAGCTCAGGCGCTCCCTGTGCATAAACCTGTGGGTTCAGCGGCGCTGGCCGCGGCTCAGGACAGCGCCCGCGGATGGGCCGCGGCGTACACCTCGCGCAGGCTGTCGACGGTGACCAGGGTGTACACCTGCGTGGTCGTCACCGACGCGTGCCCGAGCAGCTCCTGGACGACCCGGACATCGGCGCCGCCCTCCAGCAGGTGGGTCGCGAACGAGTGCCGCATCGTGTGCGGCGACACCTCGGCGGTGACACCGGCACGCTCGGCCGAGCGGACGATCACCGTCCACGCGCTCTGCCGCGACAGCCGGCCGCCGCGGGCGTTGAGGAACATCGCGCCGGCGCGCTCGGTCGCCGCCTTCGACGACGCCGAGACCAGGCCGGGACGGGCCCGGGTCAGGTAGGCCTCGACAGCCTCCCGGGCGAACCGCCCGACCGGGACGATCCGCTCCTTGCCGCCCTTGCCTCGCAACAGCACGGTGCCGCCGGACTCGGCACTGCCGAGGTCGAGGTCGTCGACGTCGAGGCCGACCGCCTCGGAGATCCGCGCCCCGGTGCCGTAGAGCAGCTCCAGCAGGGCCCGGTCCCGCAGCGCCAGCACGGTTCCCGGGGCACCGGCGGCCTCCAGGATCGCCTCCACGTCGCCCAGCGAGAGCGCCTTCGGAAGCCGCTTGGCCGGCGACGGCGGCCGGACCGAGGCCGACGGGTCCAGCGTCGCCAACCCGTCGCGGACGGCGAACTTGTGGAACCCGCGGACCGCGACCACCGTGCGTCCCGCCGAGCTCGCGCTCAGCGGCGGATGGTCCCGGTCGCCCTCGCGCAGCGCCATCAGGAAGCCCTGGACGGTCTGCTCGCTGACCTGGTCGAGCGCGGTCACGCCCGCGCCGTCCAGGTACTCCAGGTACCGCCTGAGGTCGCGCTTGTACGACGTCAGCGTGTTCGCGGCCAGACCGCGCTCGACCCCGAGGTGGTCGAGGTAGGTCCGGACGGCCCGGACCAGCGCGTTGGGCCCCGCGGGCTGCGCCGGTGGCGTCGGTGGCGTGGTCGTCTCCGTCAGAACGAGGCTCCCCCGTCGAGGGCGTCGCCCACGGGCACGAACGTCATCCCGTGCGCCTCCGCGACGGGCCCGTTGGTGAGCTCACCGCCGTGCGTGTTCAGGCCGAGCGCGAGCGCCGCGTCGTCGCGGCACGCCTGCTGCCAGCCCTTGTCGGCCAGCGCGACCGCGAACGGCATCGTCGCGTTGGTCAGCGCGTACGTCGAGGTGTTCGGCACCGCGCCGGGCATGTTCGCCACGCAGTAGAACGTCGAGTTGTGCACCTGGTACGTCGGGTCGGCGTGCGTGGTCGCGTGGGTGTCCTCGAAGCAGCCGCCCTGGTCGACGGCGATGTCGACGAGCACCGAGCCGGGCTTCATCCGGGAGACCAGCTCGTTGCTGACCAGCTTGGGGGCGGCCGCACCCGGGATCAGCACCGCGCCGATCACCATGTCGGCCTCCATCACCTGCTGCTCGATCGCGAGCTTGGAGGACGCCAGGCCGTGCACCCGGTTGTTGTACCGCCAGAACGACATCCGGAGCTTGTCCAGGTCGGTGTCGAGCAGGGTCACGTCGGCGCCCATGCCGAGCGCGATGTTGGCCGCGTTCTGGCCGGAGACGCCGGCGCCGATGATGACGACCTTGGCGTTCGCGACGCCGCCGACACCGCCCATGAGCACACCGCGCCCGCCCTGGGCCTTGAGCAGCGAGTAGGCCCCGACCTGCGGCGCCAGGCAGCCGGCCACCTCCGACATCGGGTACAGCAGCGGCAGCCCGCCGGACGGCAGCTGCACGGTCTCGTAGGCGATGCCGGTGACCTTGCGGCTGACCAGCTCCTCGGTCAGCGGCCGGTCGGCGGCCAGGTGGAGGTAGGTGAAGAGCGCCAGGCCCTCCCGCATCCGGTGGTACTCCTCGGCCACGGGCTCCTTCACCTTGAGCACCAGGTCCGCGTTGCCCCACACGTCGTCGGGCGACTCCAGCAGCTTGGCGCCCGCGGCGGCGTACTCGTCGTCCGCGATCGAGGAGCCGAGCCCGGCCCCGGTCTGCACGACGACCTCGTGGCCGTGCGCGACCAGCTCGTGGACGCCGACCGGGGTGATCGCCACCCGGTACTCGTGGTTCTTGACTTCCTTCGGTACGCCGACCCTCACAGCGGTCCTCCCTGAACGATGCCGGGCACGTCGTTGTGCCGGTCCCCCGGAGTCTATTCCCGGGTGACCGGGGTCACAGAACCGGTCACAGAGCGCCCCGGTGCCGGAGCACCTCGCAGGCCAGCAGCGCGCTCGCCAGCGGCGCGTCGGCGACCCGACCGTCCAGGACCGCGCCGAGCAGGTCGGCGTACGCGACCCGCTCCATGGTCATGTCCGCCTCCTCGTGGTGCGGCTCGAAGTCGCGCTCGACCTCGCGGAGCTCGCGGGCCAGGTAGAGGGCGTGCGTCTCCGAGGTGATCCCCGGCGAGGCGTAGGTGGTGAGCAGGTGCGTCCACCGGTCCGCGGCCAGGCCGGTCTCCTCGCGGAGCTCGCGCTGCGCCGCCTCCAGCGGGTCCTCGCCAGGCTCGTCGAGCTTGCCGGCGGGCAGCTGGATCATCCGGCGCTGCACCGGGTGCCGGTACTGACGCAGCACGACGACCCGGTCCTGGTCGTCGACCGCGAGCACGACCACGGCGCCCGGGTCGTCGACCACCAGGCGGGTGAACTCGTGGTCGGGCTCCCCCGGCACGGTGATCGTGTCCTCGCGGAACCGGACCACCCAGCCGGAGTCGTGGACCACCCGGGAACCGACCACCGGCCAGCTCTGCGGGACGTCCGCAAGCTCCTCGGCCACGGTCACGCCTCGTCGGCGTCGGTGTGGACCCGCAGACCGGTCTCGTCGATCGGGATCCGCAGCTCGCGCTGGCGGACGATCGCGGCGCCGACCAGGCCCGCGAAGAGCGGGTGCGGCCGGGTCGGGCGCGACCGCAGCTCCGGGTGCGCCTGGGTGGCCACGTAGTACGGGTGCACGTCCGCGGGCAGCTCGGCGTACTCGACGAGGTCGCCGTCCGGCGACAGGCCCGAGAAGACCAGGCCGGCCTGCTCCAGCTGCTCGCGGTAGGAGTTGTTGACCTCGTAGCGGTGCCGGTGGCGCTCGGAGACGACCGCCTCGTTCCCGTACGCCGCCCGCGCGACCGACCCCTCCTTGAGGTGCGCCTCGTAGAGACCCAGGCGCATCGTGCCGCCCAGGTCACCGGCGCCCTCGACGAAGGCGTGCTGCTCGGCCATCGTCGCGATCACCGGCTCCGGGCACTCCGGGTCGAACTCGGTGGAGGCGGCCTTCTCCAGGCCGGCCACGTTGCGGGCGTACTCGATCACCATGCACTGCAGGCCGAGGCAGAGGCCCAGCGTCGGGATGCCGTGGGTGCGGGCGTAGGTGAGCGCGCCGAGCTTGCCCTCCAGGCCGCGGATGCCGAAGCCGCCGGGGACGCAGATCGCGTCGACCTCGGAGAGGTGCTTGGCCGCGCCCTCGGGGGTCTCGCAGAGGTCGGAGGCGATCCAGTCGATGTTCACCTTGGCCTTGTGGGCGAACCCGCCGGCGCGGAGCGCCTCGACCACGGACAGGTAGGCGTCCGGCAGGTCGACGTACTTGCCGACGAGCGCGACCCGGACCTCCTCGTCGGGGTGGTGGACCCGGTCCAGCAGGTCGTCCCAGACGGTCCAGTCGACGTCGCGGAACGGCAGGTCGAGCCGGCGGACGACGTACGCGTCCAGGCCCTCGCGGTGCAGCACCTTCGGGATGTCGTAGATCGACGGGGCGTCGGCGGCGGTCACCACGGCGTCCTGGTCGACGTCGCACATCAGCGAGATCTTCTTCTTGATGCCCTCGGGCAGCTCGCGGTCGGCGCGGCAGACGATCGCGTCGGGCTGGATGCCGATCGAGCGGAGCGCGGCCACCGAGTGCTGGGTCGGCTTGGTCTTGAGCTCCTTGGACGGCCCGATCCACGGGACCAGGGAGACGTGCACGAAGAAGCAGTTGTCCCGGCCGATGTCGTGACGGACCTGGCGCGCGGCCTCGAGGAACGGCAACGACTCGATGTCGCCGACGGTGCCGCCGATCTCGGTGATCACCACGTCGACCCCGTCACCGCCCATCGCGCGGATCCGGTCCTTGATCTCGTTGGTGATGTGCGGGATCACCTGGACGGTGTCGCCGAGGTAGTCGCCGCGGCGCTCCTTGGCGATCACCTGCGAGTAGACCTGCCCGGTGGTGACGTTGGCGATCTGGTTCAGCTCGGTGTCGAGGAACCGCTCGTAGTGCCCGATGTCCAGGTCGGTCTCGGCGCCGTCGTCGGTGACGAAGACCTCGCCGTGCTGGAACGGGTTCATCGTCCCCGGATCGACGTTGAGGTAGGGGTCCAGCTTCTGCATCGTCACGCGGAGACCGCGCGACTTCAGCAGCCGACCGAGGCTGGAGGCGGTGAGCCCCTTGCCGAGCGACGAGGCGACCCCGCCGGTGACGAATACGTGCTTGGTCGGCTGGCTCGATACCAAGAAGGGCTCCCGTGGTGTGTCGCAACATGGTGCGGATCGGGACCGGCGACGCCGTCCTCTCCACGGGGTTCGATCTTATCAACAAGCCGGCGTCACGGCGACCGACGCACCGGGCCGCGAGACCGGTCCCCCAGAATTGTCGGTGGTCGACGGCAGGATCGGCGTATGCCGGTCACCGCCGAGGACGTCCGCCAGATCGCACTCTCGCTCCCGCGCGCCTACGAGGCGTGGGTGCGCGACACCCGCAAGTTCCGGGTCGGCAGGATCGTCTTCGCCGCCGTCTCCCCCGACGAGCGCACCCTCGGGTTCGGCTTCCCGCGCGAGGAGCGGGCGGCGCTGGTCGCGAGCGAGCCCGGGAAGTTCCTGCTGCCGCGGCCCTCCGACATGCGCTACCAGTGGGTCGCGGCCCACCTGCACGCCCTCGACGTCGAGGAGCTGCGCGAGCTGATCGTCGACGCCTGGACGATGTGCGTCCCGAAGTCGGTCGCGGCCGCCTACCTCGCCGAGGTCGGCTGACCCCTTGCGTCACCGGGTGGCCCGGGCCACGCTCGACGCATGTCCAACAGCGAGTCCGGCGAGTCCCCGGGTCCCACCGTCGCCAAGGTCTTCGACAGCATCGCCGAGACCTACGACCAGACCGGGGTGGCCTTCTTCCGCCCGGTCGCCGAGCGGCTCGTCTCGTTGCTGGAGCCGCGCCCGGGCGAAGCCGCCCTCGACATCGGCTGCGGACGCGGCGCCGCGACGGTGCCGCTCGCGCACGCCGTCGGCCCACGCGGGTCGGTGCGGGCGGTCGATGCCTCCTCCGCGATGGTCGCCGCCACCCGCGGGCTCGTCGTCGACCTCGGCCTGGAGCAGGCCCGCGTGGACGTGTCCGACGCCGCCGACCTGTCCGGACTCGGGGACGCGACGTACGACGTGGTCGCGTCCTCGCTGGTGCTCTTCTTCCTGGCCGATCCCGCGGCGGCGCTCGCGCACTGGGCCGGCCTGCTGCGCCCGGGCGGACGGATCGGGCTGACCACCTTCGGCCCGCTCGACGACGCCACCCGGGCGATCGACGAGCTGCTGGTGCCGTTCCAGCCACCCGAGCTCCGGGACGCCCGCACCTCCGGGATGACGGGCCCGTTCGCCTCCGACGCCGGCATGGAGGAGCTGTTCGCCGGGGCCGGGCTGCGCGAGGTCAGGACCGTGGTCGAGCCCGCCGTCCTGGAGTTCCCCGACGGAGAGACCTGGCACCGGTTCTCGATGGCGACCGGCCAGCGCGCGATGTGGGCGAACATCCCCGACGAGGACAAGCCCGGGGTCGTCGAGCGGGCCGCGGCGATCCTGGCCGCCACCACTCCCGGCGGACCGGGCCGCCTGGTCTGGCAGATGCGCTACACGCTCGGCGTGCGGTGAGGTCCCGGCGGCCCGGACGTGATCAGCCGAGCCAGGCGCGCTCGACCGCGATCCGCTCGCGGAGCTGGGCGAGCTGCTCGCTCACCCGGACCGGGGCCGTGCCGCCGCGTCCGTCGCGGGAGGCGACCGAGCCCTCGACGGTGAGCACCTCGCGCACGGCCGGGGTCAGGTTCGGGTCGATCTCGGCGAACTGTGCATCGGTCAGCTCGTGCAGCTCGATGCCGAGCTCCTCGCAGCGGCGTACGCAGACGCCGGCGACCTCGTGGGCGACCCGGAACGGGACGCCCTCGCGGACCAGCCACTCGGCGATGTCGGTGGCGAGCGAGAACCCCTGCGGCGCGAGCTCGGCCATCCGGGCGGTGTCGAAGCGCAGGGTCGCGATCTGGCCGGCGAACGCGGGCAGCAGCACCTCCAGGGTGTCGACCGCGTCGAAGACCGGCTCCTTGTCCTCCTGCAGGTCCCGGTTGTAGGCCAGCGGGAGCGCCTTCAGGGTGGCCAGCAGGCCGGCGAGGTCGCCGATCAGGCGGCCGGCCTTGCCGCGGGCGAGCTCGGAGATGTCCGGGTTCTTCTTCTGCGGCATGATGCTCGAGCCGGTCGAGTAGCCGTCGTCGAGCGCTACGAAGCCGAACTCCTTGGTCGCCCAGAGGATGACCTCCTCGGCGATCCGGCTGACGTCGACGCCGGTCATCGCGGCGACGAAGGCGAACTCGGCCACGAAGTCGCGGGCCGCGGTGCCGTCGATCGAGTTCGCGGTCGACCCGGTGAAGCCGAGGTCGGCGGCCACCTGCTCCGGGTCGAGGCCGAGGCTGGAGCCGGCCAGCGCGCCGGACCCGTACGGCGAGTCGGCGGCCACCCGGGCGTCCCAGTCGCGGAACCGGGCGACGTCGCGCAGCAGCGGCCAGGCGTGCGCCATCAGGTGGTGCGAGAGCAGCACCGGTTGGGCGTGCTGGAGGTGGGTGCGGCCGGGCATGATCGCGCCGAGGTGCGTCTCGGCCTGGTCGGCCAGCGCCTCGACCAGGGTCAGCACCTGGTCGACGACGATCCGGGCGTGGTCGCGCAGGAAGACCTTGAAGAGGGTCGCGATCTGGTCGTTCCGGCTCCGGCCGGCGCGCAGCTTGCCGCCGACCTCGGCGCCGATCTCGGCGACGAGCAGTCGCTCCAGCGCGCCGTGGACGTCCTCGTCGGTCGGGTCCGGGCGCAGCTCGCCGGCGGCGAACCGCTCCCCCAGCGCGTCCAGGCCGCCCTGCAGGGTGGCGTGGTCGGCGTCGGTGAGCAGGCCGGCGGCGTGCAGCGCGCGGGCGTGCGCCCGGGAGCCGGCGAGGTCGTAGGGGGTCAGCCGCCAGTCGAAGTGCGTGCTGCGCGACAGCGCCTCCAGCTCCGGGCTGGGGCCACCGGCGAACCGGCCACCCCAGAGCTTGCCGTCCCCGGTCTTGCCTTCGTGATTCATCTGTTCCTCTTCGGTTGCGCCGTCTCGACAGGCTCGACGACCGGGTTCATTCGACGTGGTGGTTCTTGTTGGCCAGCGCGAGCAGGCGCTGGGCGAGCTCCTCGCCGCCGGCGGGGTCGCGGGAGATGACGAGCACGGTGTCATCACCGGCGATCGTGCCCAGCACCGGGCCCAGCTCGGCCTTGTCGAGGGCCGAGGCGAGGAAGTTCGCCGCGCCCGGCGGGGTCCGCAGCACCACCAGGTTGGCGGACGCGTCCGCGGCGACCAGGAGCTCGGCGCAGAGCCGGGCCAGCCGGGCCTCGGAGGCGGCGGACTCGCGGCCGACGACCGGGGTCCGGTCGCCGCCCTCACCCGGGACCGCGTAGACCAGCGCCCCCGAGGCGGCCCGCACCTTGACCGCGTCCAGCTCGACCAGGTCCCGCGACAGCGTGGCCTGGGTGACGTGCACCCCGGCCTCCGCGAGCAGGTCGGCCAGCTCGGTCTGCGACCGCACCTCGGCGGTCGCGAGCAGCTCGATGATCTGCTGCTGGCGCGCGCTCTTGGTCAGCGGGATGTGCCCCTGGGTGGTCATCGCCGTCCCGGACCCTCGGTCTGCTCCAGCAGCCAGGTGATCACGGCCTTCTGGGCGTGCCGGCGGTTCTCGGCCTGGTCCCAGATCACGCTGCGCGGGCCGTCGAGCACCTCGGCGGTGATCTCCTTGCCGCGGTACGCCGGCAGGCAGTGCATCACGATGGCCCCGTCCGCCCCGAGGGCGAGCAGGTCGGCGTTGAGCTGCCAGGGTGCGAAGACCTCCGCCCGGGCCGCGGCCTCGGTCTCCTTGCCCATCGACACCCAGGTGTCGGTGACCAGGACGTCGGCGCCCTCGCAGGCCTGCTTCGGGTCGGTGACGACCGCGGCCGATCCGCCGGTGGTCGCGGCGATCTCCTGCGCCCGCGCCAGGATCCCGGCGTCCGGCTCGAAGCCGACCGGGCAGCTGACCCGCACGTGCATCCCGGCAGCGGCGCCCGCGAGCAGGTAGGAGTGGCCCATGTTGCAGGCGGCGTCGCCCAGGAAGGTCATCGTGAGCCCGGCGGTCGCGCCCCGGTGCTCGCGGATCGTGAGCAGGTCGGCGACCGTCTGGCAGGGGTGGAACTGGTCGGTCAGCGCGTTCACGACCGGCACCCCGGCGTACGCCGCCATCTCCTCGATCCGGCTCTGGTCGTGGGTCCGCCACACGATCACGCCGGCCTGCCGCCCGAGCACCCGGGCGACGTCCGCGATCGACTCACGGGTCCCGATCTGCGCCAGGTTGCCGTCGACGATCATCGGGTTGCCGCCGAGCTCGGCGACCCCGGCCGCGAAGGACGCCTGGGTCCGCAGGGTCGGCTTGTCGAAGATGATCGCGACCGTGCGCGGACCGGCCAGCGGCTTGGGCCCGTACGGGTCGGCCTTGAGGGCGGCGGCGAGGTCGAGGACCTGGTCGAGCTCGGCGGGGCTCAGGTCGTCGTCGCGCAGGAAGTGTCGCGTCACTGGTCGGCTCCTTCGTAGGCGGTGTCGAGCAGGCCCGGCCAGGCGGCCAGGAAGGCCTCGGCGTCGGCGTCGGTGAGGACCAGCGGGGGCGCGAGCCGGACCCGGTCGGGCGTCGGGTTGTTGACGATGTAGCCGGCGTCGAGCGCGGCCACCGCGAGGTCCGCGCTGACCGGGGCGGTCAGGGTGAGCCCGATCAGCAGGCCCTCCCCGCGGACCCCGGCGACCCTCGGGTCGGCGGCGAGACCGTCGCGGAGCTTCTGCCCGAGCACTGCTGCCCGCTCCAGCAGACCCTCGTGCTCGATCACGCCGATCACCGCGAGCGCGGCCGCGCAGGCGACCGGGTTGCCGCCGAAGGTGGTGCCGTGGTTGCCGGGCTCCAGCAGGAAGGCCGCCTCGCCGAGCGCGATGCAGGCGCCGATCGGGAAGCCGCCGGCCAGGCCCTTGGCCACCGTGACCAGGTCCGGCTCGACGTCGCCGGCCGCGGCGAACCAGCGCCCGGTCCGGCCCATCCCGGTCTGGATCTCGTCGAGCCACAGCAGCGCGCCGTGCTCGCGGGTGATCCGGCGGGCGGCCGCGAGGTAGCCGGCCGGCGGGACCAGCACGCCGGCCTCGCCCTGCAGCGGCTCGAGGATCACCGCGGCGGTCTCGTCGGTGACCGCGGCGGCCAGGGCCGCCTCGTCGCCGTACGGGACGAACGTGACGGTGCCCGGCAGCGGCTCGAACGGCTCCCGGTACGCCGCCTTCGAGGTCAGCGCGAGCGACCCCATGGTCCGGCCGTGGAAGCCGTCCAGCGCCGCGACCAGGTGGGTGCGGCCGGTGCGCCGGGTGATCTTGAGGGCGGCCTCGTTGGCCTCGGTGCCGGAGTTGGTGAAGAAGACCCGGCCCTCGGAGCCCACCAGCTCGAGCAGCTTCTCGGCGAGCGCGACCTGCGGCGGCGAGGTGAAGAAGTTCGAGACGTGCCCGAGCGTGCTCAGCTGCTCGGTGACCGCGGCGACCAGCGCCGGGTGGCCGTGGCCGAGGGCGTTGACGGCGATGCCGCCGAGGAGGTCGACGTACTCCTTGCCGTCCTCGTCCCACACGTGCGCGCCGGCGCCGCGGACCAGCGCGAGCTTCGGTGGGCCGAAGGTGTTCATCAGGGCACTGGAATAGCGCTCCGTCCAGGTACTCATGCCGACCCCTTCGCCTTCCGGACCTTGGTGGCGACGCCGGGCAGCACCTGGGTGCCGACGCCCTCGTCGGTGAAGATCTCCAGCAGCACCGCGTGCGGCTCCCGGCCGTCGACCACGGTCGCGCGCGGCACGCCGCCGTTGAGCGCGGCCAGGCAGGCGGCCATCTTCGGCACCATCCCGCTGGCCAGCGTCGGCATCAGCTCGGCGAGCGCCTCCGGGCTGATCTCGCCGATCACGTCGTCGCTGTTGCCGTAGTCGCGGTAGAGGCCCTCCACGTCGGTGAGCACGAGCAGCTTCTCGGCACCGAGCGCGACCGCCAGGGCCGCGGCGGCGGTGTCGGCGTTCACGTTGTGCACGGCGCCGTCGGGATCCGGCGCGACCGAGGAGATGACCGGGATCCGGCCGGCGTCGATCACGTCCTGGACCGCCTCGGGGCGGACCGCGGCGACCTCGCCGACGAGGCCGAGGTCCACCTCCTCGCCGTCGATCACCAGGCTGGTGCGCTCGGCGGTGAACAGCCCGCCGTCCTCGCCGGAGAGACCGACCGCGAGCGGGCCGTGCTGGTTGATCAGGCCGACGAGCTCGCGCTGCACCTGGCCGACGAGCACCATCCGGACGACGTCCATCGCCTCGTCGGTGGTGACCCGGAGGCCGCCCTTGAACTCGCTCGCGATCCCGAGCCGGTCCAGCATCGTGGAGATCTGCGGGCCGCCGCCGTGCACGACGACCGGCTTGAAACCGGCCATCCGCAGGAAGACGACGTCCTCGGCGAAGGCCCGCTTCAGGTCCTCGTCGACCATCGCGTTGCCGCCGTACTTCACCACCACGACCTTGCCGTGGTACTGCTTCAGCCACGGCAGCGCCGCCGCCAGGGTGGCCGCCTTGGCGGGTTCGACCGCGGGCCTCATCGGCATCTCCTCGGAGTCCGTGCTCCCGTTCGGGGTGCTCATGAGCTGTACGCGCTGTTCTCGTGGACGTAGGCGTGGGTCAGGTCGTTGGTCCACACGGTGGCCCGCTCGGTGCCGGCCTTGAGGTCGATCGTGACCGTGACCTCCCGCGCGGACAGGTCCACCCCCGCCGGGTCCTCCGCCGGGGTCGAGGCCCGGCACACCCAGACGCCGTTCATCGCGACGTCGAGGTCGGCCGGGTCGAAGGCGGCTGAGGTGGTGCCGATGCTCGCGAGCACCCGGCCCCAGTTCGGGTCCTTGCCGAAGACGGCCGCCTTGAACAGGTTGCTCCGGGCGACGCTGCGGCCGACCTCGACCGCGTCGTCCTCGCTGGCCGCGTTGAGCACCGAGATCGCGATCTCGTGGTCCGCGCCCTCGGCGTCCTTGAGCAGCTGCATCGCCAGGTCGGTGCAGACCTGGGTGAGCGCGTGCGTGAAGTCCTCGGCGGTCGGGGTGATCCCGCTGGCGCCGCTGGCCATCACCGTGACGGTGTCGTTGGTGGACATGCAGCCGTCGGAGTCGAGCCGGTCGAAGCTGACCCGGGTGGCGGCGCGGAGCGCGGTGTCGAGCTCGGCCGCCGGGACGACGGCGTCGGTGGTGATCACCACCAGCATGGTGGCGAGCTGGGGAGCCAGCATGCCGGCGCCCTTCGCCATCCCGCCGATGCTCCAACCGGCTCCCTCGACCACGGTCTGCTTGGAGACCGAGTCGGTGGTCATGATGGCCGCGGCCGCGTCCGCACCGCCGTCGGCGGAGAGCCCGGCGACGCAGGCGTCGACGCCGTCGAGCAGGTTCTGCCGCGGGTTGGCCAGACCGATCAGGCCGGTCGAGCAGACGACGACATCGATGGCGCCGACGCCGAGGCCGGCGCCCACCTGCTCGGCGACCGCGTGCGTGGTCTGGAAACCGTCGGCGCCGGTGTAGCAGTTGGCCCCGCCGGAGTTGAGGACGACGGCGCGGACGGTGCCGTCCTTGACGACCTCCTGGCTCCACAGCACCGGGTTGGCCTTGCAGCGGTTGCTGGTGAAGACGGAGGCGGAGTCGAACAGCGGGCCCTGGTTGACGACGAGGGCCAGGTCCTTCGCGCCGGTGGACTTGAGCCCGGCGGCGACGCCGGCGGCGACGAAACCGGCTGGGTGCGTGACAGTCATGGAAGTGCTCTTCTCGGTGCGCGTGGGTGGGCTCGGAGGGTCAGGCGACGGGGGCGGGGGCGACGGTGTGCCCCTGTCGTCGCCACTCCTCGGCCGCGGCCTCGGCCTTCTCCACCGGCACCAGGACCCAGTCCGTCGGGTAGGTGGACACCGTGAAGACGCTGATCTCCGCCTCGGCCAGCGGGCCGAGCAGCGTGTGCAGCACGCCGGTGAGCGCGAAGTCGAGCGGGCCCTTGACGGCGAACGCCGTGAACGGGCCCTCCTTGCGGACCTTGCCGGGCACCGAGCGGCCGGCGCAGATGACCGTGGTCTCGTGGGCGGTGGCGATGATCGCGAAGAGCGAGGACGACTCCGCCCAGGCGGGGATCTCCGCGCCGGCGGGCAGGTTCGCGACCACCAGCTTCTCCGGGTACTGGTGCAGGGTGAACGTGCTCGGGTTCTCGTTCACTTCTTCGGTCATGGTGCGACTCCCACCGTCGTCAGGCCGGTGGCTTCGGGCAGCCCCAGCGCCAGGTTCATGCACTGCACCGCAGCACCGCCGGTGCCCTTCGCGAGATTGTCGACCGCGCCGATCACGACGGCCCGCCCCGCGGCTCCCCCCGCGTCCGGGTCCACCGCGACCTGCAGGTGAACGCTGTTGGAGCCGAAGACCGCCTTGGTGGTCGGCCACCGACCCTCGGGCAGCAGGTGGACGAACGGCTCGTCGGCGTACGCCTTCGCGTACGCCGCCCGCAGGTCGTCGGCGGTCACGCCGGGCCGCACGGGCGCCGAGCAGGTCGCGAGGATGCCCCGCGGCATCGGCACCAGCAGCGGCGTGAAGCTGACCCGGACCTGCTCGTCGGTGAGCCCGCCCAGGTTCTGCACGATCTCGGGGGTGTGCCGGTGGACGCCGCCGACGCCGTAGGCGGACGTGCTGCCCATGACCTCGCTGCCGAGCAGGTGCGGCTTGGCGGCCTTGCCGGCCCCGCTGGTGCCCGAGGCGGCGACCACGACGACGTCGGCCGGGTCGACCAGGCCGGCCGCGACCGCGGGCGCGAGTGCGAGCGTCGAGACGGTCGGGTAGCAGCCGGGGACGGCGATCCGCCGGGCGCCCTGGAGGAGCGCCCGCTGGCCGGGCAGCTCGGGCAGGCCGTAGGGCCAGGAGCCGGCGTGCCCGGAGCCGTAGAACTTCTCCCACGCGGCCGGGTCGGTGAGCCGGAAGTCGGCACCGCAGTCGATGACGACGGTGTCGCCACCGAGCGCCTCGGCGTACGCACCGGACTGGCCGTGCGGCAGCGCGAGGAAGACGACGTCGTGGCCGGCCAGCGACTCGGGGGTCGTCTCGGCGAGGACCCGGTCGGCCAGCGGCACCAGGTGCGGCTGCAGGGCGCCCAGGGTCTCGCCGGCGTTCGAGCCGGCGGTGAGCGTGCCGATCCGGACGTCCGGGTGACCCAGCAGGAGGCGCAGGACCTCTCCGCCGGCGTACCCGCTCGCCCCGGCCACTGCCACACTGATCGGACTCATATGCATGACTATACATACTTATGCATGTTCTCGCGACGCGATTCTCCCGGCACACGCGCCACTCCCGAGACCAGGGCGTGTCTGACAGATCTCGCCGAAGCGAGCGTCGTCAGGCGTGGTGCCTGGCAAGGCCGAGGAGCGAAGGCGTGCCAGCGGCACGTCGAGTGACGAGAACGCAGCCAGGTGCCGCGCATGGCGGCGCGCGGTAGGCGACGGATCTGTCAGACACGCCCTAGACTCCGACCACCCTCCCCGGACCTCCCGAGCGACCGACAGCGACCGATCAGGACTCCCCCGTTGCCAGGCAAGCGCAGAGCGGACACCCGAGCCGTCACCCGTTCGGACACGCCTGCGCGCCGGAAGGCTGCCCGCGAGCACGCGGTGCCCCGCTGGGCGATCGTCGCGGCCGTCGTCCTCGCACTGGTCCCGGCGGCCTGGTTCACCGCGCACCGGGTGTTCGGCGACTCACCGTCCTCGCCGTCGACCCCGGGCACCAGCGGCAGCCCGACCGAGTCCCCCATCCCGGCGGTCTCCCCCAGCGCCGGAACGACCCCGACCACCACGCCGCCCCCGACCCCGACACCGACCCCGACACCGACCGTCGGCCCCGCCGCGGACCTCACCCGGATCTCCGAGGACGTCCCGCGCCGGCTCACCTCCGGGTCGGCCCTCGACACCGGCTTCGACGACTCCGTCGAGCCCGCCGGCGGCGCCTTCAGCGCCCGGTCGGCGAGCGAGGTGTCCCGCTGGGGATCGCGCGGCCAGCCGGGCAGCCCCGGCAGCGACACCGTGTTCGTGATCGGCGAAGTACGCCCCGGCGGCGCGTTCGGGGCCCTGCCCGACCTCCGGCCCGGCGCCAAGGTCGCGTTGCGCACGGACAACGGCACGCTGACCTACACGGTCCGCTCGGTCGGCTCCCACGCCGCCGCCGGCATCACCACCGACCCTGCCGTCGTCGGCAAGGCACCGGGCACGCTGGTGCTGCTGGGGATCCGGTACGACGCCTCCGGCGACCGCACCGGCGACTACGTCGTGGTGAAGGCCGACCTGAGCGACGCCGACAACACCTAGGTTCGAGTCGATCGCAGCGCGACCTCCTCGACCAGCGTGTCAGGCGCGCTGCACAGCCCCGTGCCGCTCGGCCGCGAGCACCACCGCGGCGTCGCGCGCCTCGGCCGTCTCCGCCTCGGTCAGGGTCCGGTCCGGGGCCCGGAAGCGCAGCGCGAAGGCCAGCGACTTCTGGCCGGCCCCGATCTGCTCGCCGGTGTACACGTCGAACAGCCGGACGGACTCGCAGAGCGCGCCCGCGCCCTCGCGCAGCGTCCGGGCCAGGTCCTCGGCCGGGACGTCGGCCGCGACGACGAGCGCCACGTCCTCCTTCGCCACCGGGTAGGTCGAGAACACCGGCGCCGGCACGACCGCGACCGCGTGCGCGAGCAGCGCCGACAGGTCGATCTCGGCGACGGCCGTCCGGGCGGGGACGCCCAGGCGCTTGCAGACCCGCGGGTGCAGCTCGCCGGCGTACCCGATCGGCTCGCCCGCGACCAGCACCTCGGCGCACCGCCCCGGGTGCCACGGCGCCCGCGCACCGGAGCGGACGTCCAGGGTGACGCCGAGGGCCTCGGCGACCTCGCGGACGCCCTCGACGGCGTCGGCCCAGCTGACCGGGCGGCCCGCGCCCCACCAGCCGGCCGGTTCCCGGTCGCCGGCGAGCGCCAGCACCAGGTGCAGCGGCTGGTCCGGGAGGGCCGCGTTCAGCTCGTCCCACTCGGCCTCGGTCGGACGCCGGTCGACGCCCAGGATCGGAGCGACCGCGCCGACGTGCGGCAGTGTCACCGGGGCGACCTCGAAGAGCGCCAGGTCGGCGTGACCGCGGCCGATGTTGCGGGCCACCGTCTCGAGCAGGCCGGGCAGCAGCGTGGTGGTCATCAGCGGCGCCTCGCTGGACAGCGGGTTCGCCAGCCGCAGCGCGGTCCGGCGGCTGTCGTCGGCGTCCAGCTCCAGGGCGTCGAACGCCTCGGCCCCCACGAACGGGAAGGTCAGCACCTCGACGTACCCGGCTCCGGCCAGCGTGCGGCCGACCCGGCGACGCAGCTGCTGCTCCGGGGTCAGCCCGCGCCCGGCGGGGGCCGGCGGCAGCACCGACGGCACCTGGTCGTAGCCGACGATCCGGGCGACCTCCTCGACCAGGTCGAACGGATCGGTCAGGTCCGGGCGCCACGGCGGCGGTACGACGACCAGGTCGTCGACGCCGTCGACACCGCAGCCGACCGCGACCAGGTTGTCGACGACCATCGCGGGCTCGATCGCCATCCCGGTGATCCGGCCCGGGAGGTCGGCGGCCATCCGGATCGTCGGCCGGGCCGGAGCCTCGCCGACCTTGGTGACGCCCGGGGCCGCGGTCGCGCCGCCGTGGGCGACGAGCAGCTCGACCACCCGGTCGGCGGCGGCCTCGGGGATGGTCGGGTCGACGCCGCGCTCGTTGCGCTTGCCGGCCTCGGAGCTCAGCTTGTGGCGCTTGCCGGTGCGGAACATCGAGACCGGGTTCCAGGAGGCGACCTCGACCAGGATGTTGGTCGTCGTCGACGTCATCTCGGTGGTGGCCCCGCCCATCACGCCGCCCAGACCGATCGGGCCGGAGTCGTCGGTGACGACGAGGTCCTCTGCCGAGAGCACCCGGTCGGTGCCGTCGAGCGTGGTCAGGTGCTCACCCTCGGTCGCACGGCGCACCCGGATCGGGCCGGTGAGCCGGTCGGCGTCGTACCCGTGGATCGGGTGGCCGAGCTCGAGCATCACGTAATTGGTGACGTCGACGGCCAGCGAGATCGGCCGCATCCCGGCGAGCTGGATCCGGCGGGCCATCCAGCGCGGGGTCGGCGCGCTCGGGTCGAAGCCGGTGACGGTCCGGGCCACGAAGACGGGGCAGCCCTCGGTGTCGTCGACGAGCACCGGGTAGCCGTCGGCGTTCGGCGTCGGGACTTCCCGGAGCGCCGGGTCGGAGAACGCTCCCCCGGTGCCGAGCGCGGCCTCGCGGGCCACGCCGCGCAGCGACAGCGCGTAGGCGCGGTCGGGGTTGATCTCGAACTCGATCACGTCGTCGTCGATGTGCAGGAACTCGCGCACCGGGTCGCCCGGGGCGCCGGCCTCGGCCGGGAGCACCATGATCCCGGCGGCGTCCTCACCCAGGCCGAGCTCCTTCGCCGAGCAGATCATGCCCGCGGACAGGTGCCCGTAGGTCTTCCGCTCCGAGATCGCGAACCCGCCCGGGAGCACCGAGCCGGGGAGCGCGACCACGACCAGGTCGCCGGGCGCGAAGTTGTGCGCGCCGCAGACGATGCCCTGCGGTTCGCCGGTGCCGTTGGCGTCACCGACGTCGACGGTGCACCAGTTGATCGTCTTGCCGTTCTTCTGCGGCTCGGGCTCCTGGGTGAGCACGCGGCCGACCACCAGCGGGCCGGTGATGTCGGAGCCCGGCTTCTCCAGCGACTCGAGCTTGAGCCCGAGCGCGGTCAGCGTGGCGGCGAGGTCCTCCACGGACACATCGGCCGGCAGGTCGACGTACTCGCGGATCCAGGAAAGAGGGGCCTTCATCGTGTCTTCGCTCTCGTCGTCGCGCGCGGTCAGATCTCGGTGCCGAAAGCCCGGCTGAACCGGACGTCGCCCTCGAAGAAGCTGCGCAGGTCCTCCACGCCGTGCCGGAACATCAGGGTGCGGTCGATGCCCATGCCGAAGGCGAACCCGGTGTAGCGCTCCGGGTCCACGCCGCAGGCGGTGAGCACGCGCGGGTTCACCACGCCGCAGCCGCCCCACTCGATCCAGCCCTCGCCGCGGCAGGTGCGGCAGACGCCGTCGTCCGCGGTGCCGGTGCCCCGGCAGACGAAGCAGACCAGGTCCACCTCGGCGCTGGGCTCGGTGAACGGGAAGTACGACGGCCGGAAGCGGGTCGTGATCCCCTCGCCGAAGATCCGCTGGGCGAAGTGGTCCAGGGAGCCCTTGAGGTGGGCCATCGTGATGCCCTCGTCGACGACGAGGCCCTCGACCTGGTGGAACATCGGGCTGTGCGTGGCGTCGTACTCGTCGGTCCGGAAGACCCGCCCCGGGCAGACCACGTAGATCGGAGGCGTGCGGGTCAGCATGGTCCGCGCCTGCACCGGCGAGGTGTGCGTGCGCAGCACCACGTGGTTCTCGGCCGGCTCGGTCCAGAAGGTGTCCTGCATGGTCCGCGCCGGGTGGTCCGCACCGAGGTTGAGGGCGTCGAAGTTCAGCCACTCGGCCTCGACCAGCGGGCCTTCGGCCACCTCCCAGCCCATCGCCACGAAGATGTCGGCGATCCGCTCGGACATCGTCGTGATCGGGTGCCGAGCGCCGCGGGCGGCGCGGTCCCAGGGCAGCGTGACGTCGACGGTCTCCTCGACGAGCATCCGCTCCTCGGCCTCGGCGTCGAGGACCTCCTGGCGGGCGGCGAGCGCCTGGTTGACCGCGCCCCGGGCCTGGCCGACGCGCATGCCGGCGTCCTTCTTGGCCTGCGGCGGCAGCGCGCCGATCTCGCGGTTGGCGAGCGCCAGCGGCGAGCGGTCGCCGGCGTGCTCGCTGCGGACCTGCTTGAGCGCGTCGAGGTCGCCCGCGGCCGCGATCGCGGCGAGGGCCTCGTCGCGCATCGCGAAGACCTGCTCCTCCCCGAGCGGTGTCACCTGCACGGGGTCGTAGGAGCTGTTCGGTCCGGACATGGCGGCCTTTCGCGGAGGAACGGGGAACCGGACCGGGAGATCCGGTCCGCGGATGAGTCTAGGAGACGGCGTCGGCCGGTCTCGACGGGTATTCGCCGGGCGCCTACGGCCGGCGGTCGGTCTCCGGCCAGTCCAGGACCACGCGGGCGCCGCCGCCCGGGGCGTCGAGCAGGGCGAGCTCGCCGCCGTGGACGCGGACCAGCCCGTTCACGATGTACATCCCGAGCCCGGACCCGCCGCGGACCCCGTGCTTCCAGAACTTCGTGAACACCCGGGCACGGAGCTCCTCGGGGATGCCCTCGCCCTCGTCGTCGACGGTGATCCGGACGCCCAGCGGACCCGGCTCCGTCACCACGGTGACCACGCCCTCGCCGTGCCGGACCGCGTTCTCGACGAGGTTGGTGACCACCTGGACCAGCTTGTCCGGGTCCGCGAAGACGGTCGCGGAGCGGGACGCGTGCGAGACCGTGATCGTTCGGTTGGTGCCGACCCGGACCGAGTCGACGATCCGGTCGACCAGCGGTGCGACCTCCAGGTCGCGCGGGTAGAGCGGCAGCCGGCCGGTGTCGATCCGGGCGACGTCGAGGAGCTCGGTGATCAGCCGCGACAGCCGCTCGGAGTCGGCGGCCACCGTGGTGAGCATCAGCTTCTTCTGGTCGTCGTTGAGCTTGTCCCACTTGCTCAGCAGCGTGGTGACGAACCCCTTCACCCCGGTGAGCGGCGAACGCAGCTCGTGGGCGACGGTGGCGACCAGGTCCGAGCGCTCGCGGTCCAGGCGGGCCCGCCCCCGGCCGGAGCGGATCACCAGCGCGACCCTGCGTACGCCGACGCGGTCGGCGTCCCGGTCGAGCCGGGTGGTCACCAGCACCTCGGTGCCGTCCGGCAGCAGCCAGGACTGCTCCGGCACGCCGGTGCGGGTGCGGAGCCCGGCGAGCGGCTGCACGACGGCGTACCAGTCGGCGCCGTCCTGGTCCTGGAGCGCGATCGCGTCGGCCAGGTGCGCGCCGGGGCGGGCCTGGTCACCGAGCATCCGGGCCGCGACCGCGTTCACGAGCCGCACGGTGCCGTCGCCGTCGGCGACGACCACGCCGTCGGGCAGCGCGTCGAAGAGGTCCTGCGAGCCGTAGGCGTCGGTCACGGGCTCAGCGTAGGGCGATCAGCCGGCGGCGTACTGCAGCGCCATCCGCTGATCGACGTTCTGGCCGGCTTCGATGTCCGGGACCGCGCGTACGTCGACCGCCGCGATGGTGTCCTCGAGCCGGACCGGCTCGGGCAGCTGACGGTAGTCGGGCGCGCTCACCTCTCCAGGGTAGGCGCCCGGGCCGCTCAGGTCGACGGTCCGCCGGCGCGGGCCGAGGCGTAGAGGCAGACCGCGGCCGCGGTGGCCAGGTTCAGGCTCTCGGCGCGGCCGAGGACCGGGATGGCGACCCGGTGGTCGGCGAGCGCGGCGACGTCCTCGGGGAGGCCCCAGGCCTCGTTGCCGAACAGCCAGGCGACCTTCCCGGCGAGCAGGTCGTCGGCGGCGAACAGGTCGACCTCTCCCCCGCCGTCCGCGGCGAGGACGGTGTACCCGGCCGCCCGTGCCGCCGTGATCGCCTCGGCCGGGGTCACCTCGGTGCACAGCGGCACGTGGAAGAGCGAACCGACGGTCGCGCGGACGGTCTTGTCGTTGTACGGGTCGACGCTGTGACCGGCCAGGACGACGGCGCCGGCACCGGCAGCGTCGGCGGTCCGGATGATCGTGCCGGCGTTCCCGGGGTCGCGCACGTCGGCGCAGATCACCACGGTGCGGCCGGACAGGACCGCCTCGAGCGGGCGGTCCAGGAAGCGGCAGACGGCGACCAGGCCCTGCGGGGACACCGCGCCGGAGAGGGACTCGGCGGCGCGCTCCTCGACGAGGTGGACGACTACGTCCGGCAGCCCGCCCAGGAGCGCAGCGTGCTCCTCGGCCGCCGCCGGGGTCGCGAAGACCTCGACCAGGCAGCCGGGCACGGTGGCGGCCTCGGCGACGGCCTTCCAGCCCTCGGCAAGGAAGAGCCGCCGCTCGGTACGGACCGAGCGGCGGCTGAGCTTCCGTGCCTCCTTGACGCGCTGGTTACCGCTGGTGAGAACGGTCACGACGTCTCGGAGGCTCGACGAGCAGTGGTGGTCAGGCCGAGACCGGGGCGTTGACGTCCTCGGGCAGCGCGGCCTTGGCGAGCTCGACCAGCGCGGCGAAGGCGGGCGCGTCGTTGACGGCCAGCTCGGCGATGATCTTGCGGTCGACCTCGACACCGGCCAGGCCGAGGCCCTGGATGAACCGGTTGTAGGTCATGCCGTGCGCACGGGCACCGGCGTTGATCCGCTGGATCCACAGCTTGCGGAACTCGCCCTTCTTCTTGCGGCGGTCGTTGTAGCTGTAGACGAGGGAGTGGGTGACCTGCTCCTTCGCCTTGCGGTAGAGGCGCGAGCGCTGACCCCGGTAGCCGGACGCCCGCTCGAGGACGACCCGGCGCTTCTTCTGGGCGTTTACCGCCCGCTTGACGCGTGCCATGTTGTGTTACTCCTTGAAAGTCTTCGTGCCGGTCAGGACCAGCGGATCAGGTTCGGACCGGTCAGAGACCGAGCAGCTTCTTCGCGCGCGGGACGTCGGCCTTGGCGACCTCGGTCGTACCGGAGAGGCGGCGCGTCAGGGTCGACGACTTCTTCTCCAGGTTGTGGCGCATGCCGGCCTTCTGGCGGCGGATCTTGCCGGACCCGGTCACGCGGAACCGCTTGCTGGCACCGGAGTGCGTCTTGTTCTTCGGCATCTTCGTACTTTCTCTTCCGTGACGGTCCGGGGCGGCTGTGGCGTGCCCCGGGTCATTCCCCGCTGGTGGTCAGGCTTCGATCTCGGGATCGAGGTTCTCGGAGCGCTTGCGCTCCTTCTTCTGGGCGGCGGGCCCGGTGTGCGCGGCCTTGATCTCCGCCTCCACCTCGGCCTGCTCTGCCTCACGCGCCGCGGCGCGCTCGACCTTCTCGGCCTTCACCTCGGCCTTGGCCTCGGCCTTCTTCTTGTGCGGTCCGAGCACCATGATCATGTTGCGGCCGTCCTGCTTGGGCGACGACTCCACGAAGCCCAGCTCGCTGACGTCCTCGGCCAGCTTCTGCAGCAGCCGGAACCCGAGCTCGGGTCGGTGCTGCTCGCGGCCGCGGAACATGATGGTGATCTTGACCTTGTCGCCCTGGCGCAGGAACCGGACCACGTGACCCTTCTTGGTCTCGTAGTCGTGTGCGTCGATCTTGGGACGGAGCTTCATCTCCTTGATCACGACGTTCGTCTGGTTCCGGCGAGCCTCACGGGCCTTCTGGGCGTTCTCGTACTTGAACTTCCCGTAGTCCATGAGCTTGCAGACCGGCGGCCGGCCCTGGGGAGCGATCTCGACGAGGTCGAGGTCCGCCTCCTGGGCGAGCTTGAGAGCCTGGTCGGTCGGCACGATGCCGACCGTCTCGCCGTTGGGTCCAACGAGCCGGACCTCGGGTACCCGGATCCTGTCGTTGATGCGCAGCTCGGTGCTGATGTGTCCTCCTGGGTCGTGTGACTGGGCCGACCGGCAGGGGCTCTTCATCGCAGAAGGGCTCCCGTACCGACGCACGGAAGCCCCTGGAATCAGCGGAAGGACGGCACGCGCCGTTCCGCTGGACCGGACCCGACGACCTGTGGTGCAGGACGGTCGATGCGGGTGGGAGGAGGCCTCCACTTGTCGGACCGGATGCCGGAGCACCCGATCGGTCACGGGACAGACTACAGGGTGATCGCGCTCAGGTCACATCGAGCGCGTCCACGCCCAGCCGTCGTCCACGCGGCGGAGGAGGTGGCCGGCCGCCAGCGAGACCAGGTCCTCGCCCTCGACCGCGAAGAGCACCGGCCCGGCCACGTCGACCAGGAGCGCGTCCGCACCGTCCTGGACCGCGGAGGCGGCGGCCTGGGAGACGACCACCGGCACCGGGCGGGACTCCGGGTTCCAGGCGCGGAGCGAGGTCATCGAGGTGAACGCCAGCAGCGCGGTGCGCCCGTCGCGGCCGGTCATCAGCACCGTGGCCATGTCGCTGGTCTTGTCGTGGGCCAGGCCCTGCTCGTCGTACTCGACCTCGCCGAGCACCGCGAGCACCGGCACCAGCACCCGGCTGGACTGCAGCGCAGCGAGCGCCGGCAGGTACTGCGCCGGGTCCGCGGCGTACGCCGCCAGCGCGGCGGTCACCTCGGCGGCCGCGTCGCCCTCGTCGCCGGCGAACCCGGGGTCGGGGATGACCCGCTCCAGGTGCTGGCTCCCGTCCTGGGCGACGTCCTGGGCGACGTCCGGGCCGACGTCCGGGTCGCCGTGCTGTTCTCCGGTCACGGGGAGCATCCTCCCAAAGCGGGTGCACGCGTCCGTAGGCTGGCCCCCATGACAGACACGGAGCGGGAGCGCCTGGGGCGCCGGCTGAGCGCGGCCGTCGGCGAGCTGGAGGACCCGGCCACGCCGATGGTCGTGGTCGACCTGGATGCGTTCGACGCCAACGCCGAGGACCTGCTGCGGCGCGCCGGCGGCACGCCGATCCGGGTCGCGTCCAAGTCGCTGCGGGTTCCCGACCTCGTCCGCCGGGCGCTGTCCCGACCGGGGTTCGCGGGCGTCCTCGGCTACAGCCTGCGGGAGGCGCTCTGGCTGGTCGAGAACGAGGTCACCGACGACGTCGTCCTCGGCTACCCGACCGTCGACCGGGGCGCGCTGCGCGGGTTGCTGGAGAGCCCCAAGGCGCTGGCCGCGGTGACCCTGATGGTCGACGACCCGGCCCAGCTCGACGTGGTGGACGCCTGCCGCACCGGGGCGGGCGACGTGGTCGTCCGGGTCGCCCTCGACGTCGACGCCGGGCTCCGGCTCGGCCGCTCCCACGTCGGTCCCAAGCGGAGTCCGCTGCACGACCCGTCGGAGGTGCTGTCCTTCGCCCGGCAGGTGCTCTCCCGCCCGGGCTTCCGGCTCGTCGGGGTGATGACCTACGAGGGTCAGGTCGCCGGTGTCCAGGACACCGTGCCGCACCAGCGGGCCAAGTCGATGGTCGTACGCCGGCTGAAGTCCGCCTCGATGGCCCAGCTGGTCGAGCGCCGCGGCCGGATCTCCGCCGGGCTCCGCGAGATCGTCGACCTCGAGTTCTGGAACGGCGGCGGTTCGGGCAGCGTCGAGGCCACCGCGGCCGACCCCGCCGTCACCGAGGTCGCCGCCGGCTCCGGCCTGCTGGTGCCGACCCTGTTCGACCACTACGAGAGCTTCCGGCCGCGCCCGGCCGCGTTCTTCGGCGTCCCGGTCGTCCGGCGTCCCTCCCCCGGGATCGCCACTGTCGCCGGCGGCGGCTTCATCGCCAGCGGTCCCGCCGGCAAGGACCGGATCCCCACGCCGTGGGCCCCGAGCGGGCTGCACCTGACCGGTCTCGAGGGGGCCGGCGAGGTCCAGTCGCCGCTGACCGGGCCCGGTGCGGCCGCGCTGCGGATCGGCGACTGGGTCTGGTTCCGGCACGCGAAGTCCGGCGAGGTCGCCGAGCACACCAACACGGTGCACCTGCTCGCCGGGGACACGATCACGGCGTCGGTGCCGTCGTACCGGGGCCTGGGGTGTGCCTGGTGACAGGCCCGGTGAGGGTCTGGTGAGAGGCCTGGTGAGGGTCCGGTGACGGCGCCGGTCAAGATCCGCGACCACCTGCAGGCGAGGCAGCCGCTCCTGGGCGGCTCCCGGCTGGTGTGCATCGACGGGCCGTCGGGCTCCGGGAAGACCACGGTCGCCCAGAACCTGACCCGGATCGCGCCCGCGACGGTGCTGCACACCGACGAGTACTGCCCCGGCTGGGACGGGCTGGCGCGGGTCCCGGAGATCCTCGTCGACCTGCTCGGCGAGCTCGCCGCGGGGCGCACCGGCCAAGTCCGCGAGTGGGACTGGCTGCGCGAGCGGCCCGGCCAGGTGCTCACCGTCGAGCCGGCCCCGCTGATCGTGGTGGAGGGCGTCGGTGCCGGCGCGCTGCCGCTCGAGCCGTGGATCGGCACGCTGGTCTACCTCGACGCCGACCCGGAGGCCCGCCGGTTACGGGCGTTCGAGCGCGACGGCGACTACTTCCGCGATCAGTGGGCACCCTGGGCCGAGGCCGAGCGCCGGTACTTCAGCGACCACCGGGTCCGCGAGCGCGCCGACCTCACCTTCCGGACGGGCTGATCAGTCGTCGCGCTCGACCGGCGAGTTCTCCTCGACCAGCCGGCGCAGCTCCCGGACCGCGTTGATCGCCCGCTGCCCGTCGGAGCCCTGGATCGCGATCAGCGAGATCGAGGTCCCGTCGGCGAGGTCGAACCCCGCCCAGGGCGCACCGCGGCGCAGGTTCACCGCGAGCACCTGGGACCACTCGTAGCTGCGGGTCCGGTAGCCGTTCACGACCGTGAGACCCGCCTCGGTGGCCGTCACCCGGGAACGCATCAACGCGTACCAGACGCCCAGCGCGATCAGGCCCAGGAAGACCAGGGTGCCCTTCTGGAACGGCGTGAACCGGGCCCGGACGTCGGGACCCCAGGCGATCCACACCGCGAGGAACAGGATCAGCACCATCGCACCCGCGACCGTGCCCATCATCCGCGCGCCGAACGGGCGCCAGGTGTGCGGCAGGGTCACCGGGGACGAGGAGCGGGACATCGTGGACTCGGCGGGCTCAGAGCCGGCAGGCGTGGATGTCGGTGAGCAGGATCGCCCGTGCGCCGATGCCGTAGAGGTCGTCCATGAGCTGCTGGGCGCCCGCGCTCGGGACCATCGAGCGGACCGCGACCCAGCCCTCGCGATGCAGCGGCGACACCGTCGGCGACTCCAGCCCGGGGGTGAGCGCGACAGCCGCCTCGACCTTCTCGGCCGGGATGTCGTAGTCCATCATCAGGTAGGACCGGGCCACCAGCACGCCGTCGAGGCGCCGCTTGAAGATCTCGAAGCCCTCCGGCTCCTGGGCGCCGCTGCGGGTGATCAGCACCGCCTCGGACTCCAGGATCACGTCGCCGACGACTTCGAGGCCCGCCTGCTTCAGCGTGCTCCCGGTCTCCACGACGTCGGCGATCACGTCCGCGACGCCGAGCTGGATGCTGGTCTCCACCGCGCCGTCGAGCCGGACCACCGAGGCGTCGATGCCGCGCTCCTCGAGGAACGTCCGCACCACCCCGACGTACGACGTCGCGATCCGCTTGCCGGCGAGCTGGTCGAGGTTCGCCAGCACGCCCGGGCGGGCGGCGAAGCGGAACCGGGAACGGCCGAAGCCGAGCTGCATCGACTCCTCGGCCTTGGAGCCCGAGTCGTGCAGCAGGTCCCGGCCGGTGATGCCGATGTCGAGGGTGCCCTCGCCGACGTACAGGGCGATGTCGCGCGGGCGCAGGTAGAAGAACTCCACGCCGTTGGCGGCGTCGAGCAGGCTCAGCTCCTTGGAGTCCGAGCGCTGGCGGTAGCCGGCCTCGCGGAGCATCTCCGAGGCCGAGGTGGAGAGCGAGCCCTTGTTGGGCAGCGCGATCCGGAGCAGTCTTTCGGTGCCGTTGCTGGCGGTCATGTCAGGTCCTAGAGGTGCGAGTAGACGTCGTCGAGCGAGATTCCGGCGGCGAGCATCAGGCACTGCGCGTGGTACAGCAGCTGGCTGATCTCCTCGGCCGCCCGCTCATGGCCCTCGTGCTCGGCCGCCATCCAGGACTCGGCGGCCTCCTCGACCAGCTTCTTGCCGATGAAGTGCACGCCGGCGTCGAGCTCAGCGACGGTGCCGGAGCCCTCGGGGCGGGTCTCGGCCTTGTGGCTGAGCTCGGCCCACAGCTCCTCGAACGTCTTCACGGGGGTCAGCCTAGTGGGCCGGTGACACCGGTTTTCGCCGGGAGTCAGGTCCCGAGATGCTCGCGGCGGCGGATCTTGCGCAGCGTGACCGCGGTCTGCAGCGCGGCGCTGGTCGCCTCGTAGCCCTTGTCCTCCTTCGAGCCCTCCAGGCCGGCCCGGTCGAGCGCCTGCTCCTCGTCGTCGCAGGTGAGCAGGCCGAAGCCGATCGGGACGCCGTGGTCGAGCGCAACCCGGTTGAGGCCGTCGGTGGCCGCCGAGGAGACGTACTCGAAGTGCGGGGTACCGCCGCGGATGATCACGCCGAGCGCGATCACCACGTCGAAGCCCTGCTTCGCCAGCGCGTCCGCGACGACCGGGAGCTCGAAGGAGCCCGGCACCCGGACGACCACCGGGGACTCGACCTGGTGGCGCTTGAGTGCGTCCAGGGTGCTGTCCAGCAGGCCGTTCATGACCTTCTCGTGCCAGCTCGCCGCGACCACCGCGACGCGGAAGTCGTGGCAGTCGAACGGCCGGTCCTCGGGGTGGCCCTCGCCACTCATGCGTTCTCTCCCGTCGTGGTGGCCTCGTCGGTCACGCTGTCGGCCAGGCCGTCGGACAATCCGGGCAGGTCGTGCCCCATCCGGTCGCGCTTGGTGCGCAGGTAGGCGATGTTGTGGTCGTTCGGCCGCGGGGTGAGGCCGACCTGCTCGGTCACCGGGATCCCGTACGACGCCAGGCTGGCCGTCTTGTCCGGGTTGTTGGTCAGCAGCCGGACCGACGGGACGCCGAGGTCGCGCAGGATCTGGGTCGCCGCGCCGTAGTGCCGGGCGTCGGCCGGCAGCCCGAGGTCGAGGTTCGCGTCGACCGTGTCGCGGCCGCCGTCCTGGAGCTGGTAGGCCTGCAGCTTGGCGAGCAGGCCGATCCCCCGGCCCTCGTGGCCGCGCAGGTAGATCACCACGCCGCGGCCCTCCTGGGCGACGCGCTCCAGCGCCTCCTCGAGCTGGGGACCGCAGTCGCAGCGGGCCGAGCCGAAGACGTCGCCGGTCAGGCACTCGCTGTGCACCCGGGTCAGCACCGGGTCGCCGCTCTTGAGCTCGGCGGGGTCGCCGTACACGAGGGCGACGTGCTCGCTGCGGTCCACCGTGATCCGGTAGCCGAACGCGGTGAAGTCGCCGAACTTCGTCGGCAGGTGCGTCTCGGCGACCCGCTCGACGTGGGACTCGGTGCGCCGCCGGTAGTGCACCATCTGCTCGATCGAGATCATCTTCAGGCCGTGCTCGTCGGCGAAGGCACGCAGCTCGGGGCCGCGCTTCATGGTGCCGTCGTCGTTGACCACCTCGACCAGCACGCCGGCCGGGGTCAGGCCGGCCATCATCGCCAGGTCGACGGCCGCCTCGGTGTGCCCGCGCCGCACCAGGACACCGCCTTCGCGGTAGCGCAGCGGGAAGACGTGCCCGGGGCGGGTGATCTCCCACGGCTCGGTCGCCGAGTCCGCGAGCACGCGCGCGGTGTGCGCCCGGTCGGCGGCCGAGATGCCGGTGCTGACGCCGTCGCGGGCGTCGACCGAGATGGTGTAGGCGGTCCGGAGCTTGTCCTTGTTGTGCGGCGTCATCAGCGGGATCTCGAGGCGGTCGAGCATGTCCGCCGGCATCGGCACGCAGATCACGCCGCTGGAGTGCCGGATGGTGAACGCCATCAGCTCCGGGGTGGCCTTGGCCGCGGCGAAGATGATGTCGCCCTCGTTCTCGCGGTCCTCGTCGTCGACGACCACCACGGCCTTGCCGGCGGCGATGTCGGCGATCGCCTCCTCGACGCTGTCCAGGCGGATCCCCTCGTGCTGGGGCGCGTGCACGCCCAGGTCGATCTCGGGGTTCGCAGGGTTCCTGCGGGGCTCGTTCATCGGGTCACCATCTTCTCGACGTACTTCGCGATCACGTCCACCTCCAGGTTGACGGGGTCGCCGGGTTGCTTGAAGCCCAGCGTGGTGCGGGCGAGGGTCTCCGGGATCAGGCTGACCCGGAAGGACTCGGCGCCGACCTCGGCCACCGTGAGGCTGATCCCGTCGACGGTGATCGAGCCCTTGTCGACCAGGTAGCGGTTCAGCTCGAACGGCAGCGAGACGTCGACGTACTCCCAGTGCTCGCTGGGGGTGCGGGCGAGGATCTCGCCGGTGCCGTCGACGTGGCCCTGGACGATGTGCCCACCGAGCCGGGTCGCCGGCGTGACGGCCCGCTCCAGGTTGACCCGCGAGCCGACGCGCAGCGCGCCGAGAGCGGTGTGCGCGAGGGTCTGCAGCATCACGTCGGCGGTGAAGACGCCGCGCTTGTTGGTCACCACGGTCAGGCAGACGCCGTTGACCGCGATCGAGTCGCCGGGGCGCGCGTCGCTGGCGACCTCCGGTCCCTGCACCGAGAGCCGGACGGCCTCGTGCAGCGGCTCGATCGCGGAGACCGTGCCGAGCTCTTCGACAATGCCGGTGAACATCTAGTTCCTTCCTCGTGGGCGTCCGGTGATCCGGACGTCGTGGCCGAGCACGCTGACGTCCTCGACCTCAAGGTCCAGAGCGTCGGCGATGTTCCCGATGCCCAGCTCGCCGACCGCGTGCGGTCCGGCGCCGAGCAGCTTCGGGGCGACGTAGGCGACGACCTCGTCGATGCAGCCCGCCGCCAGGAACGCGGCCGCGACGGTGGGCCCGCCCTCCAGGAAGAGGTGCTGCCGCTCGCGGGCGTGCAGGGCGGCCAGGACCTCGACCGGCTCGTGGGTGCGCAGGTGCAGCGTCTCGGCGGCGCCGTTGCTGGTGCGGCCGTCCGCGGGGACGTCACGGGTCCCCATGATCACCCGCAGCGGCTGGAGCTCGGGCGGGAGCGGCTGGTCGAGCGCGTCGCGGACGGTCAGCTCGGGGTCGTCGCGCAGGACGGTGCCGGTGCCCACCAGGATGGCGTCGCAGCTCGCCCGCAGCCGGTGCACGTCACGGCGTGCCGCCTCCCCGGTGATCCAGCGGCTGGAGCCGTCCGCGGCGCCGCTACGCCCGTCGAGAGTGGTGGCGAACTTCCAGGTGACGAACGGCCGGCCGTGCTCGTGGGCGAAGGTCCAAGCGCGGTTGAGCCGGCGAGCCTCGCGCTCCAGCAGGCCCAGCTCGACGGTGACGCCGGCGGCCCGCAGGGTCTGCGCTCCCCCGGCGGCCTCGGGGTTGGGGTCGGGCTGGGCGAAGACGACCCGGCTGACTCCGGCCTCGATCAGCGCCTGGGCGCACGGTCCGGTGCGGCCGGTGTGGTTGCAGGGCTCGAGGGTCACCACGGCGGTGGTGCCGCGGGCGGCGTCCCCAGCAGCGGCGAGAGCGGCGGCCTCGGCGTGCGGGGTCCCGGCGCCGCGGTGGAAACCCTCGGCGACCTCGGTGCCGTCGGGCGCCAGCAGGACACAGCCGACCCGCGGGTTGGGGCCGAGCGGGACGCCGGGCGTGGCGGCGAGGTCGAGGGCGCGACGCATCGCACGCTCGAGGGAACCGGCTTCGCTGCTCATCCCGACCTCTCTCCATCCGGCTCGCGGCTCGGAGGAGGGTCAGGGAGAGGTGCGCACAGGTCGTCGCGCGGGAACCGTCCGGAAGACCGTTCGCCGACGACCCAGCGTGCTGCTTCCCATCCGGACTTTCACCGTCGGTCCAGGAATTTCACCTGGTCAACCGCCCACTGGCTGTGAACGGGTCGCGGACTGTCACCGCCGGCTCGGAATTACACCGATCCCAGAGCACGCGAGTACTTGACTCGTGGGGCAAGCCTGCCACATCCGCGCAGATTGTGGACCACCTCCCTCTGTGAGGCCACTCACGCCTCACTGCGGGCTGGCGGCCTCGGCCTTCTTCCGGAGCTCGGCGACCATCGCGTCCGGGTCCTCGGCCGAGAACACGGCGGAGCCGGCGACGAAGACGTCCGCCCCGGCGTCGGCGCAGCGCTCGATCGTGTCCAGCGAGACGCCGCCGTCGACCTGGAGCCACACCTCGAGCCCGGCGGCCGAGATGAGCTCACGGGCGCGGCGGATCTTCGGCAGGCACAGGTCGAGGAACTTCTGGCCGCCGAACCCGGGCTCGACGGTCATGATCAGCAGCATGTCGAGCTCACCGAGGACGTCGGCGTACTGCTCGATGCCGGTGGCCGGCTTGAGCGCCATCGACGCCCGCGCTCCCTTCGCCCGCAGCTCCCGGGCCAACCGGACCGGCGCGTGCGCGGCCTCGGCGTGGAAGGTGACCGAGCCGGCGCCCGCCTCGGCGTACGCCGGCGCCCAGCGGTCCGGGTCGGCGATCATCAGGTGGGCGTCCAGGGGCGTGTCGGTCGCCTTGGCCAGGGACTCGAGCACGGGGACGCCCAGGGTCAGGTTCGGGACGAAGTGGTTGTCCATCACGTCCACGTGGATCCAGTCGGAGCTGGGGATGCGGGCGACCTCGTCCGCGAGACGTGACAGGTCGGCGTTCAGGACGCTCGGCGTGATCTGGATTCCCATGACGGGCCGATCCTAGTGGCGCGCGGCCCGCCGGGATCACCCGGTCCGGCGCAGCAGTGCGAGGAACATCGCGTCGGTGTCGTGGCGGTGGGGCCAGAGCTGGAGGGCCCCGGGGAGGTGGGCGGACTCCACGTCGTCCACGCCCGGAAGCAGGTCGAGGGCCGGGACGAGCTCGACGTCGGACCGGTCCCCCAGAACCGCCGCGACCACGCCCGCGGTCTCGGCCACGACCGGCGAGCAGGTCGCGTAGAGGACGACTCCCCCGGGCCGGAGCGCGCCGACCGCGGCACCGAGCAGCTTCGTCTGGAGCCCGACCAGCTCCGGGACGTCCTCCGGCTTGCGTCGCCACCGGCTCTCCGGCCGCCGGCGCAGCGCACCGAGCCCGCTGCACGGCGCGTCGACCAGGATCCGGTCGAAGGTGCTCTCCCGGAAGGCGGGGCGGGTGCCGTCACCGGCGATCACACCGGCCAGGCCCGCCGACGCCGCCCGGGCGCCCTGCGCGACCAGGACGGCTCGGTGCGGTTGCCGCTCGTGGGCGAGCAGCCGCGCACCGCGCTCGGCCGCGATCGCGGCCAGCAGGGCGGCCTTGCCGCCGGGGCCGGCGCAGACGTCCAACCAGTTCTCGTCGGGCCCGTCCAGCACGGCCCGCGCGAGCACCAGGGCGACCGCCTGCGAGCCCGCGTCCTGGACGCCGGCGCGGCCCTCCCGGACCGCCGTGAGCGCACCCGGGTCGCCGCCCTCCAGCACCACCGCGTACGGCGACACCGGGTGCGGCTCGCCGCCGAGCTCCGCAAGCGTGCTGAGCCCCGGGCGGGCGACCAGCGTCACCGCCGGACGGGCGTTGTCCGCCGCGAGCAGCGCGTCGAGCTCCGCGGGCCGGTCGAGCGCCTCGGCGAGGGCGTCGACCACCCAGGCGGGGTGCGAGGTCCGGGCCGGCACCGGTCGCCCGTCGAGCCAGGCGTCCAGCGGCTGGGCCGCGACCTTCCGCAGCACCGCGTTGACCAGGCCGGAGGGGCGGTGCCCGATCCGGGACTTCACCAGGTCGACCGTCGTCGCGACCGCCGCGTGCGTCGGCACCCGCATCGACAGCAGCTGGTGGGCGCCGAGGCGGAGCGCGTCGCGGACCGGCGGTTGCAGGTCGCCCTTCACCAGCCGGTCGAGGACGTCGTCGTAGCTGCCGCGCAGTCGCAGGGTGCCGCTGACGAGCTCGGTCGCCAGCGCCGCGTCGCGGCCGTCGAGGCGCTGCTCGCGCAGCAGCCGGGAGAGCTCGAGGTTGGCGTAGGCGTCCTTCTCCTCGACGGCGCGGAGGACGTCGAAGGCGACCAGCCGGGCCGGGTCAACCTTCGGCACGGTTCTCCTCGAAGCCACGCTCCTCCAGGAAGGCCTTGACCAGCCGCTTCGGCGCACACGCGCACCAGGCGTCGGTGATCACCTCGGCCAGCTCGCCGCGGGTGATCTCGCCGAGGCGGGAGAGCCGGACCAGGACGGCGTTGTAGCCGTGGAAGTGGTCGATGGTGAAGAACGGCCCGTCGGCCTCGACGAGCGCCCGCTTGTCGTCGTCGTTCGCCGTCCTGATCACCAGCAGGTCGTCGTACGGTTCGCCGGTCGCGGGGTCGACGGCGGTGTGGTGCGGCTTGCGGTACAGCAGGAAGCCGCGGCCCTTGTCGACGCCGTCGCGGACCCGGTGCGGGACGAGCCAGGTCGGCACGTCGCCCCAGCTGGTGCCGAACCAGGTCTCCGGGAGCGCGGCGCAGAGCGCGTCGACGTCGGCCGCCTCAGCCGGACGCGATCGCTCGGCGGTGGCCATCAGTCCCCCAGCACCGTGCCGGGAAGGATCTGCACCCCGCGGGCCCAGTCCGCCGCGGCCATCTGCTTCTTGCCGAACGGCTTCACCTCGCCGAGCCGGACCGGGTCGCTCCCGGTGCCGACGTGCACGGCGTTCTTCGACACGGCCAGCTCACCCGGCGCGAGTCGCGGGTGGGTGGCATCGACCCGGACCGGGCCGACCTTCATCCGCTCGCCCCCGAAGGTGGTCCACGCGCCCGGACCGGGCGTGCACGCCCGGATCCGGCGGTCGACCCCGAGGGCCGGGTCCTCCCAGTCCACCCGGGCGTGCTCGACCAGGATCTTCGGGGCGATCGAGACGCCTTCGGAGGACTGCGGACGTGCCTCCAGGGAGCCGTCCTCGATGCCGTCGAGGGTCGCGACCAGCAGGCCGGCACCGCCCTCGGCGAGCTTGGCGAGCAGGGTGCCCGCGGTGTCGTCGTCGTGGATGAGCTGCGTCATCACGCCGTACGTCGGCCCGGCGTCCAGCGCCGGCACGATCCGGAACGTCGTCGCCCCGGTCACCTCGTCGCCGGCCCAGATCGAGTGCTGGACCGGGGCCGCGCCCCGCCAGTGCGGCAGCACCGAGAAGTGCAGGTTCACCCAGCCGTGCACCGGGATGTCCAGCGCCGACTGCGGCAGCAGCGCGCCGTAGGCGACCACCGGGCAGCAGTCCGGCTCCAGCGCCTTCAGCTCGGCCTGGAACTCCGGGTCCCGCGGGTGCTCCGGCTTGAGCACCGGGATGCCGAGCTCCTCCGCGCGCTGCGCGACCGGGGAGGCGACCAGCTTGCGACCGCGACCGGACGGGGCGTCCGGCCGGGTGACGACGGCGACGACCTCGTGCTTGCTGGCGACGATCGCGTCGAGGGACGGCAGCGCCACCTCGGGCGTGCCGGCGAAGACGACCTTCACGTGTCCTCCTAGAACCCGAGCCCGCCGGTGGTGTGCGGCGAGATCCGCACCTGGGTGTCCGCTCCGAACCACTCGGACTCGCGGATCGTCCGCATCGCGGCCTTGCGGGCCTCGCGGTCGAGCCGGTCGATGAAGAGGATGCCGTCGAGGTGGTCGGTCTCGTGCTGGATCGCGCGGGCGAGCAGCTCGGAGCCCGCGATCGTGACCGGGTCGCCGTACATGTTGAAGCCGCGGGCCACGACCGAGAGCGCCCGGATGCAGTCCAGCGTCAGGTCGGGCAGCGACAGGCAGCCCTCGGGCCCGTCCTGGGTCTCGCTCGACAGGGTGAGCTCGGGGTTGATCAGGTGCCCCACCTCGCCGTCGACGTTCCAGGTGAAGACCCGCAGGCCGACCCCGATCTGCGGGGCGGCCAGGCCGGCCCCCGGGGCGTCGAGCATGGTGTCGGTCAGGTCGGCGACCAGCGACCGGATCTCCTTGTCGAAGTCGGTGACCAGCGCGGCGGGGGTGCGCAGCACGGGATCGCCGAACAACCGGATCGGCCTGATGGGCAACGCGAACTCCTTCTCGTGGGACCGGGCAAGTCTAGGGCGACCGGGCCACTACCCCAGAGCCACGGGGTCGACCTCCACCCGCACGTGCGCCTCCTTGCGGGCCGAGCGCTGGGCCTGGAGCGCGACCAGGGCGGCCGAGAGCTGGGCACCGGCCGCGCGCGGGACCCGGACGACCAGCCGCTCGTCCTCGTCCTGGGCAGGGACCGGACCGAGGACCTCGGCCCCGGGCGGGAGCCGGAGCGCGGCGACCGCGGCCTCCAGGACGTCCGGTTCCGCTGTCAGCGTCGCCACCCGCGACGACGGCGGCAGGTGCGCCTCCTGCCGTTCGGTGATCTCCCGGGCGGCGAAGCCGGGGGCGTCCCAGCGGACCAGTGCCTGCAGCGCCGGGTGGGCCGGGTCCCCCACCGCGAGCACCCGCGCGGCCGCGCCGTCCGTCGGCGGTGCCACCAGCGCGGCCGCGTTGCTCCACCGGCGCAGCGCCTCCTCGGCCGCGCGCAGGTCGGAGCGGGCCAGCAGCAGCCAGGTGTCGAGCAGGACCACGGCCGCGTAGCCGGCGGTCGCGACCGGTTCGGCGCCCGGCGTCGCCACGACCAGCGCGGGCCGGTCGGGCACGGTGGCGAGCACGTGGTCGCCCGAGGAGGTCCGGACCGGCACGGACGGGAAGGCCCGCCCGAGCTCCTCGGCGGTGCGGCGGTCCCCGAGCACCGGGGCGCGCAGGCCGCGGCCGCCGCACTCGGGACAGCTCCAGCCCGTCGCCGTGGTCGCGCACCAGGCGCACTCGGGCGCGGCACCGGCGGCGGGGACCCGCAGCGGCCCGTGGCAGGCCCCGCAGGACGCCGGGGTGCGGCAGCGGTCGCAGGCGAGCCGGGTGGCGTAGCCGGACCGCGGGGTCTGCACCAGGACCGGACCGGTGGCGAGACCGGTCCGGATCACCTCGAAAGCCTCCTGCGGCAACCGCGCGCCCCGGCTGGCGGCACCGCGCTCCCGCGCCACGTCGCTGTCCCCGGCGACCGAGGCCCGCACCCGGCGGCGCAGCTCCTCGCGCGGCAGCGCCAGCGGGGTCGCCCAGCCGCTGCGCAGCAGGTACTCGGCCTCGACGCTGCGACCGTGGGCGCCGAGCAGGCACCCGGTGCCCGCGGCCTGCGCGCGCAGCAGCAGCACCTCGCGGGTGTGCGGATAGGGAGCCCGGGGCTCGGCGAACAGGTCGTCACCGTCGTCCCAGATCGCCACCAGGCCGAGGTCGCGCACCGGGGCGAAGGCGGCCGCCCGGGTACCGATGACGATCCGGACCGCCCCGCGGGAGACGGCGAGGAAGGCCGCGTAGCGCCGCGCCGGCCCGGCGTCGGCGACCAGGACGACGTGCTGGCCCGGACCGACCCGCGCGGTCAGGGCGGCGTCGAGGCGGTCGACGTCGCGCCGGTCCGGCAGGCAGACCAGGGCTCCCCGTCCGGAGGCTGCGGTCGCGACGACCGCCTCGGCGAGGAGGGCGGCCCAGTCGTCCCCCGGTCCCGCGCCCCAGACCGCCCGCGGCGCGTCACCCGCGGCGAGCGCGTCGACGAACGCGGCCCCGCCCTCGTAGCCGGCCCAGCGGCCGGGCTCGGGGACGGTGGTCCACGGCGGGGCCGGGGTGGACGGGCGCTTCTCGGTGGTGGCGTGCCGGGCGGGCACCGCGACGCGGAGCACGTCGGACCGGGTGCCGGCGTACCGGGCGGCGACCTCGCCGACGAGCGCGGCCACCTCGGGCCGGAGCACCGGCTCGGGGCTCACCACCCGCCGCAACGGCTGCAGCCGCCCGGGGTGGTCACTGGTCGCGCAGCGCGCGAGCACGAACCCGTCGACGTCCTGCCCGGCGAACCGGACCTTCACCCGGGCCCCCGGCACGGCGGTCTCGGCCATCGTCTCCGGGACCGCGTAGTCGAACGGCCGGTCGAGGTGCGCGAGCGGCAGGTCGACGAGCACCTGGGCGACCGGGTCGACGGCAGCCTCCGGGACGGCCTTCATCGCCGCCGGCGGTTTCGCCCGCCGCGCCTCGGCCCGAGCGATCCCGGGCAGCGACAGCTGCTCGTCACCCTCCCCTGCCGACCCGGTCATGGGCAGATGTCTACCAGCGAGCGGGGACGGGCCCAGTTCCGAGGGGTCAGCGCCGCACAGATCTGGTCGACGACGTGCCGACCAGGGACGGCGCGCCGACATAGGTGGCGCGGTAGACGGCCTTGCTCCGACGGACCACGGTTGCGTTCCACACGCCACCGGCCCCCGTACGAACAGTCTTGACCAGGATCCATCGCGCACCGCTCCGACGCTCGACCCGTACCGCAGCGCCGCGCACCGGCGTGACGCCTGCCGCTTTCACCGTGCCCTTCAGGAGGACCTTCGACCCCACACGGCGTCCGACGATCGTGATCAGTCCACGGTTGATCGACTTGCTCGTCTCAGCCGAGCCGCTCATGCCCGGATTCACCGCCTGCAGGTAGACCCGCACCGAGCTGGTGGGAGCGACCAGACCGCTCAGGAGCGCCGATCGTGCCGATGCCGGCACGGTCCAGGTGCGAGCGGACCCCGCTACGCGAAGCCGGAAGCCTGAAACCTGCTGGCCGGTTCCGTTCCAGCGCACGGTGACCGCATTCAGCGCACCCGTCACCGAGATCCCCGTCGGAGTACGCAGGACCGTATCGCAGGTATTGACTGTGATGTCGTCGAGGAACCAGCCGATCTGCCCGTCGATCGAGTCCGATCGCATCGTGAACTGCGGTTGAACCTGGTTTCCGGCGAAGGCGGTCAGGTCGAGGCGACTCCCCACCCAGCCGTGGCTGCTCCTGGTGAAGGCCTTCAGCGCACCGTCGGGGCTGACAGGGCTCGCGTTGAGCAATTCGGTCGGGCCGTTCACCCAGTCCGCCGCGGCCGGGACCACTTGGTCACCGGCGCGCACGATCTCGACCGTGCCTCCGTCGTGCGCGCCGGGCGGGTGCAGCGGATCGGCGGACTCCCCAGGAAGGAGCGGCGGCACGTAGTCGTTGACCCACCAGCCGCGGAAGGAGAGGAAGCTCTCCTGTCCCGCCGGTAGCGAGACGGGGGCTGCGACTCGCAGCCGATTGGCAGCCGAGAAGGGCGGGTCGATCACTGACCAGGTCTCGTTCCTGAACGAGTAGCCGGCAGCGTCCCGGTACCACGCGAAGACGGAGTCCGGGTCGTTCACCGGCCCCGCTGGCGACGGATCACGCAGCATGGCGCTGGCGGTGGTCCCGTCCTCGCTGGAGTAGAGGACCCTCTTGAGCGTTCCGACGGGGCAGGCGGTGCTCGCGTCGGCCGGCTTCACCACCGTCGGAGGCGCACTTCTCAACGCGGTGGCAAGCGTGGCCTGGTGGACCTTGACGCAGTCGGCCGACGTGAAGGTGGCACCACGAACGGTCCCGGCCCGGACCAGGTCCAGGCAGGTCTGGTCGAGCGTCGAGGCGAGATCGGCGTAGTCGCTCGCCGCGACCAGGCGTGGGATGGCCTCGAGGTAGAGCACCGCGGTCTTGCGGAGCTGCGCATCGGTCCCGTCGATGCCCGTGAAGGACTGGCCGTTGAACGAAGTGCCGCCGGTTCCCTGCGAGATCAAGTACGCGGTCTTGTTCCCGACCCCGCTGTTGAGGTGCACGCCGTCGGCGTCGTACGGCCCTGGGTAGTACGTGCTGCTCGTCATGGAGTCCGGGTCGTGGAATGGACTCGCGGCCGGGTCCGACATGCTTCGGAAGGGCCCGTAGTCCACGTGGTTCGGCCCGACGTCGACGAGGTCTTCACCGATGGTCCAGGTGCTGTCGTCGTCACTGCCGTTACGGTGGTCGACGATCTCACCGATCACGTCCGACATCGATTCGTTGATCGCGCCGGGCTGGCCCCAGTAGAAGAGGCCAGCGGTCCGCTCGGTGTAACCGTGGGTCATCTCGTGCGCGACCACGTCGTCGGCGGCGGCGAACCCTTCGCCGTAGAACATCTGCTGACCGTTCCAGAACGCGTTCGGGTAGGGGCAGTCGTCGACGAACACCGAGGGAGTGCCGACTGCCTCGTCAGAACAGAACCTCACCGTCGAGGCGAGCCGCTTCACGCCGGCGACGTCCACCCCCAGGAGCGCCGTCAGGTCCTGGTACGCCGGAGGCGCGGCCGCCGCGTACAGGTCGGAGGTCTCGCGGGCGAAGTTGTAGGCGTTGTTGACCTCGGCGACCGGGCTGCTCGCCCCGCCCTCGGTCCGGCCCGGAATCCCGGTCGTGCACGTGGTCTCCGGTCCGCGAAGGCCGAGCCGGTCGCAGACGACCCGGTTGATGTCGGCGATCATGCTCGCCTTGAACACCACCACCCCGGTGCGGTCGTCGACCAGCACCAGCTCGCGGACGGACGCGCCGTCGCTCACCTCGAAGCGGCGTACCGTCCGGACGCCGCCGGGCAGGTCCAGGCCGACCACCGCCGGGTCGAGCAGCCAGCGGCCGAGGTCGGTGACCGTCAGCGCGGCGCCCGACGAACCGCGCCCGGCGACCGCGGCGCGCGCGGTGGCGGCGGCGTCAGCCGCGGAGACCGATGCGGCCGCGGCCTGGACGTCGGTGTCGGAGACCGCGGAGGTCAGCGAGCGCAGGTCGCGGTGGTCGTCGAGCGCGACGACCACCTGCCCGCCCAGGACCCGGACGCCGTCGACGGCCTGCTGGTAGCGGACCAGGTCGACGCCGGAGGTCGTGCGCACGGTTCCGGTGCGCGCGAAGGTCGAGCCGGTGGCGGGCTCCAGCGCCGCGCCGTACCGGTCGAGGTGCTCGCGGGCGGCGGCGGCGACGCTGTCGCCTGCCGCGACCTCGGGGTTGTCGACCGAACCACGGGCCGGGGTCCCGACGAAGGCGACCTGCCCGTCCTCGCCCCGTTTCAGGGTGATGCCGGCCTCGGCGTCCGCCCGGAGGTCCCGCGTCGCGGCCGCTGCCGGGTCGTCGTCCGCCGTCGCCACGGCCCCGGGCACCAGCGCGAGCAGCGGTGCCACCAGGACGAGCGCGAGCGCGGCAGGACGACGCATCATCGAGCCTCCGGAGAGAGTGGGTGCCGGCCCCTCCGACCAGCCTCACCAATCTACGGCACTCCGGAAGCGGAAATCGCCCCTCCGGACGGGTGGTCCGGAGGGGCGACTTCGGGTGATCAGATGCCGGCAGCGGCCTTCAGGGCCTCCGCGCGGTCGGTGCGCTCCCAGTAGAACTCGGGGAGCTCGCGGCCGAAGTGACCGTACGCCGAGGTCTTGGCGTAGATCGGGCGCTTCAGGTCGAGGTCGCGGACGATCGCGGCCGGGCGCAGGTCGAAGACCTCGAGGACGGCCTTCTGGATGACCTCGTCGGAGACGACGCCGGTGCCGAAGGTCTCGACGAAGACGCCCACCGGGGCGGCCTTGCCGATCGCGTACGCGACCTGGACCTCGGCGCGACGGGCCAGGCCCGCGGCGACGATGTTCTTGGCGACCCAGCGCATCGCGTAGGCGGCCGAGCGGTCCACCTTGGACGGGTCCTTGCCGGAGAAGGCGCCACCACCGTGACGGGCCATGCCGCCGTAGGTGTCGACGATGATCTTGCGGCCGGTGAGGCCGGCGTCACCCATCGGGCCGCCGACGACGAACTTGCCGGTCGGGTTCACCAGGAGGCGGTAGCCCTCGGACGCGATGTCGAAGGACTCGAGGACCGGGTCGATGACGTGCTTCTTGATGTCCGGGGCCAGGGTCGCCTCGAGGTCGATGCCGTCGGCGTGCTGGGTGGAGAGCACCACGGTGTCGACGCGGACCGGGCGGTCGTTCTCGTCGTACTCGATGGTGACCTGGGTCTTGCCGTCGGGACGCAGGTAGTCCAGCGTTCCGTTCTTGCGGACCTCGGTCAGCTTCTCGGCCAGGCGCTGGGCGATGCTGATCGGGAGCGGGTAGAGCTCCTTGGTGTCGTCGCAGGCGTAGCCGAACATCAGGCCCTGGTCGCCGGCGCCCTGGCTGTCGAGCTCGTCACCGGAGCCGTCGACGCGGGCCTCGAAGCCCTGGTCGACACCCTGGGCGATGTCCGGGGACTGCTGGCCGAGGGCGATCTGGACGCCGCAGGAGTTGCCGTCGAAGCCCTTGACCGACGAGTCGTAGCCGATCTCGAGGATCTTGTCCCGGACCAGCTGCGCGATCGGCGCGTAGGTCTTGGTGGTCACCTCACCGGCGACGACGACGAGACCGGTGGTCAGCAGGGTCTCGCAGGCGACCCGGCTGTCGGGGTCGTCGGTGAGCAGCGCGTCCAGCACGGTGTCGCTGATCGCGTCGGCGATCTTGTCCGGGTGACCCTCGGTCACGGACTCAGAGGTGAACAGGCGTCCAGTCACGTGTGATTCTCCTGCAGATTCCCTGGCCGGATCTCGGCCAGTAGGTACTTGGTGGGGGGGTTTGGTCCGGCATCTTCAGCCTAACCGACGGTCCTCATGCTGAGACGGCATCTCAGAAACAAGGCAGCCTCCTCAACGCGTGGGCAGCAGCGGGGTCACGCGGTCCCAGATCACCTGGGCCAGCGCGCTCTTCGAGCCGCGGGGGACGCTGGTCGTACTGCCGTCGGCGCCGAGAACCACGGCCTCGTTGTCCTCGGCGCCGAAGACCTTGCCGCCACCGACGTCGTTGACCACGAGCAGGTCGCAGCCCTTGCGGGCCAGCTTGGCCCGGGCGTGGTCCATCACCGACCCGTTCTCGTCGCCGGTCTCGGCCGCGAAGCCGACGACGACGATGCCCGGGCTCGGCCGGTCGGCCGCCAGGCCGGCCAGGATGTCGGGGTTCTGGGTCAGCCGGATCTCCGGTGCCGACCCGTCCTCGGCCTTCTTGATCTTGGCGTCGGTGAACGTCGCCGGCCGGAAGTCCGCCGGGGCGGCGGCCATCACGACGGCGTCGGCGCTGCGGGAGGCCGCGAGGACCTGCTCCTGGAGCTGCGCGGTGGTCTCGACCTTCACGACCTTCACGCCGGCCGGGTCGGCCAGCGTGACGTTCGCGGCCACCAGGGTGACCTCGGCGCCGCGGGCGACCGCGGTCCGGGCGAGGGCGTAGCCCTGCAGCCCCGAGGACCGGTTGCCCAGGAAGCGGACCGGGTCGAGGTACTCCCGGGTGCCGCCGGCGGAGACCACGACGTGCCGACCGGCGAGGTCCTGCTCCCTGGCACCGCCACGGGCCAGCAGGTCGGTCGCGAAGGCGAAGATCTCGGCGGCCTCGGGCAGTCGGCCCTTGCCGGTGTCCGCACCGGTGAGGCGGCCCTCGGCTGGCTCGATCACCAGCGCCCCGCGCTCGCGGAGCGTGGCCACGTTGGCCTGGGTGGCCGGGTGCTCCCACATCTCGGTGTGCATCGCCGGGGCGAAGACCACCGGGCAGCGCGCGGTCAGCAGCGTGTTGGTGAGCAGGTCGTCGGCCAGGCCGTGCGCGGCCTTGGCGAGCAGGTCGGCCGTCGCCGGGGCCACCACCACCAGGTCGGCGGTCTGGCCGATCCGGACGTGCGGAACCGTTTCAACGTCCTGCCACACGTTCGCCGAGACGCTCTTCCCACTGAGCGCGGCCCAGGTCGGGGCGCCGACGAACTCGAGCGCGGCGGCGGTCGGCACGACGGTGACGTCGTGACCGGACTCGGTGAACCGGCGCAGCAGCTCACAGGCCTTGTACGCAGCAATCCCGCCGCTCACGCCGAGGACGACGCGAGGGCGGGAATGCTGGGAAGTGGAGGAGGTGGTCATCTCACCGCACCCGACAAGCTCGACTGGCGAGCCGCCGAGTCACTCGGCCGCGGTCTCCGCGGACTCTTCGGGATCGATGTCCTCGCAGACCAGCAGGTCCTCGTTGATCTCGCGCATGGCGATCGACAGCGGCTTCTCCTGGACGTGGGTGTCCACGAGCGGGCCGACGTACTCGAGCAGGCCCTCGCCGAGCTGCGAGTAGTACGCGTTGATCTGCCGGGCACGCTTGGCGCTGTAGAGCACCAGCTTGTACTTGGAGTCGGTCTTGGTCAGCAGGTCGTCGATCGGGGGGTTGGTGATCCCCAGGGCGACGGGCTGGGTACCGGACACGCTCATCGAGCCTCACAGACGCTAGGAGAAAAACGAAGATCCGAGGCTGAGAGGCCTCAGGACCTCATCAACTCTATCAACTCTTCGCCCGCATCGTGAATCGTGTGGTTGACGACCGTGACGTCGAACTCCGCCTCGGCGGCCAGCTCGGCCCGCGCGGTCTCCAGCCGCCGCTCCCGCTCGGCCTCGGTCTCGGTGCCCCGGCCGACCAGCCGGCGGACCAACTCGTCCCAGGACGGCGGCGACAGGAAGACGAAACGGGCCTCGGGCATCCGCTCGCGCACCTGGCGCGCGCCCTGCAGATCGATCTCCAGCAGCGCCGGCCGGCCCTGCGCCAGCGCCTCGAGGACCGGGCCGCGCGGGGTGCCGTACCGGGCCGTCCTGTGCACGACCGCCCACTCGAGCAGCTCGCCGTCGGCGATCATCCGGTCGAACTCGGCGTCGGAGACGAAGTGGTAGTGGACGCCGTCGACCTCACCGGGACGCGGTGCCCGCGTGGTCGCGGAGACCGAGATCCAGACCTCCGGGTGCGTGTCGCGCAGCCACGCGGCCACGCTCCCCTTGCCCACCGCGGTCGGTCCGGCGAGCACCGTCAGCCGGGTCGGGACCGGGGCCTGGTCAGCCACGGGAGGGGAACTCGGCGACCAGCGCCGCGATCTGCTTCGCACCGAGCCCCCGGACCCGACGGGTCTCCGAGATCTTCAGGCGCTCCATCACCTGGGCCGCGCGCACCTTGCCGAGCCCGGGCATCGACTGGAGCAGCTCGCTGACCCGCATCTTGCCGATCACCTCGTTGGTCTCGCCCTCGGCGAGGACCTCGGCGATGGAGGCACCCGAGTGCTTGAGCCGGTTCTTCACCGCGGCCCGCTCCCGGCGCGACGCGGCAGCCTTGTCCAAGGCGGCCCGACGCTGCTCCGGGGTCAGTGGTGGCGGCGGCAGGGCCACGAGGAGTCCTCTTCTCGACGGTGCGGGGGGCGGTGTTCGGTGCAATCTAGTCAGCGGCCCCGGCGCGCCGCAACGCGGGTCGGAGATCCGAGACGTGTGCCTTCTCCGAAAGGCACGGCTGACGTCAGAGCCCGAGCTGGATCTTGCAGACGTCCTTCGCCTGCTGGTCGATGCCGTTCAGGGCGTCCACCACGTCCGGCGAGGCGATCTCGTTCGCCGCGGCGGCGACCGCGGCCTTGTCCGCCGCGCTCAGCGAGGCGGGCGGGGCGCCGTTGGCGAAGTCGTCCGGGGAGACGCCCGCCGCGCGGACGGCGTCCCGGAGCGCCTCCAGGGCGCCGATCACGGTCTGCCACTCGTCGTCGAGGTCCGAGGGCGCCTTGCGGGCCAGCCGCTCCAGCTCGGGCAGGTTGTCGATCAGCTCCAGGCCGCTGCCGCTGTCGCTGAACAGGTGCTGGTCCTTCTTCAGCGCGTCGCAGTAGGCCTGGGTCTCGTCGCCGCAGCCRGTGGCTCCCAGGAGCACTGCGACGGCAAGCCCCAGCGCCAGCGGCGCGCGTCGGAGGATCATCGACCGGCACTCATCCGACCAGGGCCGCGAACGCCTCGTTGGCCTGCGCTGCCGCGGCCCGGAGTGCTGCCGCGTCGGGACCGGCGCCGAGGATCTCCCGCGAGCTGGACGGCAGCACCTGGTCGAGGACGTCGCCGAAGATGCGGCGTACGTCGTCCGCGGTGCCGCCCTGGGCGCCGATGCCGGGCACCAGCAGCGGGCCGCCGATCGCCAGCGACGCGTCCGGGACCTCGATGGTCGCCCCAACCACCGCGCCGAAGGAGCCGAGCGAGGTCGCGCCTTCGTTCGCCTCGCGCAGGGAGTCGAGCACCGTCCCGGCCACCGTGCGGCCGTCGGCCGTGCGGGCGTGCTGGAACTGCGGGCCCTCGGGGTTCGAGGTGAGCGCGAGGACGAACACCCCGGCCCCGTGCCGGCGGGCGGTCTCGAGCATCGGGTCGAGGCTCCCGAAGCCGAGGTACGGGCTGGCGGTGATCGCGTCGACCGCGAGCGGCGAGGACGGGTCGAGGTACGCGTCGGCGTACCCCTGGGCCGTCGAGCCGATGTCGCCGCGCTTCACGTCGAGCACGACCTGGGCGCCCGCCTCGCGGCAGACCGCGACGGTCCGCTCCAGGACGGCGATGCCGGCCGAGCCGAAGCGCTCGAAGAAGGCCGACTGCGGCTTGACCGCGGCCACCTCGGGGCCGAGCGCCTCGGCGGCCGTGAGCGCGAACCGCTCCAGTCCGGCCAGGTCGTCCTCGAGCCCCCAGGCGCGCAGCAGCGCGGCGTGCGGGTCGATCCCCGCGCACAGCGGGCCGCGGGTGTCCATGGCGGCGCGCAGGCGCGCACCGAAGGGGTGCTGGGTCATTCCTCGGTCACCGTCCGTGCTCCTCGTCGATCGCGGCGCTCACCCGGCGCGGCCACAGCGGACCCTCGTAGATGAACGCCGTGTAGGCCTGGACCAGGTCCGCCCCGGCGGCGAGCCGCTCCAGGGCGTCCTCCGCGGTGGAGATGCCGCCGACGCCGATCAGCGTCAGGTCCGGCGCCACCCGCGAGCGGAGCAGCCGCAGCACCTCCAGCGAGCGTTCCCGCAGCGGAGCGCCGGACAGTCCCCCGGCTCCGGCCGCCTCGACGGCGGCGGGCGACGAGCGCAGGTGCTCCCGGCCGATGGTGGTGTTGGTGGCGACGATGCCGTCGAGCCCGATCGCCCCGGCCAGGTCGGCCACCTCGAGCACGTCCTCGTCGCTGAGGTCGGGGGCGATCTTGACGAGCAGCGGCACCCGGCGGTCGCCGGTCACCTCGTCGGCGCGGCGCCGGACCGCGGTCAGCAGCGGTTCCAGCTTGGCGACGGCCTGGAGGTCGCGCAGCCCCGGCGTGTTGGGCGAGGACACGTTGACCACCAGGTAGTCCGCGTACGGCGCCAGCAGCCCGGTGCTCTTCTCGTAGTCCGCGATCGCCGCGTCCTCCGGGACCACCTTGGTCTTCCCGATATTTACCCCGAGGACCGGGCCGCGCCCCGGCTTGAGGTGCCGGGCCCGCTTCGCCAGCCGAGCGGCCACCACCTCGGCGCCGTCGTTGTTGAAGCCCATCCGGTTCACCACCGCGCGGTCCTCGACCAGCCGGACCAGGCGCGGCTTCGGGTTGCCGGCCTGCGGCTCCCCGGTGACCGTGCCGATCTCGACGAAGCCGAACCCGAGCGCCCCGAGCGCGTCGATGCCGACCGCGTTCTTGTCGAACCCGGCCGCGAGCCCGAGCACGGACGGGAAGTCCAGCCCCATCCGGCGGACCCCGGTGCGCTTCGGCAGCGCGCGGGCGACGCCGCGCAACCCCGGCCCGGCGGCACGGATGCCGGCGAAGCCGAGGTGGTGCGCCTTCTCCGGGTCGACGTGGGCGAAACCCTTGTCGAAGAGCAGCCGGTACGGGTTCGTCACGAGGACGTCCCCTGGGCCGTCCCCTGGGCCGTCCCCTGGGCCGTCCCCTGGGCCGTCCCCTGGGCCGTCCCCTGGGCCGTCCCCTGGGTCCGGGCTGCCCACTCCTGCAGCGACCGCACCCCGATGCTGCCGGCCCGGATCGCCGCGATGCCCTGCACCGCGGCCGCCAGACCCTGCACCGTGGTGATGCACGGGATGCCCGTCAGCACCGCGGCCGACCGGATCTCGTAGCCGTCGATCCGCGAGTCGCCACCGCCGGTCGAGCCGTGCGGGGTGTTCACGATCAGGTCGATCTCGCCGTCCAGGATCATCTGGACCGTGGTCTTCTCCCCCGCCGGCCCGGCGCCCTCGAAGTGCTTGCGCACGACGGTCGCGGGGATGCCGTTGCGGCGGAGCACCTCGGCGGTGCCCTGGGTCGCGAGGATCTCGAACCCGTAGTCGAACAGCACCCGGGCCGGGAAGATCATCGTCCGCTTGTCCCGGTTCGCGATCGAGATGAAGACCTTGCCCTCCGTCGGCAGCGACCCGTACGCCGCCGCCTGGGACTTGCTGAACGCGGTCCCGAAGTCGGCGTCGAAGCCCATCACCTCGCCGGTCGACTTCATCTCCGGCCCGAGGACCGTGTCGACGAAGTGGCCCTCCTTGGTGCGGAACCGGTTGAACGGGAGCACCGCCTCCTTGACCGCGATCGGGGCGTCGGCCGGGAGCGAGCCGCCGTCCCCGGTGGCCGGGAGCGCGCCCGCGGCGCGGAGCTCGGCGATCGACTCGCCGAGCATCAGCCGGGCGGCCGCCTTGGCGAGCTGGGTGCCGGTCGCCTTGGAGACGAACGGGACGGTCCGCGACGCCCGCGGGTTCGCCTCGATCACGTAGAGCACGTCGGCGCCGAGGGCGAACTGGATGTTGATCAGGCCGCGCACCCCGACGCCGCGGGCGATTGCCTCGGTGGCCTCGCGGATCCGGGTGATCTCGGCGTCGCCGAGGGTGATCGGCGGCAGCGCGCACGAGGAGTCGCCGGAGTGGATGCCGGCCTCCTCGATGTGCTCCATCACGCCGCCGAGGAACAGGTCGGTGCCGTCGTACAGGGCGTCCACGTCGATCTCGACGGCGTCGTCCACGAACCGGTCGACCAGGACCGGGCGGTCCGGGCTGATCTCGGTCGCGGCCTCGATGTAGGCCTCCAGCGCTTCGTCGCTGTAGACGATCTGCATGCCACGGCCGCCGAGCACGTACGACGGCCGCACCAGCACCGGGTAGCCGATCTGGTGCGCGATCGCCTGGGCGTCGGCGAAGGAGACCGCGGTGCCGTGCTTCGGGGCGACCAGCCCGGCCTCGGCGAGCACCCGCCCGAAGGCGCCGCGCTCCTCGGCCAGCTCGATCGCCTCCGGGCTGGTGCCCACGATCGGGACGCCGGCGTCCTCCAGGCCCTGGGCCAGGCCCAGCGGGGTCTGGCCGCCGAGGGTGGCGATCACGCCGGCGATCGGGCCGGCCGCCTTCTCGGCCTCGTAGATCTCGAGGACGTCCTCCAGCGTGAGCGGCTCGAAGTAGAGCCGGTCGGAGGTGTCGTAGTCGGTGGAGACCGTCTCGGGGTTGCAGTTCACCATGATCGTCTCGTATCCGGCCTCGGCCAGCGCGAGCGAGGCGTGCACGCAGGAGTAGTCGAACTCGATGCCCTGACCGATCCGGTTCGGGCCCGAGCCGAGGATGATCACGGCCTGCTTGCCCTCGGCACGCGGCAGCACCTCGGTCTCCTCGTCGTAGGAGGAGTAGTAGTACGGCGTGGCCGCGGCGAACTCGGCCGCGCAGGTGTCGACGGTCTTGTAGACCGGCCGCACCCCGGCAGCGGTCCGGGCGGCCCGGACCTCGGCCTCGGTCAGGCCGCGGATCCCGGCGATCTGGGCGTCGGAGAAACCGTGCCGCTTGGCGACCCGCAGCACGCCCGGGTCCAGCACTCCGTCAGTCTCCGGCGCTGCCGCGACCTGCTGCGCGATCTCGTCGATCAGGAAGAGCTGGTCCACGAACCACGGGTCGATCTTGGTGGCGTCGAACACCTCGGCCTGGGTGGCGCCGGCACGGATCGCCTGCATCACCTTCTGCACCCGGCCGTCGTGCGGGACCTTCACGGCTTCCAGCAGCGCGTCCTTGTCGCCCGGCTCGCCGGTCCAGTGGAACGGCGCGGTCTTGTTCTCCAGCGACCGCAGCGCCTTGTTGAAGGCCTCGGTGAAGCTGCGCCCGATCGCCATCGCCTCGCCGACCGACTTCATGTGCGTGGTCAGCGTCGGGTCGGYGGTCGGGAACTTCTCGAACGCGAACCGCGGCACCTTGACCACGACGTAGTCCAGGGTGGGTTCGAAGGCCGCCGGCGTGCTCTCCCCGTTCTCCCGGGTGGTGATGTCGTTCGGGATCTCGTCGAGGGTGTAGCCGACGGCGACCTTGGCGGCGATCTTGGCGATCGGGAAGCCGGTCGCCTTCGAGGCCAGCGCCGAGGACCGGGAGACCCGCGGGTTCATCTCGATCACGATGACGCGGCCGTCGGCCGGGTTGACGGCGTACTGGATGTTGCAGCCGCCGGTGTCGACGCCGACCTCGCGGATGATCCCGATCGCCAGGTCGCGCAGGTGCTGGTACTCGCGGTCGGTCAGCGTCATCGCCGGGGCGACGGTGATCGAGTCGCCGGTGTGCACGCCCATCGGGTCGAAGTTCTCGATCGAGCAGATGATCACGACGTTGTCGGCCTTGTCGCGCATCACCTCCAGCTCGTACTCCTTCCAGCCGATGATCGACTCCTCGATCAGCACCTCGGTGGTCGGACTGGCGGACAGGCCCGCGCCGGCGATCCGCTGCAGGTCGTTCTCGTCGTAGGCGATGCCCGAGCCGAGCCCACCCATCGTGAACGAGGGCCGGACGACGACCGGGTAGCCCAGCTCGCCGACGGCGTTCTCGACCTCGGCCATCGAGTGGCAGACGAACGAGCGGGCGACCTCGCCGCCGACCTTGTGCACGATCGCGTTGAAGAGCTCACGGTTCTCGCCGCGGTGGATCGCCTCGAAGCTGGCGCCGATCATCTCGACGTCGTACTTCTCCAGGACGCCGTTCTCGTGCAGCGCGATCGCGGTGTTGAGCGCGGTCTGGCCGCCGAGGGTCGGCAGGATCGCGTCCGGGCGCTCCTTGGCGATCACCTTCTCGACGAACTCCGGGGTGATCGGCTCGACGTAGGTGGCGTCGGCGAACTCCGGGTCGGTCATGATCGTCGCCGGGTTGGAGTTCACCAGGATGACCCGGATGCCCTCCTCCTTCAGCACCCGGCAGGCCTGGGTCCCGGAGTAGTCGAACTCGCAGGCCTGCCCGATGACGATCGGCCCGGAGCCGATCACCAGGATGGACTTGATGTCGTCGCGCTTCGGCACGGGTCAGGCCTTCTTCCGGTTGCTTTCGGTCGAGCTCAGCATGAGATCGAGGAAACGGTCGAACAGGTAGGCGGCGTCGTGCGGGCCGGCCGCGGCCTCGGGGTGGTACTGCACCGAGAAGGCCTTCAGGGCACCGCTCGCGTCGCGGAGCTCGAGCCCCTCGACGACGCCGTCGTTGAGGCAGACGTGACTCACGCCTGCCTCGCCGTACGGCGTCGCGGTGCTGCCCTCCAGCGGGGCGTCGACCGCGAAGCCGTGGTTGTGCGCGGTGACCTCGACCTTGCCCGTGGTGCGGTCCATCACCGGCTGGTTGATGCCGCGGTGGCCGTACTTCAGCTTGTAGGTGCCGAACCCGAGGGCGCGGCCGAACAGCTGGTTGCCGAAGCAGATCCCGAAGTACGGCAGGTCCCGGCCGAGCGCCTCCTGGAGCAGCTCGACCTGGCCGGTCGTCGCGGCCGGGTCGCCGGGTCCGTTGGAGAAGAAGAGCCCGTCCGGCCCCGCGTCGCCACCCACCGCGAGCACGTCGTCGATGGTCGACGTCGCCGGGAGCACGTGCACCTCGATGCCGCGCTCGCTCATCATCCGCGGCGTGTTCGTCTTGATGCCGAGGTCGACGGCCGCGACGGTGGCGACCTTCTCCCCCACCGCGGGGACCACGTAGGCCTCGGCGGTGGTGACCTCGTCGGAGAGCTCGGCGCCGGCCATCTCGGACGACGCGCGCACGCGCTCCAGCAGGGCGGCCGGGTCGGTCTCGGTGGAGGAGATGCCGACCCGCATCGCACCCCGCTCGCGCAGGTGCCGGGTGAGCGCGCGGGTGTCGATCCCGCTGATCCCGACCACGCCCTGCGCGCGGAGCTCGTCGTCCAGCGAGCGCACCGAGCGCCAGTTCGACGGCACCCGGGCGGGCTCGCGGACGACGTAGCCGCTGACCCAGATCCTCCGCGACTCCGGGTCCTCGTCGTTCATGCCGGTGTTGCCGATGTGCGGAGCCGTCATGACCACCACCTGCCGGTGGTACGACGGGTCGGTCAGCGTCTCCTGGTAGCCGGTCATCCCGGTCGAGAACACGGCCTCGCCGAACGTCTCCCCGGTCGCGCCGTAGGACTCCCCGCGGAAGGTGCGTCCGTCCTCGAGGACGAGGATTGCTTCGGTCGTCATGCGTTACCCCTTGAGATCTTCGAGATCGATCGGACCCAGGCGTCCACCTCGGGCCGCACGGTGCTCTTGGTACGGCCCATCTGGGCCTTGGCGGCGTCCCGCACGCTGCGTGCGGGGTCCATCCGGAAACCCGTCTCCCAGTCGAGACCCTCGTGGGTCCAGCGCACCACCAGCAGGTTGTCCACCGCCTTGCCGCCGAACGTCGCCGCCGAACGGGCCCCGCGCAGCGTTTCGGCGCGGATCCGGAACGAGCCGGCGATCCGCACGACGTCGAGCGCCTCGGCGGACAACGACAGCCGCGCCGCACTCTTCGCGGCCAGGCTGTGCCCGATCACCCGCTGGCCGTCGGTGTCGAACGTGCCCAGGTAGCGGCCCGAGGCCTGCATCTTCGCCGCCGGGAGCTCCGCGATCGGCGGGATCGGCACCAGGGCGGGGATCCCGCCCGACGCATGCCGGAAGAGTCTCATCAGGCCAGCTTCCCGTCGAGGACGGTCGGCTTCCCGCGCAGGAAGGTGGCGACCACGCGGCCGGGCAGCTCCATCCCGGCGTACGGGGTGTTGCGGGAGAGCGAGGACATCTCGCTCGGCTCGATCGTCCGGGTCGCGGCGGCGTCGTACAGGACCACGTTGGCGGGCTCGCCGACCGCGATCGGGCGGCCGTGGTCCGCGTCGACGCGGCCGATCCGGGCCGGTGCCGAGGAGAGCCGCTCGGCGACCTCGGCCCAGCCGATCAGGCCGGTGTCGACCATGGTGTGCTGCACGATCGACAGCGCCGTCTCCAGCCCGAGCATGCCGAAGGCCGCGGCCTGCCACTCGCAGTCCTTGTCCTCGTGCGGGTGCGGGGCGTGGTCGGTGGCGACGATGTCGATGGTGCCGTCGGCCAGGCCGTCGCGGAGCGCCTCGACGTCGGCCGCGGTGCGCAGCGGCGGGTTCACCTTGAAGATCGGGTCGTAGGACGCGGCCGTCTCGTCGGTGAGCAGCAGGTGGTGCGGGCACGCCTCCGCGGTGACGCTCCACCCCCCGTTCTTCGCTGCCCGTGACTTGGCCCAGCGGACGATCTCGACCGATCCGGCGGTGGAGACGTGGCAGACGTGGAGCCGTGACCCGACGTGCTCGGCCAGCAGCACGTCGCGGGCGATGATCGCCTCCTCGGCGACGGCCGGCCAGCCGCGCAGGCCGAGGCGGCCGGAGAGCTCGCCCTCGTTCATCTGGGCGTCCTCGGTGAGCCGCGGCTCCTGGGCGTGCTGGGCCACGACTCCGTCGAAGGCCTTCACGTACTCCAGAGCGCGGCGCATCAGCACCGCGTCCGAGACGCACTTGCCGTCGTCGGAGAAGACCCGGACCCGGGCCGCCGAGTCGGCCATCGCACCGAGCTCGGCGAGCCGCTCGCCCTCCAGCCCGACGGTGACCGCGCCCACCGGGTAGACGTCGCAGTGTCCGGCCTCGCGGCCGAGCCGCCAGACCTGCTCGACGACACCGGCGGTGTCGGCCACCGGGTCGGTGTTGGCCATCGCGTGCACGGCGGTGAAACCGCCGAGCGCGGCAGCGCTGGTGCCGCTCTCCACCGTCTCGGCGTCCTCGCGGCCGGGCTCGCGCAGGTGCGTGTGCAGGTCGACCAGGCCGGGCAGCGCGATCAGCCCGGAGCCGTCGACGACCTCGGCGCCGTCGGCGTCCAGGCCGGTCCCGATCTCCGCGATCACCCCGTCCGCGAGCAGCAGGTCGACGGCGTCCCCGCCGAGCGGCCGGACGTTCTGGATCAGGTAGCGGGTCACGCGGGACTCTCCTCGGACGAGTGGGTGGAGACGGCCGGCTCGGAGCCGCCGAGCAGCAGGTACAGGACGGCCATCCGGACCGCGACGCCGTTGGTCACCTGCTCGACGATCACGGACTTCTGCGAGTCCGCGACGTCGGCGGTGATCTCCATGCCGCGGATCATCGGGCCGGGGTGCATCACGATCGCGTGGTCCTGGAGCGTCGCCATCCGGCGGGCGTCCAGGCCGTAGCGCCGCGAGTACTCGCGCACGCTCGGGAAGTAGGAGGCGTTCATCCGCTCGCGCTGGACGCGCAGCATCATCACCGCGTCCGCCTTGGGCAGGACCGCGTCGACGTCGTACGACGTCTGGACGCCCCAGGTCTCGACCCCGAACGGCAGCAGGGTCGGCGGCGCCACCAGGGTGACCTCGGCGCCGAGGGTCTGCAGCAGCAGCGCGTTCGAGCGGGCCACCCGGCTGTGCAGCACGTCGCCGACGATCGCGATCCGGCGGCCGTCGATGCTCTTCGTCGGCCCGGTGCCGAGGTGCCGGGTCATCGTGAACGCGTCCAGCAGCGCCTGGGTCGGGTGCTCGTGGGTGCCGTCGCCGGCGTTGATCACGCTGGACCGCGACCAGCCCGCGTTGGCCAGGTTGTGCGGCGCACCGGAGGCCCAGTGCCGGACGACGACGGCGTCCGCGCCCATCGCCTCGAGGGTGAGCGCGGTGTCCTTGAGCGACTCGCCCTTGCTGAGCGAGGAGCCCTTGGCGGAGAAGTTGATGACGTCGGCCGAGAGGCGCTTGGCGGCAGCCTCGAAGGACATCCGGGTCCGGGTCGAGTCCTCGAAGAACAGGTTGACCACGGTGCGGCCGCGCAGCGCCGGCAGCTTCTTGATCGGCCGGTCCGCCAGCGAGCGGAGCTCCTCGGCGGTGGCCAGGATCAGCTCGGCCTCGTCGCGGGTCAGGTCGCCCGCGCTGAGCAGGTGTCCCTTCTGCAAGGCGCTCACAGGATCGTCACCGAGTCCTCCCCGTCGTACTCGCCGAGCCGGACGGCGACCTTCTCGCTGGTCGAGGTCGGCAGGTTCTTGCCGACGAAGTCGGCCCTGATCGGGAGCTCGCGGTGGCCGCGGTCGACCAGCACGGCGAGCCGGACCGCCCGGGGGCGGCCGATGTCGTTCATCGCGTCGAGCGCGGACCGGATCGTGCGGCCGGAGAAGAGCACGTCGTCGACCAGGACGACCGTCTTGTCGTCGATGCCGCCGTGCGGGATCTCGGTGCGCGCCAGGGCGCGGGCCGGGCGCAGCCGCAGGTCGTCGCGGTACATGGTGATGTCGAGGGAGCCGACCGGGACCTCGGTGCCCTCGACCTCCGAGATCTTCGCCGCGATCCGGTGCGCCAGGTGGACGCCGCGGCTCGGGATGCCGAGCAGGACCAGGTCCTTGGCGCCCTTCTGCCGCTCGAGGATCTCGTGCGCGATGCGGGTGAGTGCCCGGTTGATGTCACGGGCGTCGAGGACGGTGCGCCCGGGGACCGGGTCCGGACCGTCGCTCGCAGGCACGGTCTGCTGGGTAGGCGGCTGCGTAGGCACCAGCGCCTGACCTCCTTCTCCGCCTCACAGGACGGCTCGTTAAAGGATGTCGAACGCGTCCGACCTTATCAGCCCCTACGATGTCGTCCGACCAGTGGGGAGGTCCGCGATGGCGCGTCTGCTCAGCCCGGTGGACAGCATGTTCGTCCGGATGGAGACCTCGCGCGCGCCGCTGCACATCGGTTGCGGCGCCGTCTTCGAGCTCCCGCCGGGAGCCGGTCCGGAGTGGGTCCGCGACCTGCACCGCGCCTTCTCCGAGCTGTCCTGGGTGCCGTTCCCGTACAACAGCCGGATCGAGGCCGGGCCGGCCGGCTCGCTGCCGCGCTGGGTCGAGACCGAGCCGGACCCGACGTACCACGTCCGGCTCTCGGCGCTCCCGTCGCCGGGCACCGACGCCCAGCTCGGTCAGCTGATCGAACGGCTGCACAGCCACCCCCTCGACCTGTCCAAGCCGCTGTGGGAGGCGCACGTCGTCGAGGGCCTGGAGGGCAACCGGTTCGCCTTCTACTTCAAGGCCCACCACGGCGCCACCGACGGCCTCGGCGCGATCCGCACGATCAAGCAGTGGCTGAGCACCGACCCGGAGGGGGCGGTCGGCCCGGACGCGGCCGGGCCCGAGGAGTCCGCGGAGCTCGTCCGGGCCGAGCGCGCGGCGATCCGGCTGGCCCGCGGGATCGTGGAGAGCATGGGCGCCGCCGGCGAGATGGCCGGCAAGGTCGTCGAGATGGCCAGCGGCGCGAACAGCGCGGTGCTCGGCGCGCTGCGCACCCCGCGGACGCCGTTCAACCAGAAGGTGACCCGGCACCGCCGGCTGGCGATGGTCGACCTCGAGCTGGCCCGCCTGAAAGCCGTGGCGACGGCGAGCGGTACCAGCGTGAACGACGTCGTCCTGGCCGCCCTGGCCGGTTCGGTACGCCGCTACCTGGCCGAGACCGATGCGCTCCCGGCCCGCACCCTGACCGCGTCGGTCCCGGTCGGGATCGACCGCGACGAGGAGACGATCAACGCCGCGGCCGGGTTCATCTGCCCGCTGGGGACCGACGTCGAGGACCCGCTGGAACGGCTCGCGGGGATCAGCGCGGTCACCGCGCGCGGCAAGAAGGAGCTGGTGGCGCTCTCCCCCGGCGCCCTCCAGCAGTTCACCCTGGCCGGGCTGCTCCCGATCGCCTTCTCCCAGAAGATCGCCCCGGCGCCGCCGCTGTTCAACTTCGTGGTCTCGAACCTGGTGCTCTCCCGGGAACCGCTCTACCTGGCCGGTGCCCGGCTGGTCAGCCTGGTGCCGGTCTCGTTCCTCTCCGACGGCTACGGCCTGAACGTCACCCTCGTGGGGTACGTCGACAAGGTGACTCTCGGCCTGGTCGGCTGCCGCGACACGATCCCGCACCTGCAGCGCCTCGCCCGTTACACCGAGGACGCGCTCACCGAGCTCGAGACCGCCGCGCAGCTCCTCTGAGCGGCCTCAGAGCAGCGCGCGCAGCACCGGCTGCACCGCGCGGTGGATCGTCGGGTAGGCGAAGTGCATCTCGGCCAGGGTGCTGATCGGGACCTCGGCGTGGACCGCGGTCGCGACCATCGACAGCACCTCTCCCCCGGTCGCGCCGACGGTGGTGCCGCCGACCAGGACGCCGCGGTCGGCGTCGGCGACGAGCTTGACCAGTCCGTGGTCCTCCGCGATCCAGCCGCGCGAGCCCAGGTCGCCGGTCGCCACGCGCACGTTCAGCCCGCGGTCACGGGCCGCCTTCTCGGTGAGGCCGACCGAGCCGATCTCGGGCGCGGTGAAGGTCACGCGGCCGACCGCACGGTAGTCCGCCCACGGTCCGTCCTCACCGAGCAGGTCCCGGATCACCACGTCCGCCTGGTACATCGACACGTGCGTGAACGCGCCCTTCCCGGCGATGTCCCCGACGGCCCAGACACCCTCGGCGACCCGCATCCGCTCGTCCGGGTCCAGCACCCGGGCCTCCGGGTCCAGGCCGACGTGCTCCAGCCCGAGGTCGGCGAGGTTGTTGCGGCGCCCGGCCGCGACCAGGAGCCGGTCGGCCGTCAGGGTGCGGTCGCCCAGGACCACCGAGAACCGGTCGCCGTCGTGCTCGACCCGCTCGATCCGGGCTCCGCCGAGGACCTCGATGCCGTCGGCGGCGAACGCCTCCGCCAGCAGCCGCGACGCCTCCGGCTCCTCCGGCGCCACGATCCGGTCGGCCACCTCGACGACCGTCACGGCGACCCCGAAGGTCGCGAAGACCTGGGCCAGCTCGCAGCCGATCGCGCCGCCGCCGATGACGACCAGCGAGCCGGGCAGCTCGGTGAGCCGGACCGCCTCCCGGTTCGTCCAGTACGGCGTGCCCGCCAGCCCGTCCACCGGTGGAGCGACCGGCGTCGTCCCGGTGTTGAGCACGATGCCGCGCCGGGCGGCGTACGTGCTGGTGCTGCCGTCGGGGGCCGTGACGGTGACCTCGTGCGGTCCGCTGATCCGGCCGCGGCCGCGCACGAACCGCGCGCCTGCGTCGACCAGACGGTCGACCGCGACCTGGTCGTCCCAGTCGTCGGTCGCCTCGTCCCGGATCCGGGTGGCCACCGGGGTCCAGTCCGGTGTCGCCGTCGCGGTGCCGGCCCGGCCGTCGACGCGGCGTACCTGCCGGAGTGTCTCCGCGGCGGCGATCATCATCTTCGACGGGATGCACCCGAAGTACGGGCACTCGCCGCCGACCAGGCGTTCGTCGACGCCGACGACGTCCAGCCCGGCGCGGGCCAGGCTGCCGGCCACGTGCTCACCACCCGGGCCGAGGCCCACCACCACGACGTCGCACCCGATCGTCTCGCTCATGCGCCCAGCCAACCAGGGACATCGCGCTGGTGCCAGCCTCAGGCGGTCAGGCGCGCCTTGTCCCGCGAGATCTGGCCGAGGACGCCGTTGACGAACGACGGCGACTCGTCGGTGGACAGGTCGCGGACCAGGTTCAGCGCCTCGCTGATCGCGACCGCGTCCGGGACGTCCTCGACGTAGAGCACCTCGAAGATCGCCAGCCGGAGCACGTTGCGGTCGACCGCCGGCATCCGCTCCAGCGTCCAGTCGCGGCTGTACTCGGTGATCAGCTCGTCGAGCCGGCCGGCGTGCTCGGCGACCCCCTTGACGAGGGTGACCGTGTACTCGTTGGAGGGGACGTCACCCGCCATGACCTGCTCGTTCAGCAGGTCGGTGGCGACCTGCTGACGCGCCTCGGCGGCGAAGATGAGGTCGAGCGCCCGCTTGCGGGCCTTGGACCGTGCGCTCATCGCGGGCGTCAGCCCTTGACGCGGCCCAGGTACGAGGAGTCGCGGGTGTCGACCTTGACCTTCTCGCCCTGGTTGATGAAGAGCGGGACCTGGATCTCGTGGCCGGTCTCCAGGGTGGCCGGCTTGGTGCGCCCGGTGGCGCTGTCGCCGGCGAGACCCGGCTCGGTGAAGGTGATCACGAGCTCGACCGAGGCGGGGAGCTCGATGAACAGGACGCGGCCGTCGTTGGTGGCGACGATCGCCTCCTGGTTCTCCAGCATGAAGTTGACCGCGTTGCCGACGATCTCCGGCGAGACCTCGAGCTGGTCGTAGGTCGAGGTGTCCATGAAGACGAAGTTCGTGCCGTCGTTGTACAGGTACTGCATCGTCCGCTTGTCGACGTTGGCCGTCTCAACCTTGGTACCCGCGTTGAACGTCTTGTCGACGTTCTTGCCGGACTCCACGTTGCGCAGCTTGGTCCGCACGAAGGCCGGGCCCTTGCCGGGCTTGACGTGYTGGAACTCGGTGACCTGCCAGAGCTGGCCGTCGATGTTGAGAACCATGCCGTTCTTGAGGTCGTTCGTGGTTGCCATGCGTGCGGGAGCCCTGTCGTTCTCGGGAGTGTGAGTCTTCCGGCGCGCAGCAGTGGTGCTGGCGCCAACGCGTGAGTCTATCCCGCCGCGGCCGCGAGGGTGTGCACGTCCCCGACCAGCGAGGCCACCGCGAGGACGAACCAGACCACGAGCAGTCCGCGGAGCACCCAGGCGAGCGCTCCCCCGAGCCGCGGCTCCGCGGTTCCGCGGCCCCGGCGGATCCGCCGGGCCCACAGGTCGAGGAGCGCCACCTGGAGCATCGGCAGGGCCACGAAGATCCCGACCGCGAGCGCCAGCGGGCCGAGCAGCCGGAAGTCCACGCCGTCCGCGTGCACCACCTGGGTCGCGGCGACCGTGCCCGCGCCGACCGCGAGCGAGAGCGTGCGGAACCAGTCCGGACCGAAGCACAGCGGCTGGAGCAGCAGGTAGAGGACGCCGCTGACCAGGCCGAGCCCCACCCCGACGAGGAGCAGGTTGAGCGAGCCGCCGACGGTGAACCGGCCCATCTCGAAGCCGTCGTCGCTGGTGACGCCGTCGGCGTCGGCGTTGAGCCGGATCAGCAGGTGCATCCCCAGCCGCGAGAAGAGCCCGACGGTCAGCCCGCCGAGGAGCGCCGCGGCACCGAGGATCCTCAGCGCCGAGCCCGCCTCGGGACCGGCGCGCCGGTCCCGGACCGTCGTGGACGCGTCAGCCGAGGACACCGGCGAGGTGCTCCAGGGCGATCCGGTAGCCGTCGATGCCGTGCCCGGCGATCACGGTCGCGGCGTGCGGGGTGACGACCGAGGTGTGCCGGAAGACCTCCGGCCGCTGGGCCGGGTCGGAGATGTGCACCTCGACCAGCGGCGCGACCAGCTGGGCGCAGGCGTCGTACAGGGCGTAGGAGTAGTGCGTCCAGGCGGCGGCGTTGAGCACCACCGGGGTCTCCTCGTCGGCGGCCTGGTTGAGCCAGTCGAGCAGCTCGCCCTCGTGGTTGGTCTGCCGGACCTCGACGTCGAGCCCGAGGTCCTGGCCCCACCCGACGCAGAGCGCGGCGAGCTCGTCGTGGCTGGTGGAACCGTAGATCTCCGGCTGACGGCGGCCCAGACGGCCCAGGTTCGGACCGTTGAGCACCAGCGCCCGCCTCATCCGGCACCGCCGAGGTGCGCGTACGCCGCCCGCAGGTCGGCCTCGTCGGGGTCGGCGAGCACGCTCGGCCGGGCCAGGCCGTCGAGCACGACGAACCGGAGCTGGTTCCCGCGGGACTTCTTGTCGACCCGCATGGTGGCGAGGAGGTCCTCGAAGGGGGCGGCGTCGAACCGGGTCGGCAGCCCGACCGCGGCGAGCACGGTGCGGTGCCGGGCCGCGGTGGCGTCGTCGAGGCGGCCGGCGAGCCGGGCCAGCTCGGCGACGTAGACCATGCCGAGGGCGACGGCCTCGCCGTGCCGGACCCGGTAGGAGGTGGCCTTCTCGATCGCGTGCGCCAGGGTGTGGCCGTAGTTGAGCGTCTCGCGCCCGGGGTGGCCGTCGGCGCCGCCGGTCTCCTTGAGGTCGTCGACCACGACGGCGATCTTCACCGCGATCGCGCGCTCGACCAGCTCGCGCAGCTCGGCGGACCTGGGCTCCAGGGCGTCTGCCGGGCAGTTCTCGATGAGCTCGAGGATCGCCGGGTCCGCGATGAACCCGCACTTGACGACCTCGCCGAGCCCGGCGATCAGCTCCGGTTCGGCCAGGGTGGAGAGCACGTCGAGGTCGCAGACCACCCCGGCGGGCTCGTGGAAGGAGCCGACCAGGTTCTTGCCGGCACCGGTGTTCATGCCGGTCTTGCCGCCCACCGCCGCGTCGACCATCGCGAGCAGCGTGGTCGGGACGTGCACGACCGGCACGCCGCGCAGCCAGGTGGCGGCGATGAAACCGCCCATGTCGGTGGTCGCGCCGCCGCCGACGGTCACGACGGCGTCGGAGCGGGTGAACCCGGCGGCGCCGAGCTTCTCCCAGGCGTCCAGGGCGACCGCACCGGTCTTGGCGACCTCGCCGTCGGGCAGCACCAGCCGGAGCACCTCGTAGCCGTCCAGGGTGGCGATCACCCGCTCGGCCAGGGTGGCGAGCGGCTCGGCGTAGCAGACCGCGATGCGCTGCGGATCGTCGCCGAGGACGCGGGCGACCTCGTCCAGGACACCGTGGCCGACGACGACGTCGTACGGGGAGGCGCCGCCGACGTGCATCCGCGTCGCGGCGCCGGTCTGCCCGGTCGGGTTGTCAGGCATGGTCACCATCCTGCACCAGCGCCCGGACCTCGTCAGCCACCTCGGTCGCGGTGCGGCCGTCGGTCTCGACCGTGTGCCCGGCGACGGCGGCGTAGACCGGGGTGCGCTCGTCGAGGAGCTGCTTGATCCGGCCGCGGACGTTGCCGAGCAGCAGCGGCCGGGAGACGCCGAGGCCGACCCGGGACGCGGCGTCGGAGAGCCCGACCTTGAGGAAGACCACGCGGTGGCCGTCGAGCAGTGTCCGGGTCGCGGGGTCGAGGACGGCACCGCCGCCGAGCGCGAGCACGCCGTCATGGCTCGCGAGCGCGTCGGCGACCGCCTGGTGCTCCAGCGCCCGGAACGCCGTCTCACCGTCGTCGACGAAGATCTCCGCGACGCTCTTGCCGGCCCGTTCCTCGACCAGGTGGTCGGTGTCCAGGAAATTCAGGCCGAGCTTCTCGGCGACGATCCGGCCGACCGTGGTCTTCCCGGCCCCCATCGTGCCGACCAGCACGACGGCCGGCCGTGGACGGGCACCGCTCACCGGAACCTCAGGTTCGCCAGGTAGGTCTCGACGTTGCGGCGGGTCTCGGCGACCGAGTCGCCGCCGAACTTCTCCAGCACGGCGTCGGCCACGACCAGGGCGACCATCGCCTCGGCGACGATGCCGGCGGCCGGGACGGCACAGACGTCGGATCGCTGGTGGTGCGCGACCGCGGCCTCGCCGGTGGCGACGTCGATGGTCCGCAGCGCCCGCGGCACGGTCGCGATCGGCTTCATCGCGGCCCGGACCCGGAGCACCTCACCGGTCGTCATCCCGCCCTCGGTGCCGCCGGAGCGGCCCGACGTACGCCGGATGCCGTCGTCGCCGGCCTCGATCTCGTCGTGCGCCTTCGACCCCGGCGTCGCGGCGAGCTCGAAGCCGTCGCCGACCTCGACACCCTTGATCGCCTGGATGCCCATGAGCGCACCGGCCAGCCGGGCGTCGAGCCGGCGGTCCCAGTGCACGTGCGAACCGAGGCCCGGCGGGAGACCGTGCACGGCGACCTCGACGACGCCACCGAGGGTGTCGCCGTCCTTGTGGGCCTGGTCGATCGCGGCGACCATCGCCTCGGAGGTCTGCGGGTCCAGGCATCGGACCGGGTTGTCGTCCAGGGCGGCGACGTCGTCGGGAACCGGCACCAGGCCGGCCGGGGCGCGCACGCCGCCGAGCTCGATCACGTGCGACACGATCCGCGCACCGGTGGCCTGCTCCAGGAAGGCCGAGGCGACCCGGCCGAGCGCGACCCGGGCCGCGGTCTCGCGCGCGGAGGCGCGCTCGAGGATCGGGCGGGCCTCCTCGAAGTCGTACTTCTGCATGCCGGCCAGGTCGGCGTGACCGGGACGCGGCCGGGTCAGCGGCGCGTTCCGGGCCAGGGTGTCAAGCTCGTCCTGCGGCACCGGGTCGGCGGACATGACCCGCTCCCACTTCGGCCACTCGGTGTTGCCGACGACGATCGCGACCGGGCCGCCCTGGGTCTCCCCGTGGCGGATCCCGCCGCTGATGGTCACCTCGTCTTGCTCGAACTTCATCCGAGCACCGCGGCCGTAGCCGAGGCGGCGACGGGCGAGCGCGTCGGCGATGTCGGCCGACGTCACCTGCACGTGGGCGGGCAGGCCTTCGAGGATTGCGACGAGGGAGGGGCCGTGCGACTCCCCCGCGGTGAGCCATCGGAGCATGGGCGAAGTCTGTCACGCGCGACGCCGCGGCCGGCGCGGACCGTCCGTACCCGAGACTCAGTAGCCGAGGCTCCGCGCGATCCAGGGCCCGAGCACGATGCCGGTGACGGCCCCGGCGAGCAGCGCCGGGCCGAACGGCGTCCGGGTCTTCAGCCGGGCCCGGTCACGGTGGACCACGGCGAGCACGATGCCCGGGATCACGAACTCGAGGAAGCCGGCGTAGATCCCGACGATGACCTCCGGCCAGCCGAGGTAGCCGAGCACGAAGCCGAGCAGGGCGGAGAGCCGAACGTCGCCGAACCCCATCCCGGCTGACCGGATGAACCAGAGCACCCAGAAAAGGCTGCGGACGACCAGCATCGCGACCAGGCCGCGGAGCAGCGCCGACCAGTCGTCGGTGAGCCAGGAGACCAGGGCCCCGAGCAGGAGCGCGGCCGCGGTGGCCGGCAGCACCAGCCGGGTCGGCAGCAGCCGGGTGCGGGCGTCGATGAAGCCGAGGCCGATCCCGACCGGGATCAGCGGCAGCACCAGCAGCAGGGTCGGGTCCCACCCGGTCGCGAGGCCGATCAGCGCGCCGCAGAACGCCCCGATCAGGGCGGCCCGCAGCGGCAGGCCGGGCGTGGCGGCGAGGTCGCGGTAGAGCACCTTCGCGGGTTCTGCGGGCTCGGGTGAGGGCTCGGGCGCCGGATCGGGGTCCGGCTCGGGGTCCGGCTCGGGCAGCCACGCGATCATCGGCCGCACGAGCAGCCCGCCCGCTCCGCCGGCGACGAGCCCGACGGCAGCGGCCGCCCAGGCGGCCGCGTCCGGTGCGCTCACCGGGTGCCGTCC